>JANLSD010000051.1:0-17730 GCA_031362245.1 Acaryochloridaceae cyanobacterium OTE_25_metabat_464 | reverse complement strand
GGGTGAATTGGTCTTAGTCCCCCTTTTTAAGGGGGGATTTAGGGGGATCGAGTGTAACGATTTCCTGGGAAGATCATTATTTGTAATCTACTAAGTCTAGTCAGTAGACAAAAGCTCAACATCAAACACCAACGTTGCATTGGGCGGAATCACCCCACCCGCACCCCGTGCGCCATAGCCCAACTCAGGGGGAATGACTAACTCACGACGACCGCCAATCTTCATCGTAGCAACGCCTTCATCCCAACCCTTGATGACACGGCCTGCGCCAATAGGGAAAGAGAACGGCTGACCGCGATCGCGGGAGCTATCAAACTTAGACCCATCGGTGAGGGTTCCGGTGTAGTGTACCGTTACATTCTTTCCGGTGGTGGGGGAAGCGCCCGTGCCTTCCACAATGTCCTTATATTTCAACCCAGAGGGTGTTGTAACGTAGTCTGAAGCTGGGCTGCTGTTTGCATCCATAGCAATTAATCGTTCCGTAGAGTTGGGTTGTTGTACAGCCGCCACCAGTTGAGTTGTGGGAGAAGAGACCGCTACAGTTGATGCCAGAGCATCAGCGGGTTTTGAGGTCAGTTGTACAACGACTAAAGCAACAACGCAAATGACAAAGGCTGCTGCACTAATTAAAATCCCTTGCAAGGTCTTTCTCCTCTTTGTGGATGGGCTTAAAGTTACCGTATCACCGTAGGGGCGCAATGCCTTGCGCCCTCATAACACAGTTGGCGGAGTGTATTTCAAAAAATTATCTACCGCCACGATTTATTTTCTAGATCACGCACTTGGCGCTCTAGCCGATCAATTCTACCGCGCAATTCATCGATTTCTGGCTGACGTGCCACGCCAAAGTCTTGCATAATGTTGCGAAACTGACGCTGAAATTGATTTTCCCAGTCTGAGGGGTCAGTACGGAGCTGCTGCATTAGGTCTTCTACAAAGGCTTTGGCCTGATCTGGGTTGAGCCGTCCTTCCTTGACCCACTCTTCACTGACTTCTCGGATTTTATCGGCGACAAAGCTGGTGGTGCCGATTCCCATCAGCAGCATTTGCTTCAGAAAATTATTGGTATCCATAAAAAATCCCAGTTTCAGGATGATCTTAATTTAAGGTGTGGATGTCCACCTTAACCTATCGTTGATAGAGCACTAAAGTGTGGATATCACCTTGTCTACCATTCGGCCTCATCTAAGCAAAACGTTAGATTGATACTCCCGTACCCATCGACGAAACGCTTTTAGAGATTGACTGCGGCCTTGAGCTTGGCAAAGCGCCAAGAACTCGGGCAGGATGGTCTTTAGCGGCCAATTTGGGAAATGAGGGCTGAATGCTGAATCGACGTACTGCCCTTCTTGCAAAACACTAATTTGCAATGCTCCACCTTCTAGTCGCCACAGTTCTGGTACGCCTAAGCCTTGATAGGCGTCAAATCCTGTTTTAGAGGTCACATCCACCTCAATGGCTAAATCTGGTGGTGGATCAAGTGTGAGATCGAGACGATTTTTCCCGATCATTTGGGTGGCGTTTTCAATGTAAAAACAATCATCCGGTTCAATGCCTTTCGCCATATCTTGTCGATTAAAGGTACTGGAACCAAAGCACTCGTTATCAATATCAAGCTCTTCAAGCAGAATTTTGAGCATATCCCCCACCAAAACCTTGATTTTTTCATGTTCAGGTAAGGGCATCCGAATCTCCAAAATTCCATCGCTATAGGCAATACGAGAAAGGCGTTTATCACCAAGCTCTTCCAGAATGGCTTCAAACTCATCCCAATCCACATCTTGAAGCTGAATGTTCTTGCCTGGTTGAACCACAAGCTGCCGAAGCTGGAGCGTGACCATAGCCGTTGACCGTAAAGGATCATCTTTAGTATAGGAAAAGTATAGGAATGGAGTGGATTCAGCGACAATAGGCAAGAGACACCCTTCAGGCTTGGCATGGCTCGTAATCCAAAACTTTCCTACGATCGCGGTACGTTGATCCTCCATCCGCCCCCACGGGGAAAAGATTGGTTAGATTACGCTACTTGGGATGACCGCATTGAAAAATTTCGTGTCCCTGCCATTCAATACCGTGCCTTGGTCAGCGCCCTCTATCGCGCCCAAACCGCAATTGATGATAAGGCCCGTGCCTACCAGGAATTAACCCTGATTTCTCGTAACGAGATGACACCCTACCAGCACCAGCAGGAAGCCCTAGCCGCATGGCAACAATTGGGCAAACGAGGGGTGGTGGTGCTACCCACGGCAGCGGGCAAAACCTATCTGGCGCAGCTTGTAATGCAGTCTATTCAGCGCAGTACGCTGATTATGGTGCCTACCCTAGATTTAATGCACCAGTGGTACGCCAATTTTCTGGCAGCGTTCCCCGATGCAGAGATCGGCTTACTAGGGGGTGGCTCCCGCGATCGCACCCCTATCCTGATCTCCACCTATGACAGCGCCGCCATCCATGCCGAAAGCCTAGGCAATCTCTACGGCCTGCTGATTTTTGATGAGTGCCACCATTTGCCCAGCGGCTTTAACCGCGTCATAGCGGAGTATGCGATCGCCCCCTATCGCCTGGGCCTGACCGCAACCCCAGAACGCAGCGACGGGAAACATGCGGATCTGGAGTACCTGATTGGCCCAGAGGTCTATCGCAAATCCTCCGAGGAGCTTTCGGGAATTGCGTTGGCGAAACATGAAGCCAAGCAAATTCGGGTGAAGTTGACGGAGGAGGAACGCGATCGCTATGATTCCCTGATCCAAACCCGCAATCGTTTTTTGCAGGAAAATGGCATTTTTCTCGGCAGCCTGGACGGTTGGCAGCGATTTGTCAAAGAAAGTGCCCGTTCCAAAGCAGGACGGCGAGCAATGTTGGCCCATCGGGAGGCTCGGGCGATCGCCTTTGGGACGGCGGGCAAATTGCGCGTGTTAACTGAACTGCTAGGACAACATCATCCAGAACGCACCCTCATTTTCACGGACGATAACGCCACGGTGTATCGGATTTCTCAGGACTTTTTGATTCCGGCTATTACCCACCAAACGCCAGTCAAAGAACGTCACGAGATTTTAGACAAGTTTAAGTCTGGCGAGTACCCCAGCATTGTGGCTTCACGGGTTTTGAATGAAGGGGTGGATGTGCCGGAGGCTCGGATTGCGATCGTGTTGTCTGGGACGGGTTCAACGCGGGAATATGTGCAGCGATTGGGACGGGTTTTGCGGCGGGGCAGTGATGAAAGTAAGTTGGCGTTGCTCTATGAGGTGATTGCGGAGGAAACGACGGAGGAAGGAACGGTGCGGCGACGACAGCCTAAGCCACCGCAACCACAGCAAAGAAGACTGGAATTAGTGCCTTCTCCCCATAAAGAGCCGCAACCTTTACCGCGTGCGGCTGAGACAGTCCCCGATTGGGATTCTAATCCAGAGGATTGATTCTAAAGCACAAGAGACCCTAATTCAGCGGGGTTGAGATGATCGTGAACCACGGCTCCATCGCGAAACCAGATCACTCGCTGGCTCTGGCGGGCCACTTCTGAACTATGTGTCACCACAACAATAGTCATGTTCGCCTCATTTAAAGCCTTGAAAATCTCCATCACTTCCTGGCTGGTACGCGAATCTAATGCACCCGTAGGTTCATCTGCCAGCAGCAAAACAGGTTGATTGATGATGGCCCGTGCGATCGCCACCCGTTGCTGCTGTCCCCCCGAAAGCTGATGGGGGCGATTGCGGAGCTTATGCTGTAGTCCCACGCGAGTGAGGGCTTCTTCTGCAAGATCTTCGCGTTCTGGGCGAGAGATTCCAGCATAGGCCATCGGTAGCATCACATTTTCTAGGGCATTGAGTTGGGGCAACAGATGAAATTGCTGAAACACAAACCCAATTTTGCGATTGCGAATATCTGCGAGTTCATCATCATCTAGGGTCGCGACAGGTTCGCCGTCCAAAACATATTCCCCTTCGCTGGGCTGATCCAGGCATCCAATCAAGTTCATGGCGGTGGATTTACCCGAACCCGAAGGACCCATAATGGCGCAGTACTCACCGATGTTGATAGTTAGACTGACGTGCCGTAGAGCGTGGACTTCCAGATCGCCACAGCCGTAGGTTTTAGAAACGAGATCGAGTTGAATCAAGGGTGTCATTAGGTACTTCCTCGCAACGCCACAATTGGGTCTAACTGAGCTGCATGACGGGCAGGCATTACCCCAAAGATTACGCCGATCGCACCGGATACCCCTACCGCAATGGCGATCGCACCAGGACTAATCACCACGCCCAGCGGACTCACTGCCGAAACCAGTAAGGTCGTCCCAACCCCTAACCCAATTCCCAGAAGCCCCCCGACCGTCGAGAGCACGACGGCTTCAACGGTGAACTGAATCAAAATATCTGCCCGTTTTGCGCCGATCGCCTTACGGAGTCCAATTTCTTGCGTTCGCTCTGTGACGGAGACCAGCATAATATTCATAATGCCGATGCCACCCACGAGGAGGGAAATCCCTGCTGTAGCACCCAAGACCAGAATCAGAATATTGGTGATGTTATTAGCACTTTGCATCAAATCCTTTTGGCTACTCACCGTAAAGTCATTCTCCCCCCGTAAAATGTTGTGACGCAGCCGCAGGAGGTTCGTGATTTGATACTGCGCTGCGCTAGAATCTTGCCCATCCTGGGCTGAGACGGAAATAAAATCTATCTTTGGACTGCGGCTGATTTCCGGTTTTCCTGCGAGTTCGTTTGCCAAAATGGTGAGGGGAATCAACACCAGTTCATCACGATTTTGCCCCAGGGAAGCCCCCCGTGCTTTCAGAACCCCAATCACGCGAAAGCTCAGGTTTTTGACGCGAATCTTTTTTCCTAAAGGGTTTTGAGTTCCAAATAAAGTTTTGCTGACCGTACTCCCCAATACCGCCACACGATTGTTGGCCTGCACGTCCAATGCCCCAAAAAAGCGACCTTGGGCAAGCCCTGCTCGATTAACTTTCAAATAGTGTTCTGTCGTTCCCGTAATCGTAACTTGCGTTTCTTGGCTGCCCTGCGTCACCCGCAATCGATCGCTCTTCTCAGGCGCAACCGCCACAATAGCCGGCACTTCACGGGCGATCGCCTCCGCATCCGCAAGGACAAGGGTACTGGCCTGAGCTGAACCAGATTGCGGCCCGCTTTGATCCACACCCGGTATCACAAATAATGCATTGGTGCCTAAGGCTTCAAACTCGCTGTTGACGTACTTTTGTGCGCCTTGTCCCAAAGACACAATCGCAATCACAGAGGCATTGCCAATAATGATACCAATCATGGTTAAACTACTGCGTAGCTTGTTCCCATTCAGGGTTCTGAACGCCATATCGACAATTTCAAGGAAGTCTGCACTCATTTGAACTAGGGCGCTAACTAGGGCGCTAACGGGTTTTTGGGGACTTGTGGGATGTCTAGAAAAATGCGATCGCCCGCTTTTATTCCTTTCAAAATCTGGGTTTGGCCATTTTGGGTCAACCCCACGGTCACAGGCTGGAACTTGGGCTGACCTTGGGCATCTGCAACCATGACGCCCATGCTGCCGGATTGGGTGGTGATCGCCACAGTCTTTACTGTCAGTGCCTTTGAAATGGTTTTACCCATAAAGGTTGCGTCTACGTTCATCCCAGCACGTAGTTCACCCTGTCCATTCAGAAATTCCACTAAGACTTGAAAGGACGTTACATTGTTTTCGACAACGGCTTCAGGAGAAATGCGCATGACCCGTCCGGGGAATGTCCGATTGGGATACGCATCACTTTCAATGTCTACTGTTTGGCCCACTTGAATCTGGGGAATGGAAATTTCGGGGACTTTAATTTTGGCCTGGATGCCCGATGCGATCGCCAGGATAGAGGTAGAGGTCGCTGAGGCGGTGGAAGAGGCTGACGTGGTGGGGGTTACAATGGCCCCTGCGATCGCATAGGTTTGGGTGACAATGCCATCAAAGGGGGCGCGGATCACGGAATCTTCCAACTGGGTCTGAATTTGGTCAATTTTGGCGCGGGATTCTGCCACCTGAGCGACGCGCTGATCTAGTTCTTCGGGGCGCGAACCACGGGAGAGTTGCTGGAGCTTCTCCTGAGCTTCTTGCACGGTGGCTTGGTTACTCTGATGTTCGCTGAGGTATTGATCTAGATCATTTTTGGAAATCGCACCTTCCTTTGCCAGAATTTGATAACGGGCCAATTTTTTCTCACTAAATTCAGCTTTGGCTTTGGCGGCAACCATTTGCGCTCTAGCCTGACTCACTTCTTCGCGGCGGGTTCCATTTTTGGTCAGCGCGTACTGGGCTTGGATCTGGGCCAACTGCGCTTGAACTTGGGCTAACTCCGCCTTCAGCGTTCCTCCATCCATCCGTGCCACAATCTGACCCTTGCTGACTCGATCCCCCTGTTTTACGTATAGTTCAGCCAATCTTCCGGCGGTTTTAGGACTCACATTGACCGTTGAGATAGGTTCCAAACTACCACTGGACTCTACCCGTATGGTTAAGGATTGAAGGGTCACAGCTTCCGTTTTTTCCATGACGGGTGGGGGTGGCTGAATTCCGCCACTGCGCCAAAAAAAAATGGTAATACCCCCTAGTGCGAGTAATCCCATTACCCCCATCCATCGTCCCCAGCGTCGGCGCTTGGGTCGTTTGCGATTGGCAAGTGCCTGGGTTGCTAAAAGCGTTTCGGTTTGTCCCGTTAGCAAAGATCTCGATACAGGTGAAATATTGTCCATACCCTTTCGCTTGACTGAACAATTGATCCAAGGCTTGTGCGTTTAATAAATGGAAGTCAGATGATTACGCCGATCAATGGGGTTGGGGATGAGCGTCCCCATTTGAGGGTAGTTGCGCTTCCCCCAGTGCCCACCTCTATGATCCATGAGGGTACGAACTGAAAATGTACCAGTCCCTGAAGGGGGTTGCAGGGTAAAAGGCAAAGGGGTTTGTGTAGCCGTTACGCTGCGACCACAGTCTGCCTTGCTCAACGCCTTTGGGGCCACAAATAGCGGTTTATGGGCCATCCATCGTAGGGCAAAGAGCAACCCACCCACCATCGAAAAGCCAACCATAAAGCTCAAAAAAGATTGAAATTTCATTTGTTTACTCCTGGCTTTACTTGGGGCGAGCAACGCCCACCATCACCACCGCATAGGATTTGCCGTTGGTCTTTTTGAGACGCAAACGCATGGACTGACCGACGGACTTTTGGACCAGATGCTGAAGTTCTGTGGGCTTACGTCCGGCGATCGCCACGCCCTCAATTTCCATCACCTGATCGCCAACAGTAAGTCCTTTCTGGGCTGCAGGGGAACCCGGTACAACCTTGGTGAGCGTAACCGACTCCACCACAGGATTTGCAGAAGAACCTTTCTTGGGTGTGGCCTTAATCTCAATGCCAAACCAGCCTTCTTGAGCGGATTGTGCGAGAACATGGGTTAGAGACAATGCTGCTGTGCAAGCAAGAACAGCAACGGTCAATGAACGACGGTTGGTTGAAATCATAGTTATCAAAAGAATTAGGGTTAAGAAAAATCCTCCTTTTACGGAGGATTTTCGGCTTCGTTCTTGGTGTGAACAATATCGTATTTGACAACCTGGTCTTCATCGGTGTCAAACATGACTCCCTTACTATAGGAAAGGCTCTACATATCGTCATCGCCTATCAAGACAATCGATCCATCCATTGAATCTATCCAAAAGATTGTCCGGTCAGACAATGTGATTGCCTCAGACATCCTGTAGGCTAAGACTCTAGCAGTATTGTTCTAACTGCCCCTTAACCCCTTCATGATCTTCAAGCGTTCTCTGTATCTGTGGCTGACCAACTGGCAAAAAACGTTCGTGCAGCGATTGCAGCCCATTCCTGAATCCTCTGACTATCGGGCTTGGCGCGATCGCTTCATTCTGAATCGCTACAGACTGTGCCTATGGATTGCGATGGGATACTCTACCATCAGCATTGCATTGTTTATTTACTACTTTTTTATAGATCCTAAGCAGGCAATTGATGATACAAACAGAATTTTAGGTGATCCAACCCTGATGGATCGGGTACGTCCCTTTGCCATGATTAACTATGTTGCTCGGATAGGGTTGCTCAGTGGTTTGTTTTTCCTTTGGCGCACCCGCTGGGGAAAACAACATCCTGCCCAACTATTTCTATTTTTTTCTTGGGCAATGCACCTTATCCCCGACTATATTATTGGTACATTTTTTTGGATTCCAACCCCACCCGATATTATTCTCTTTATGGCCCAGGTGATGCTAATGCCTGTGCATTGGCGAATGCACCTATGGGCACAATTGCCCCCACTCACTTTTTTTACCCTAATTTATCCACTGATTGGATTAACAAAAGCAGGCGTCCGCCCAGTTCACGAACCGATTATTCTTACCCAAAGCATTATTCTCTGTGGGCTTTGTGTCGCGAGTGTCTATCTCTATGAAACACTCAAACTCTCAGAATTTGAAGCCCAACGTCGGGTCAACGTGTTCATCCGCTCGATCGTCCATGATTTACGCACCCCCATCATGGGCACAGTCATGCTGTTGCAAAGCTTACGTCAAAGCACACACCTGGGTAAAGCAACCTTAACCCTTGCCGATATCGATCAGCTTTTAGACGGGAACGATCGCCTATTGGGACTGATGAATTCGCTGTTGGATGTCCATCTTCCAGGCAATCCAGCCTTAATTGTAAAAACACAGCCCATTGCGTTTAAGAGTCTGATGGATGCCGTATTACTAGATTTACAGTCTAGTATCCAAAAAAATCGGGTGCACTTAAACAATCAAATCCCCGAACCCTTACCGATGATTGAAGCAGACCCTCAATTGCTGTGGCGGGTTTTGTATAACCTTCTGTCCAATGCCTGGAAGCATAATCCACCAGGGATTCACCTTAACATTGAAGCAGCCGTTGTCAATCACAAATTGCGTTGTACCATTCAAGACAATGGGATAGGCATCCCGAAATCGCAAATCGCAACCCTGTTTGAACTTTATACACGGGGCGAAAACGCACAGTACCTTCCTGGGCTAGGCTTGGGGTTGTTCGTTTGTCGCCAAATTCTCTTGGCCCACAATGGAGCCATTGGAACCATTAGTACACCAGGCCAAGGAACAACGTTCTGGTTTACATTACCCTTGGTGGAGCCGCCACCCTTGCTTGAGTAGGGAATCGGCGATAATTAGAAGTCTCTTTAGCGTTGTGCCATGCTCGACAACATCCCCATCCAGGACAATCCATCGCCCCTGCGGGTTCTGATTATTGAAGACGACCCTGTAATGCAGCTTGGATTGCGCCATGCGTTGAGCAACTACCCGCACTTAAAAATTATCGGCCAAGAAATGGAAGGGTATACGGGCCTAGAAACAGCTCTTCGCCTTAAGCCAGATCTGATTATTATGGATATTGGTTTACCCCAACTTAATGGCATTGCTGTCACTGCGAAGATCAAAGCGGCACTCCCACAAACCCGTGTGGTAATTCTAACTTCTCATCAAAATGAACAGGACACTATCTTAGCCCTAGCCAATGGAGCCGATGCCTATTGTATTAAGGGTAGTCAAATTGAGCAATTGATTGATGCGATCGCCGTAGCACAATCAGGCGCAATGTACCTCGACCCACTGGTACGGAATGTTGTCATCCAGTTAAGGCCCTCGCCTCAAGTTAATATTGCACTCAGCGATCGCGAATTAGAGGTATTGCAATTGCTCGTCAAAGGCCACAGCAACCCCGCCATTGCTGAAGCGCTGTTCTTGAGTGAAAGTACGGTCAAGGCACATTTGCGCAATATTATGAACAAATTAGGGGTGAACGATCGCGTCCAGGTGGCGGTGGTGGCCCTGCGATCGGGTTTGGTGGCTTGGGATAAGACCTAAAAGATGCAAGCGATCGCAGGGTAATATCTTGACTTGGATGAAAGCAAATGAGTGAATCAACCCTAAAGGTTGCTAAACATGCCTTTGCCGCCTTTACTGAAGGTTGGACGACTGGTAATTTTCAACCGTTTCTGGAGATGTTGACGGACGAGTTTACCTTTTGGTATCCCTACGGTAAATATCACGGTCAGTTCAGTGGAAGAGAAGGCAAAGCACAGATGATTGCCAAATGTCGCGACCATCAGGAAGCGGGCGATCGCCTTTGTTTCAGCCTACCGCATCACATCACTAGCAGTATGACCACTGCAATATTTGAATTTGAGTGCGAGGGCGTCATTAGCGGAGAACCTTATCGCGGACGGATTGCGATTGCCCTAGATATCAGTAACGATAAAATTTCCGGTTTTCGTGAGTACTTTGGCGATGTCGATTAGCCGTCGATTCATTCAAATCAGTAAATTCAGATCGCCAAACTCGTGCCACAGATATTCTTTTGCCACCGCATCAATATAAGCCGATCGAATTTCTTCTGCTGGCAAAAAAGCAGTGAGTAAATCGAGATGGCTGGCTTCTGGTTCGTGCATTCCAGTTAATAAACCTTCAACTGCTTTGAGTTGATGGTCTTTAGTAATTCTTAAACGAGTATAGTTATGCTGGGCGATTACTCGACCCCTTTCATCTACGGCAGATTCTAGGGCGCGAACGACAGTCGTACCGATCGCAATGACTCGTCCACCCGATTGATGCGTTTGGTTAATTTTCTCCGCCGTTTCTTCGCCAATCAGATACTCTTCTTCCGAAGCGAGGTGACTGACATCAACATCGTCATCCATATAGGAAGAAAGACCAGTATGTAAAACGATTTGAGCGGTATCAATCCCTTGGCGTTTGAGATCGAATAATAGTTTCCAGGTAAAAGCCCGTCCGGCGGAAGGCATTTCCGAGGAGCCAGGTTCCTTGGCATAGACGGTTTGGTAATATTCCAAATCCCAAGGGGCCGAAACATATTCGTACCGAATTGGCTGCCCCAATTGGTAAAAGGAATCGATTAATTCAGTGCCAGATTGAGAAAATCGTAGTTTCCACAGGCGCGGAATATCAGGATCTCGTTCTTCGACGATCGCTTTGAGTTGGGGACTAAAATAAATTGGCATTCCGCTCCGCAATCCGCAGCCAAAGGGGTCGCCCTGTTGACATATAAGTAACGCCCGCCAGGAATCATCGGGTAAATGTCCGGCTAAACGCACCTGCATACATGGCCCCACGGGAGCTTCGCAACCGTCAAGGGCAGCGGGAAGCGTGCGGCTGGAGTTGAAGACGAGCAGATCGCCAGAACGGAGAAATTCTCCTAATTTGTCGAAGCGGCTATGGGTGACTTGGTTGGTTGCACGATCGATGGTCATTAACCGCACGCGATCACGGCCAATGCCTCGACGTTCTGGAGGTTCTTTTGCCGAAAGTTCTTCTGGGAGATGGAAAGAAAAAGGTGTAGACATAGGAGAGTCCTGTTTGCAAAACAATGCTAATTCTGTCGGTTATTTATGCCTCATCCTGAGCCTGAAATCTTTGTCCGCTCACGTCTTTGGATTCATCGGAAGCTAGATAGATAAAAATCTCGGTAACTGTTTTGGGATCTGCCCATTCTGTCGGATCTTCATCGGGTTCGGCAGCTCGGTGCATGGCAGTATTCATATTACCTGGATCGACCCAATTTACCCGCACGGGGCTGTCTTCCAGCTCAGCCGCCCAAGTTTGCGAGAGTCCTTCTAATCCAAATTTGGAGATGCCGTAGGCTCCCCAGCCCGGATAGCCCACAATGCCAGCATCGCTGGTGACGTTGATAATCGAGCCACCCCTTTCGATGAGGGCGGATAGGGTTTTCTTAATCAGCAGAAACGGGGCGATGAGGTTGGTATTCAGGACTGTACGGAAATCTTCGAGGGGATAATCGAGTAAATAGGGCATTGGCGAGGGGCCGATCGCCGAAGCATTATTGACTAAAATATCCAGATGTCCCTGAAATTCATGGACGGTAGTAGCGACGACTCGTTCGATATCTTGAGGGAGGCTGACATCAGCGACGATCGCCAGTACTTTCGTGGTCGGTGAGTCTGCTTGCACTAAATAACGAGCTTTTTCGAGCAGTTCGGCACCACGCGCCACGATCGCAATTCCAGCAGCTCCTTCGTGGGCATAGGCAATCGCCATTTGCAATCCTAATCCCTGGGAGGCTCCAGTAATGAGAGCATATTTTCCTTGTAGCCGATTCATACTTTGACTCCGATTCGATTCCAATTAAAATTCTGGATACCTAGCCGTAGGCAGTAAATCCTGACTCAATCGAATTTTGCCCATCCACTACAGCTTTGTACATGCCACTATTGATGAAATTATGGGGAAACGGTAGATCAAAACTGCTCGCGTTATTTAATCGATCAAGCTGTTCGATGTTAAGGGTAAAATCTAGTGCGCCAATATTATCTTCTAAATGCGAAACCTTTCGTGCTCCTATGATCGGAATCGGTCTGCCCGGTTGTTGAATCAACCAATTAAGCGCAACTTGGCTCGGTGTGCGATTCGCTTCCGTAGCAACTTGTTTGACCACATCGACAATCTCAAGATTCCGATCATTGAGTTGACCCATTGCCTTGAGCATTCCGCCCCGATTCGCGCCATCCTTGCCCAGGTTTTCATCCTGCACATCGGCACGGCTATATTTCCCCGAAAGAACCCCGCCAGCCAGAGGAGACCAAGCCGTTGGCGTAATCCCATGATGCCAAGCCATCGGCAGCAGATCGGCTTCGGAAGTTCGTTGCAATAAACTATATTCGATCTGAATGGCCGAAACAGGTGTCCAACCGCGTAGCTTGGCGATCGCCTGTCCTTCCGACACCACCCAGGCAGGCGTATCCGATAACCCGATATTTAAAATCTTCCCCTGACGCACCATATCGTCCAAGGCTCGCATCACTTCTTCGATCGAGCTGCGATAATCCCAGGCGTGGAGCCAGTAGAGATCGATGTAATCAGTGCCCAAACGCTTCAAGCTATCGTCAATGGCCCGTACTAACGAACCCCGATGATTCCCGCCCGCATTAGGATTGGTGGGATCGGTATTGAGGGAGTATTTTGTGGAAAGGACAAAGCGATCGCGACGATTTTGCAAAATTTGGCCCAAAAAGCTTTCGCTCGAACCATTGGTATAGATATTTGCAGTGTCGATAAAGTTGCCGCCGCGATCCGCATAGATATCTAGAATTCGCCGACTTTCCTCCAAATCTGCGCCAAAGCCCCATTCGGTACCAAAGGTCATCGTCCCTAAACAGAGGGGAGACACGCGCAGCCCAGAGTTACCAAGCAAACGGTACTGATTGAGTTGTGTAATGGGTTGATTCATAACAGTCACCACTGAAGGACTTGATCTGAAGTGTAGCGAGCTTGAGTTTATAATTCAAATCAATATTTTCAATACAGTTTATTTGTTCTATGGATTTACAAGATTTCGATCTGAATCTGCTGGTGCTGCTGCATACCCTGCTGCTAGAGCGGAGTGTGTCCAAGACGGCTGAGCGACTCCATCTCAGCCAGCCAGCCACTAGTGCGGCACTGAATCGGCTCAGGAAAGCGTTGAACGATCCGATTTTGGTGCGGGATGGTTTACACATGGTGCCAACGCCCCGCGCCGAGCAATTGGCCGAACCAATTCAAGCCATTCTTGCCACAATTGAGCGAACCTTAGCTACCCCTCAACCCTTTGACCCAAGTACGATCGATCGCACGTTTAAGATCGCCGCCAATGACTATGGCACATTTATTGTGGTGCCCCAATTGATGCAGCGCTTAGGGGCGATCGCCCCTGGAATTAGTCTCGAAATTTGGGAAATCGCTCAGGATGTAGAAGCAGCGCTGCGGCAAGGAGAAGTTGATTTAGCGATCGCCGATGCTTGGACGCTCAGACGGTGTAAATGTACTGAAACCCTATTCTCAGAAACGTTTACTTGCCTCGTGCGACAGAATCATCCTCGCATTCACGCCCAACTCACCCTGGAGGATTACGTCAACGAAACCCATGCTTTAGTTTCATCTCGCGGACGCGTCGCAGGGAATGTCGATGCAGTGCTTTTAGAGCAGGGTCTCCAGCGTCATGTCGGGGTAACATTACCCCATATTCTAGCGATTCCTGCGGTGATTGCATCGACGGATTTAATCGTGACCATAGCTTCACGCATCGCCAATCACTTCGCGACCGACTACGCGCTCAAAACCTTTTCACCGCCGATCGCGCTGGATAGTTTTGAGATTGCTATGGCATGGCCCAACCGCATGACCCACGACTCAGCCATTCAATGGTTACGAAATGAGTTGATGGAGATTGGACAGGCGATCGCGAGTTAGAAGTGTTGCAATTGCTGGTCAAAGCAATCCCACCATTGCTGAAGCATTGTTTTTGAGTGAGAGTACCGTCAAGGCTCACCTCCGTAACATTATGAACAAATTGGGGGTGAATGATCGGGTGCAGGTGGCGGTGGTGGCCATGCGATCAGGGTTGGTTGCTTGGGATAAGAGCTAGTGTTTCTGGTTCTAAGTTAGTTTGTGTTTGTTAGAATTGAATTCTAATCACGTAATACCTTCAAGGCGCGATATAAAACCCTCGATAGTTCTCTTCGCTGGAGAGGTTGACGATTACTCAACAGATCTTTGAATAAGATCTCTTGAGCAACAGAAACAGTCTTGCCCAGCATTATTGCTAATTGCTCTCGCGTGGTGGCAAGGTCTGCTCCAAATCGCTGCCGACCAACGCCCCGAATCACCCCTTGGGCAAACAGAGTTTCAACACTGGAAAAAGCAAAATGCTCTGGAGGAACATCCTTAAAGGTCGAGATGGCCGGATTAATCAGTTCTAGACCCAGTACATTGACTAACGCTACCGCAACCACGGCTCTACTCACTTCCCCTTGGGGATTGAAATTCAAATTCCTGGCGTTTTCTGTGCGGACAATTCCCGCAGCCGCCAAAACCTGAATGGACTCAAAATCTGGGTCTTCATGGGAGATATCATTGAACCAAAAGAGAGGAATACCATAACTCGCCAAATGTCCCTGAAATTTGCGAGTTAACAGTGGATTGCTGACGACCTTACGCATCGAAACATCTTCGTGCAACGCAAATGCTGCAAGATGCCCTCCTGCCTCCCCGATCGCCCATTCGATGGGATGCATCCGATAGGCGGCGTTGGTAATGTGCGTGGTACCAATACTTTTGGCAGACAAAATCAATCCTTCGGTTCGGAGGGGAATCAA
This sequence comes from Acaryochloridaceae cyanobacterium OTE_25_metabat_464, assembly GCA_031362245.1. GTDB lineage: Bacteria > Cyanobacteriota > Cyanobacteriia > Thermosynechococcales > Thermosynechococcaceae > JAAURS01. Next base: position 2,539 of record JANLSD010000051.1, on the reverse strand, counting down.
TGCTCCCAGGGGAATCGTAAAGGGCAACGAACGATTCCCCTCTTGGCCTAAATCGACGTGTCCAGGGGCTTCATTAGGGTGGAAGTCTAGGTAATGGTACTGACCAATGCCAACACTGTCTTCAAAGCTTCGGGCACGGGCCGCATTCGGGAAAAATTTCTCTGCAACATCTTCATGGCGAATGGTGGTCAGTGCCACCCCCCGTCGTGCTTCGCGAATGTAGGGTTCTAGGGCAATACCGTCCGTTGTCCAGGTCAGGTCGCCCCGTGGGCTTAAATCCGGTACGGCGGTGGTTTGCAAACAGTGGAGGTAGGCTTGGGTACGATCGCGTCCCCGTTGCATAACCTGCTGCCGTTCTTCTCGACTTACCCCCGTCAACACCGCCCCAAAACAGTAATCATTCCCGCAGCTCTTGGGCGCATTTGGCCCTAGGGGACTTGTCCCCCAGTTGATCACACTGACATCTTGGGGATGAACGGTACTGTCTTCCACACTGCGCAGAAGGCGACGATAACGGAATATGCCCATGGGGTCAAAGAACGCCTGCCCCTTGCCATTGGCCCAAAACGTGGTGGGAAAAGCCTTTGATTGGAGCCAAGGCTCGATGTCATAGCCAACGGGGGCTGGAATGGAGAGGCTGGACAATGATTTTTCGACCACGGCACAAAACGTAAACGCCTGTTGACACAGGGGGTGAGGCTCCTCGGGCAAAATGGCTTCCCCCGTCTCACTCCGCGATTCTTGACCCACGCGAGATTCGATATTTCCCAGTTCTAGTAAGTCGCCCAAGTCCGTTGCTTCAATCACAACGTCGCCGTTGACCGTAAACTGCGTGCCATTTTGCAGATCTTGAAACACCACTCCCGTCACACGGCGATACTCACCTTCAGTCTCTTGGCTCAGAACCTGTGTTGGTTCTGCAAAGGGAATGATGGTTAGCTGCATGGTCTGGAGGTAGGGTTCAATTCCTTGATTGAGGGCGATCGCCGCCACCACTGGCGTCACTGAAAAATGGCTCACCCAACTCCCGCCGGGATTCTGGATCACGCGTCCTGCAACGGGCTGAAGTTGACGTTGGCGATCGCGAAACTGCTTTTGTGCCTTTGATAGACAAAATTCTGCTGGATTATCAATCTGGTTAGGGTCTTGGCGATCGGTGGGGATAAAAGCCTTGGGAGCCATCAGCGGTGCATCGTCGGGTGCGGAAAGGGCCTGGGCTGTAAATTGTCCGCCCAAAACGCTCTGAGGTTGAACCAGACAGACTTGGGAACCTGCTTCTAGGGCACCCAGCGCAGCAGAATACGCAGCCGTAGACCCGCCCACCACCACGATGGGATATTGCAGAACCTGCCCGTTCTCGGGTCTTAAGAACATGAGATCGTCTAATAATCCAGGTGCTGGCATAGGTTAAAAAGGGAACAATACAACCCTATTTTAAGAAATGACATTATCTTATAAGGGGCGTAATGAGAATATAACGTGGTTTCAGAGAGTCATTCGGCGATCGCCCCGCATCAAGAGTCTGCCCTTATCCTAGGTGCAACCCAAGGCATTGGCCTAGGGTTTGTGAAACACCTGCTGCTACAACAGCCCAATATTTCTAGGGTGTTTGCCACTTACCGCACCACAGCAGCGGCTGGAGATTTACTGTCACTGCAAACTGCGAATCCAGATCGTCTGATCTGTTTAACCCTAGATATTACCGACGAATCCCAAATTGCCGATCTGGTGCAGACGATTCAAACGCAAACCAAACGACTCCACTGGGCGATCAACTGCATCGGAGTGCTCCATGAGGGGACACTCCAGCCAGAGAAAAGCCTATCCCAAATCAATCCAGAAAAGCTCATGCAGTATTTTCAGGTTAATAGTATTGGGGCGGTTTTGCTGGCAAAGTATCTGGTGCCGTTGCTGAGGCATAATGACCGCAGCATTTTTGCCGCAATCTCAGCCAAGGTGGGTAGTATTGGCGATAACCAACTGGGTGGGTGGTACGGCTACCGTGCTTCTAAGGCCGCGCTGAATATGTTTATGAGGACGGCGGCGATCGAGTATGGTCGCAAAAGCCCCAATACCATCATTGTGCTCCTGCATCCCGGCACCACCGACACACGCCTTTCTCAGCCATTTCAGCGAAATGTCCCCCCTGAGAAGTTGTTTTCAACGGAGCGAACGGTTGAGCAACTGTGGACGGTACTCAATCAGCTTGAGCTAGACAACAGTGGGCAGTTCTTTTCCTGGGATGGTACAAAAATCCCCTGGTAATAGCCAAATTGATTGGATACTATCAGGGGATGGACTGCACTACCTAGACGGTTGCAAACATCCCATTGGTGAGGGTGTTAGCCTGCACGCCATTGAGGATCGCTAACAGTTCATTATTCGTACTATCGGTGATGTGTGCGCTATTAGCGTTGCTGCCTGTACCTTGTGTAATGGTTAACTGTCCAAAGCTAAGGCCATTCGCCAGCCCCATCTTGTCTAGGGTAAGGTTGAAGTCTTTGATGGTATCTGTCCCTTCGCCAGATGCCAACACAAA
>JANLSD010000036.1:0-5739 GCA_031362245.1 Acaryochloridaceae cyanobacterium OTE_25_metabat_464 | reverse complement strand
TCGACAAAGGGCAGTTGCATTAGGGAGGAAACGTCTTAGTGAAGCTTTGATTAAGCAGGGAAGAGCGGTTTTTTGATGAGGCTCTAGATTGAGCGTCTGGTGGAGTCTAGAGTAATACGAAAGTATTAACTTGAAGGTAGTAAAATCATAAGCTTCCATTAGAGAGTGAAGAGCCATAAGGATTCATTTAAAGACAAGCTGGTATACATCAAAAGCAAAATACATTTTTTTGGTAAGTGGGGGTACTGATGGATATTTATGAAGGGGACTCAGTAGTAGTTAAAGCAACCGTACAAGACTCAGATCTTGGAATTTGTATAGGTGGTTGGCAAGGAACCGTTACAGAGGTTTCAGCAGATAAAAAGTTTATTTGTATTGAATGGGATTGGTTGACATTAAAAGGTATGCCAGATTCAGTGATTACTAAATGTGAGGAGGAAGGGTGGGGATGGAGCGAAATGCATATTGAAACTCAAGAAGTTGAGTTAGCTGAGCCTAGGGATCAATCTAAGAAAGACTTAGCTGAGGTGAAAAGACAAATTGAAGAAAAACACGCTTGGGATTATTTAGGAGAGGAGGGTATTAAAATTAAGGAAGTCCTTGCAAATGTTAACCTTGAAGATATAAGAGCTACGCATGAGGCATGGAAATCACATTTAAGAAATGTATTGCTTCTTCCATTTGAGGCAGAGATTTCTGATTTTCAAGAGGGAACTGATCTACAAGTAGGGAATAAAGTAATAGTGCTTGGTTTTGCAAGAGTAGATGATTTCACTGGTGTCAATATGCAATTAGATTATAGGGGACAGCCATATATATTTCCCTTGTGTAATCTAGAATCGGTAGATAGAAATTCATCTAATTATGAACATCTTCGGACATACTTGACATGGTTTGATTGTTCCTAAAATAATACTATTTCATTTTATTATACTGATGTATGCGTTTAACTGTTCACGTAGTCTAATTCATATATTCCACGAAAATTGAGGATAAAACGAGTAAAGATATACTATGATCCACATCAATTTAGTAAAGATTGTGTGGTAGCGAAAGCCTGAAAACATACAAAAAGTATACAAATATAACTTTGATTATTTCTTGAAATTTGTTAAAAGAAATTGATGCATAAATATAGAATTATATTTTGATTTTATGCCTCTTTCAACGTTTAGAATTATTTCCCTTTCTACCGCTCATGCTCTAGCAAAACTGCCGAGGGGGTGCCGGAGTCAGTGTAATTTTTTTCGGAAAAGCTAGCGCAGGGCGATCGTCACTCCCAGGCAAGAGCGATCGCCCTTCTTTAGCCGCCATGCGATCGCCCCTGCATCCGCCTGCTCCCGTAGCCTAAGCCAGCGGATGCAGCGCCAGAGCTAAATCTTGCCTTGTAACACAGGGTTGCATTTGTCTAGTTGGCTGGGCTTCAGCAGGGCGATGCTAGCGCTCCAAGAGTCCGCAGTCTGACGCACACGATAGTTGAAGTAATGCGATCTTCACCCTCGCCCCATCATAAAACCCGCCACTTTGCCGCATCTCCAACCCACCCAACAGCCCCGCCAACCAAAGCCGCACCAGCGATAGCCCCGTGCCCTTCTGAAGCTGAGCGATCGCATCTTGGTCAAAGACGAAAGTGGGTAACAGCCCAATCCAAATACGCCTCATCGGAAAGTTTAGCGCGATCGCTTGCCATGATCTCCGCATCCCGACCGACAAGATATCGCAATCGGTTGGTGCCATCCGTAGCGGCGATGTAAATCGCGTCCGCAATCTCAGGGGCTTCAGAATACCCTCCGGCCCGATCTGGAGACGCAAAGACAGCCATTGCCCGTTGGATCGATGCATCATAGGCATCAAGGCCAGATTTCTGCATGAACTCCAGGGAGCGTCCGGCAAAATCCGTTTTGACACCGCCTGGTTCGATAATTTTGACGCGGATACCGTGAGGCGCAAGTTCGAGTGCTAACGACTCCGAAATCCCTTCGATGGCAAACTTAGTGCCGTGGTAGAGCGAGTTGAAGGGCAGTGCCAGCCGCCCGCCAATTGAAGAAACATTAATCACCAAACCGGAAGCTTGGGCGCGGAAATGGGGAAGACAAGCTTGGGTGGTATAAACAGGGCCATAGACATTCGTTGCAAATTGGCGTTCGAGTTGAATAGCATCTACTGCTTCGAGGGGGCCAGCCAATCCATATCCGGCATTATTGAGTAGAACGTCAAGTCCGCCAAAACGAATAATTGTCCCCGTCACGGCGGTGGTGATACTGTCCTGGTTTGTTACATCCAGCGGAAAAATGGCAACATTATTGAGCTTTTGTAATTCCGTTTCTTTCTCAGGATTCCGCATCGTTGCAGCAACATTCCAACCTTCAGCTTGAAATCGCAGAACTGTTGCACGTCCAATCCCAGAAGAGGCACCTGTAATTAGGATCGTTTTCATTTACTTTCTCCAACTAGGAATGAAATCGATTTCACTATTTAAAACTATAATATGTACTCTTTATTCTTGATGAAATTAACATAAATTTCCTGTTTCTCTGCTAAACGGTTCATTAAAAAGGAGAGCGACCATTAGAGCTTACTATTTAAAATCAATCCTTCAAAACTATAGAATTCTTTCGCTTGGTGCAGGTCAAAATCTTCATCAAGTATCCCTGCAATTCAAACTTTAACCGTAGACAAATTTGTCACTTCAACTATTTCCATAATGTTAGCAGACACCACATCACTAGACATCATCCACCCGCGCACAGCTTCAGCCCAAGCCGCAATATCCTCGTCGTAGCCTTGGTGCCTGATCTCCTGCTCAACATCGATTTCAACCACATCCTCAGCCCCCGCCAGCAATAGCGCCGTCTCCTTGGTCACTTCCGCAACCACTGACTCTGTATCCTCATGAGACTTTTCGCAAACCGAGCGCACATATCGCTCAGGCACCGCCACAAAATCGCTCAAATCCAGCGCAAAAGACTGCCGGACAAACTCACTAAACAAGTCATCGCCCAACACAGGCCCATCACCAGGGCGACGATACCAATCATCCGCCCAAGCCGAAGCCCTAGCCGCCAGCACATCCGCCATCTCTGCGATCGCATCCGCCGCCATCGCCAGCTTTTGTCTTTCTTGAGTTTGTGCGATCGCCTTATGTATGAAGGTTAGGATTTGGTTTGGGTATTCTCAGATAGCCGTGACGAGTAATGATTGTATGAACGACATCCTGACCACTGCAATTAATATCTAGCACCTTACAGTCTGTCTTCCTTGAACCTACCCTGTATAGTCCGGTATTTCAAGCTTTCCTTACTGAATTGCCTTCATCAATAGAAAACGGAGTTTGTAAATAACTGATTGCCCCTGTTAGTAGGAGATTTTGAAGAATAAGGTAAAGCAGGTGTCCTCACCCGCGTTACCTTATTCTTCCACGGCTAAGGGCACTTAAGACTGCCACTACCAAACCAAAAATCGACAGAGCACACAATCAAATCCCACACGGAAGGCCACCCACCCCCACAGGTGCCCTCATCCGAATTTGGCCCACACCAATCGCTGGCTACAGCAGACGTTGGCGATAACGCGACAACAGAAGTTGACAATATCACGGTGGGGGCCAGAAAAAGTGCAGCGCTTACAGTGAGGGCGCTCAAAGATTTGCGAAGTTTCACGTTGACTCCTTTATGTTAGTCATCGATATACAGCGATATTCATCGATAGTAGATACAGTGAAAATTTTTTGCTGTATATATCCACTTTATGAAGCGCTGTATATCAAAATATCACACAAATAAGTTCTGGAAGAAAATCTAAAGAACGAAGCATTCTAGTGATCGTCTTTTCATCTGTTAGCTGATGTTTCAATGATCGCCCTTAGAGGAACTGAAACGGGGTAGTGGGTTATGGGCAGAGTGATCGCCACCCGCTCAAGGTCATAAAACCCCTTGCTTTCATTCAGATGTTGCTCAAATCCACCTAAGAGCACTCCTAGCCAGCATTTGATGCTAGGTAGATTCACCCCATTTAATAGCTCTGCAAGCACCACTTTCTTTACCCCCTGCTGATGCATCCATAGCCGGATTACATCAACCCAAGCCTCAACATCCTCATCATGCTCCAAAACCGCTACAGGCAGAGGCTCCTCTTCTTCCTCAGCCCCCGCCAGCAGTAGCGCCGTCTCTTTCGTCACTTCACCAACCACTGACTCAATCTCTTCATGAGACTTTTCGGAAGCCGATCTCACGTAGAGTTCTGGCACCCTCACCAACCCATCAAGCTCCAGGTGAAACGACTGCCTGACAAACTCAGCGAACAAATCATCATCAAGGATTAGCCCTTCATTCGCCACCCGCTGCCGATGCCATATGCTAAAAAACTCATCCGCTCTTGCTGCAAAGACATTAGCCATTTCTGTGATCGCATCCGCCGCCGTCGCCAGCCTCAGTCCTGCTGGAGTTTGGGCGATCGCCTCATCGAACGCAAGACAAAGCTGCTGCCAATTTACCGCTTGGGGCGACTGCTGGGCTTCGGCGAGCTGTTGCCATAGATTTAGCTCAAGCTAGAGGATGGTCATTAGCGAATCAATTGAATATCAACCCCAATCTGCAAATTAGCCCAAACCTGATCGGCTGTCAGTGCGATCGCCTTTTTGTCGATTGCCAGCGCCAAACAAGCGCGATCACCTAAAGAGAGACCGAAGGCTTTTGTTTGAGACCATAATTGTGCAGCAAGCTCCGAATGCAAACATGAAAACGGAATAAACTGAACACCTAAGGACTCAAACTCAATCTGCATGTCTGTCGTATCGATGCCTTGAACCAGTGCTTTTTGTAAAACCTCTGCCCAATTGACCGTCGAGACACATGCATCATGTAGAATTGCTGCAACAACTTCGCCCCCTGGCTCTTGCTGAAGTAAAGCGAGTAAAGCAGAGGCATCTAAGACATAACTACTCATTTGCAGCTTCAGCTCGCCGCTCGGAAATGAGTTCATCAGCCAAACTAATACCCTTAGGAATTTTTTTGAAACGGGCTTGAAGGCGCTTAAGAACAGCATCCGGTTTTTCAAGAATGAGCTTATCGTTCTCAATTCGAGCGACCAACGTAGAGCCAATATCGATCAACATCTCGCGCCGGATATCTGCCGGAATGACAATACGCCCTTGCTCACCCACTCGAATTTCGCCTTGAGATAATGCCATAAGATTAAAATAGTTACACATACTTACATTGTGCCATATTTGTTCTATGTGTCACTGATGCAACGGACAAGGCCGAATGGGACAACAATCGGGTGACAGCTCCTTTTGCACCTCAAACTGATTCACCCCAGGCACCTGCCCCGAAAACGCCGTCAAAATGTCCTTGAGAAAGACCTTAATCTGAGCAGGCATCAACCCCATCGTATGCACAGGCTCAATTTGGGCAACTTTGCTCTGGCCCAGCCACAGCTCAGCGCCGATCGCATGGAGCGGATCGTCCACCCGCGCCCGATACAAATACAAGACCGCCGCTGGAACGATCGCAGGCACCACCGTCAACACAGTCCCTTTGCCATCATCCACTTCAGCCGAAACCGCCACACCACGATACTGCTGTCGCTTGCTCGCGTTATAAGTAGTCAGACAAAATTAATTACATAAGATTCTCCAAATTCTCTGAGCACTTTTTCTACATAATCGACCAAACTTTGCCAGCTTTGATAGGCATTGATCTCTATCCATTCGTACTTGATGAATCGCCAAAGAATCTC
>JANLSD010000031.1:0-2346 GCA_031362245.1 Acaryochloridaceae cyanobacterium OTE_25_metabat_464 | reverse complement strand
TAGACATCTCCAGAGCCTGTAGCCCATATCCAATAGGGCTTTATGCCTTTTACCAAAAGGGTGCCCACTGGCTGAAACCTCCATTCTTCGTTCAAAATTCAATTTCAAGGAAAAATTATGCGATCTCTAAAAGAGAAATTTTTACTCGAACTAGTCTCCTAGCAAGAATTTCAGGCTTAGTTTATATTATGGAGATGTCTAATCTCCATCCCTTCACGAGTCTTGAGCTTCAGCCGATCTCCGCGCCATCCTAGCGATCGCTTTTGGTGCTGGCGTTTCTCGATATACGGGCGCAGTATCCGGTAAACCGTCGTTCGCCCAGGATAGTCTTCGACTCCTAGCTCTTGAGCACGAACTCGCACGCGTACCTCAACCTGAGCTGGACTCATTTGCCGACTGTCACGATTGCCCTCTCGATAAGTTTTTACAATAAAGTCATGCCAGTCTGAGCTTGTTTTGATGCAACCTTGATCGGATCGCACCTGTCGCGACAATCCGGCAATTCCTTGCTCTTTCCAAGATTTAACTAACCGCCGCAAGCTTCTTACACTTATGCCCAAGTTTTGGGCTGCCTGCTGCTGGACTTTAGCATAGCGCTCCGTCCCACTAACAGCCATTAATTGCTGAATTACTTTGACTCGAAGCTGCACATCGGGCGACAGGTCAATGTCCAAACTCGCAAATTCCCACGCATCCTCTGATGCCGGAGTAGGCATCTGCATTGGCAAGTGCAACGTTGCCTTGGTGGATGCATCACTGAAATCAGGTTGGATTGCATTCTCCACCTAGCAACCTCTATTTAATTCGCCAATACTGATTATATGGCAACAAAGGACAAATAGCGTGGTACTTTTTGGCACCCTCTAGAAGGCAAATTCCCATTAAAATAAGGACTTTCACGGTTCCCTTAAGACGTATAACAAAAAATTGGCGGTCAAATAGCGTGGGATTTGGTGCTCAAAACCTGCGGTCAAATAACGGGGGATTGCCAAAACTGGCGTACTACACCATCTAATTCCCCTTACAGCTTATGTTCTAGCCAAAAACGGCGCGGTCAAATAACGGGGGATCGAGGTCAAATAGCGTGGTACGCGACACCAGCATATCCGGCTAAATGCTCCCCTTGGTAGGTAAGATTGGCCAGTTGGATATATCCATTGCGATAAACGGTGCGACGGTCGCGACGCATTAGACACATGTCTAATTCACGTTCGCCTAGCAATGCCAATTGGGCACTCCGGCCTGCTTCCCAACGCCCTATCCGGCTTTGATTCCCCATCCGAGCATCGATTTTCTGATTGTAACGATCCACGATGTAACGGACTAACAATTTTTCAAGCTGCAACAGCGTCAAACATGCATCTGATTCCGCTTTTGGAGACCGCGTCTGAACATCGCTACTGGTATATCCCGGTATTGTGCTGAAAAATTCACGGTTGAAGGTGCCGAATGGACGCTCTACGATGCCGCCGTCTGAAGGTTTTCGGCGTAAACATAGGACGATTCCTAGCTCGGTGGCCACTTGCTCAATATGCTGGTTGGCGCTGATAAGTCCTGGTTATCACTCACTTAGAGGTAAAAGGCTGGTAGGGTAATAACTAGAGGGATTTCGCAGCAGCTAGGAGGGTATTTATGACACATCTTCGCGTCACGATTAGCCTAATTGACGAAGATTTTCCTGATGCTGCGGAGATAGAACTGAGTCGGACTGACTTGCCTAACTTTGAGATTAAGAAAGCGTCTGCGCGCGAAACATTAGAAGCTATCGAAGAGCAGACTCTAAACACTGGTCATGAAGTGATGCGTCAGATGTTGATCAGTCAGTGGGAGATTGCTGACCAAGAGCAAGTGATGGCTTATTGCGAGGAATACGAAGCCGGGAGAGTGCAAATAGATGGCTTTGCGTCTCAGCGAGTGGCCAGTCGCTTAGGCATCCTCGAACTCCGCAGACAGGTGTGCTTTAACCTGGAGACGGCTAGTCACCTCATGCGCCCGGAATGAATTGCTCCCAGAACATAACGGCACCATCATTACCCGAGGGTTACAGGAATGCGCCTGTTTATTTTCTCAAGATTTGCCCTTCGCAACAGTAGAACGGCTGCTGGGGTGGCAAACCCATCAGGCAAAGGTGATCTGTAGTAGTGAGGTACAAGTGTTAGTGCGACGGCATGGAGAGGCGATTCGTGCGGCTGAGGCTCAGGAGGTGGAGGCATTAGAAGGACGAGAAGACCTGAATCAATTTAAGGCCAATTTGTTGGATGCAAAAGCTGCCCGTCATCATGCGGCATGGCCTGTGGAATTAACAGCAGCAGTAGAGCAGGCTTTAGCCCAAGGCAATGAGTGTCC
>JANLSD010000030.1:0-13917 GCA_031362245.1 Acaryochloridaceae cyanobacterium OTE_25_metabat_464 | reverse complement strand
GTGATGAGTTTGCCTGTTTGAATGCACAGGAGTGCGTCGTGGGCCTCTACGTCGTAGCAGGAGATGTAGTGGGAATCATTGGTGGCAATGATTTTAATGTCGAGTTCGCGGGCGATGCGGACAATCTCGACATTCACCACGCGGTCTTCTTGGGAACCGTGGTCTTGAATTTCGAGGTAATAGTCTTCGCCAAAGAGGTCTTTGTACCATAGGGCAATACGACGGGCAATCTCTGGCTTGCCCTTCATGATGGCTTGGGGCACTTCACCGCCTAGGCAAGCGCTGGTGACAATTAAGCCCTCGTGGTATTGCTCCAATAAATCTTTGTTGATGCAGGGGCGCGAAAAAATGCCTTTGCCCTGCACACCCTGAAGGCTAGAAATGGTGGTCAATTTCACCAGATTTCGGTAGCCCTGGGTGTTTTTTGCCAGCACGACCTGATGGTACCGAGGACGGCGCTCCTGGAGCGTGACATCCCCATTAATGATGTACATTTCATTGCCGATAATCGGCTTGATGTCTTTGCCTTTGCAGGCTTTGAGCAGACCCACCGCACCGTACATCACCCCGTGGTCGGTGAGGGCGATCGCAGGCATCCCCAATTCCGCAGCACGATTGACCAAGTCGTTGAGCTGACTGGCCCCGTCTAACATGCTGTAGTCGCTGTGAATATGGAGTCCAACAAAAGTCATGCGATCGCCCTAACTAGGTGACTCTAGACTAACGGATCCTGCGAGGACATCTCTAGGTGTGGCGGTTGGTCGGCAAAAAACTTAGCGTGAGCCTTCTATTCAATTTCGGGACATTATCATCCCTGACGATCCCCCTCAATCCCCCTTAAAAAGGGGGAAGTGGAACTCTTCTCCCCCCTTTTTAAGGGGGGTAGGGGGGGATCGTCATGTCAGGCAGTCGTCAGAACATTTGGTATTGGAGATGAAAAATCTGGCGCAAGCCGCTTAAAATAACTTCAGTTTCAAGCAGGGATGAGAGATAAGCGTATGGTTAAGCTGCGTGATTTACTAGCGCTTTTGCCCCCTAGTGTCGGGATGGGTCCCCAATGGCAATCGCTAACCCATCCGTCCCTTGAACTAGAAGTGAAGGGACTCTCGACCAATTCTTGGGCCTGTCAACCCGGAGATGTCTTTATCGGGATGCCTGGAACCCGCGTGGATGGCGGCAGTTTTTGGGCCAATGCGATAGAGGCAGGGGCGATCGCCGCTCTAGTCTCCACCCAAGTTGAAGCGCCCACCACCGATGCTGCTCTAGTGATTCCGATGGCGGATATGGCAGAAGCCTGTGCGGCAGTTGCCACAGCCTTTTACAACGCTCCTAGCCGCACCCTCAAAACCATAGGCGTGACCGGAACCAACGGTAAAACCACCACCAGTCACCTCATCGAAGCCCTCTTTAATCAAAACCAACGTCCTTCTGCGCTGCTCGGCACCCTCTACGCCCGCTGGCCTGGATACGAAAAGACCGCAACCCATACCACCCCCTTTGCGGTAGATCTTCAGCAAACCCTGGCCCAAGCCATTGAAGCAGGCTGTCAGTACGGGATTATGGAAGTCAGTTCCCATGCCTTGGCTCAAAAGCGCGTTCTAGGCTGTGAATTTGACGTAGCAATCTTTACCAACCTGACCCAAGACCACTTGGACTACCACCAGGGTATGGAGGATTACTTTGCAGCCAAGGCGCTTCTCTTTACGCCTGCCTATCTCAGGGGCAAAGCCATAATCAACATTGATGACGCTTATGGTGTCAAGCTGGCTGAATCCCTCTCGCCTGAAAAAGTCTGGACTTACAGCACCGAGTCTAACGCCGCTGATTTGTGGACAAGTGATTTGAACTATGGCACCTCAGGGGTGTCAGGGCAAATTCATACCCCATCGGGAAGCGCTGCTTTTCAGCTCCCACTAGTCGGTCAATTTAACGTCGCCAATTTCTTGGCGGCAGTGGGGGCAGGTTTGGCCCTAGATTTAGAACTTTTCACCATTCTCCAAACCCTGTCTACCTTCACTGGCGTACCTGGGCGGATGCAGCAAATTGTGGTGAAGCCCGACCAGGATATTAGTGTGGTGGTAGACTACGCCCATACCCCCGATAGTCTGGAAAACCTCCTTAAGGCTTCTCGTCCCTTTGCCAAGGGGCGGCTCATTTGTGTGTTTGGTTGTGGGGGCGATCGCGATCGTACCAAGCGACCTCTGATGGGGGCGATCGCCGCTCGTCTTGCGGATCAAGTCGTAGTCACCTCTGATAACCCACGCACGGAAGATCCGCAAAAGATTTTGGCAGATGTTTTGGAAGGGATTCCGGCAGGAACCAATTCAATTGTGGAGGCGGATCGACGGGTGGCGATTGGACAGGCGATCGCCCAGGCTAAACCAGGCGACACGGTTTTGATTGCAGGTAAAGGCCACGAAGACTATCAGATTTTAGGGACGGAAAAAGTCCATTTCGATGACCGCGAAGAAGCTGAAGCTGCGCTGCGACAACGTTATAGCGTCATTTAGGAACGGAATTTTGGATTGCTTTCGGCACACCTTGGGGGGCACACAGATAGGTGTGTCCCTACGGGGGCGATGCCTTGTTTTAGGGGTAGGGTACTATAATGAGAACAATCGTAAATTTTTGTAACACGCGATGGCGACTCCAAACCTCCACGAAATTTCGCAGCAGCTTGACAGCGACAGTACCCGCGATCGCCGTTTAGCCCTGGTTGCCCTGCGAGATGTAGCCCCCATCGACGCGGTTCCCCTCATCAAAAAAGTCTTAAATGACCCCAGCCTCGACATTCGTTCTATGGCAGTGTTTGCCCTGGGCATTAAGCAAACCCCAGAATGCTATGAAATTTTACTCAATTTGCTCGATGACAGTGACTACAGTATTCGAGCAGCAGCAGCAGGAGCATTAGGGTATTTAGCCGACCCACGCTCCTTCGAGCCATTGGTGCGATCATTTATGGAAGATACCAATTGGCTCGTGCAGTTTAGCGCGGCGGTTTCTTTAGGGAATCTCAAAGACCTCCGCGCCCGAGACACCTTGGTGAGAGCGCTGGATAACGAAGCAGTGGTGATTCAACAGGCAGCGATCGCCGCCCTGGGTGAAATTAAGGCTCTTGATGCGGTAGATGACATGCTGCGCTTTGCTCAATCTGAAGACTGGTTAGTGCGGCAGCGGCTGTCAGAAGCCCTAGGGAACTTACCCTCGCCCAAAACCATTGCAGCGCTCAAGTACCTCACAAAAGATGAGCACCCTCAAGTTTCCGCTTCAGCCGTGATCTCGCTTCAGCGCTTGGGAGCAGATGCACAGTGAAAATCTTAACCTAAGCAAAACCATTGCATTACCTGCCATTGAGGTTGCAACGCTAAGCTAGGTCAAAATCCTACAGGCTAGCATGCAATGTCTTCTTCAGCGCTTGCGACAGCTACAGTTTCAAACGATTGGCGTCAGCTTCTAGAAGATCTCTATCAAGGTCGCAACGTCACCACCGTTAAAAGCGGCCAATTCATTACCATGCAATCCAATGAGGTGTTCATTGTGTGTCGTGGGGTTGTCCAGCTTAGTACGCTCTATCCCAACGGAGACGAAGGCATTTTAGGATTAATCTGTCCATCAATGCCCTTTGGGACGCCCTTGTCTCAGCTCATCCCCTACGAGGCGATCGCCTTAACTGACGTCGTTCTCATGCGCGTCCACATCATGGAAATTGAGCAATCCCCTCGATTGGCCCAGAGCTTATTCAGGGAACTCATGCGTCGGCTCCAGCAAACCGAGATGTTGCTGGCGATCGCAGGGTATCGCCGTGTGGATGATCGGCTGCGTCAACTTTTGGAGCTGCTGCGCCAAGAAATGGGTCAAGTGACCGCTCAAGGAACTCGATTGACCGTTCGTCTCACCCATCAGCAAATCGCAGGATTGATTGGTACCACGAGAGTGACTGTCACGCGCCTGTTAAGGGAATTCCGTGACGAGGGCTGGATGAGCTTTGACTCAACCCGGCACATCCTGTTCTCTAATGTTGATGCGTGATGCTGCTGCGTGATATTGCGCGGGGTCACGCCACAACCTGGAGACACTCCAAAGTCGGATCTGCGCAACCTGTAATTAGCCCTCCTGCTGCCTGAATGTGCTGGAGAAAAGCAACCTGTTCTGAGGTAATCCGTTCTCCAGGCAGCGTAACGGGGATACCTGGAGGGTAGGGGCATAACGTCTCAGCACTAATGTGGCCCGCAGCCTGGGAGATGGGCATAGATGTGCGTGGCGCAAAGAAGGCATCACGGGGTGACAGTGCCGAACATTCGATGGGAGAAAAAGGTGCAGCCGTCCCTTCCAGGCGAGCAGTGCTATTGGCCCGAGGCGAATGTTGACTTAAATGCTCTAGGGCACCAAAAAGCCGATCTATATCTGTAGAACGGCTGCCTAAACTCACAATGAAGGTGAGATGGCGAAGCGTCGGCAGCTCTGCAATCACGCCATATTGTTCTGTACAAATTTCATCGGCGGTAAATCCATCCAAGCCCAACCCACTGACATCCACGGTAAGACGGGTTGAATCAAAGTGGAAAAAGCCTGCGGTGGAGGGCTGAGGTTGGGACAAAACGGTGAGATTAGGAATACTCGAAATGCGCTCCCTTGCGGCATGGGCGAGGGCTAGAGTTTTCCCCATGAGCTGTTGACCCTCCTCCGTCATCTGTTGGCAGGTGCCTTCTAGAGAGGCCAGCAATAGGTTGCTGGGGCTGCTGGACTGAAGTATCTGGAGAACGCTGCTCACTCGCCTTGCATCCACCAGAGCGCCTTGGTGATGCAGCATGGAGGCTTGGGTAAGGGCTGAGAGGGTTTTGTGCGTAGACTGCACCACTAAGTCAGCGCCCAAGCTCAAGGCGGAAGGGGGAAGGTCTGGGTGAAATCCAAAATGGGCACCGTGGGCTTCATCGACCAGGAGGGGAATATTGTGCTGATGGGCAAGATCGGCGATCGCCCCTACATCTCCCGCCACGCCGTGGTACGTGGGCGAGACCATCAACACTGCTTTTGCGTCGGGATATTGGGCTAGGGCCTTCGCAACGGATGCGGGTGTAATGCAATGCACCAAATCCCATCGTGGGTCGTACTCAGGGGCAATAAAGACGGGATGGGCACCGGAGAGGATCAGCCCAGAGATTGCCGAGCGATGAACATTGCGCGGCAGAATAATTTTGTCTCCTGGCCCGCAGGTTGCAAAAATAGAGGCGATTACCCCCACTGTTGAACCATTCACGAGAAACCAAGTTTGATCCGCACCAAAAGTCTGTGCCGCGAGAACTTGAGCGGTTGCCACACATCCCTCTGGCTCAAAGAGGTTGAAGCCTGGTAAGTCTGGAAAATCAACGCTGTAGGCTTGGCCTCCGATTAGCCGCTGCATGGAAGGCGGAATGGCTTGACCTTGTTTATGGCCTGGAGTACAGAATAAAATAGGATTGGCGTCGAAGAATGCTGCCAGTGCATCTGCAATGGGCGTACTGGATGAATACACAAAAATCAAAACCCTGACTACACTACTAGGTAAATCCTGTAGCAATTACCTAAAAAAATTATACGGGCTTCGGTTTGATACGGTTGGGGTTAAATCTGTGACGGTCTCCTTAGATAAGATTGAAGAAAATATTCAGGTACGCAAGGCCGATCACATCAGGATTTGTCTGGATGATGCAGTGCAGTGCAAAACCATCACCAGTGGTCTGGAGCGCTACCGCTTTCAGCACTGCTGTTTGCCAGAACTTGACTACGACGAGATTGACCTCCACACGCAATTTCTAGGCCATAGCCTCAATGCGCCTCTGCTGATTTCTTCCATGACTGGGGGCACAGATTTAGCCAAGGAAATTAATACCCGCCTTGCGAAGGTGGCCCAACACTACAACATCCCTATGGGGGTGGGTTCCCAGCGCATTGCCTTAGAGCAGCCAGCACTGGGCAATACCTTTAAGGTGCGTAAGGTTGCCCCCGATATTTTTCTGATGGCAAATCTAGGCGCGGTGCAGCTTAACTACGGCTGCGGGGTGGATGAATGTCGTCGGATTGTGGACACCCTTGAGGCCAATGCGCTGATCTTGCACCTCAACCCGCTGCAAGAGTGTGTGCAAAGTCACGGCGATCGCAATTTCCGAGGACTCTTCCAAAAGATCACGGCACTCTGTCGCGATCTATCTATTCCCGTGATTGCAAAAGAGGTGGGCAATGGAATCTCAGGGCCAATGGCGCAGCGGTTAATGGAGGCAGGTGTTGCAGCCATTGATGTGGCTGGGGCTGGGGGTACCTCTTGGGCCAAGGTCGAAGGGGAACGGGCTACGGACGCCCAGCAAAGTCGCTTAGGTCAAACCTTTGCAGAATGGGGACTTTCAACGGCTGATTGTATCCGAGAGGTGCGTGCCTTGGGTGCCGATGTGCCGCTGATTGCCTCGGGGGGACTACGGACGGGGTTAGATGTGGCAACGGCGATCGCCCTGGGAGCCAATCTTGCTGGAATGGCCTACCCCTTTCTCACCGCCGCCCATACCTCTGAAGATGCCCTCTATGAACTGGTGGAGGTCTTACTGGCAGAGTTAAAGACGGTCTTACTGTGCACAGGGAATGCGACCCTAAACGACTTAAATCCATCCCAACTGATGTTGGCAACGCCCTAAGGAATGGATTAGGGATCGCGAAATTACGCCTTAATGTTTGGAATTGCTGCGTAACTGTTCTAAAAGATTACATCATCGATTTCTTTGGTTAAACTGAGTTAAATTTTGCGGTGTTGACGTTGCTGAAACGCCAGGGCTTAACTGTGTGAAGAAATTATCTCGAAAACGAATGGGTTGGCGGTTTTATTTAGGGGGCTGTGGCTTTGCCCTTGGGATGCTGATGGCTTCAGCCGTTCATGCCGCAGAGAAGGTGCATGCCACCTACGGGTTTATTGAAATTACCCTGCCGGTTTCAGATTTAGAAGTTTATGCCAATGAAGGCCGTCTATCGCCCACTCTGCAAACCTACTCCAAGTTTCTAAAGCCAGCGCAGCTTGTGCAACTGCGGGAGGCTCTTAAAAAACGGATTGAACTGTCCAGCGACGTCATTTCGCAGTTTCTATACACCCCCACGGGGGAAAAAATGCTGGAACGGGCCAGCACTCTGATCAAAGCAAAGTCTCAGGTTTCGAGTTTGCAGGCGCTCCGCTCTGCCCTGATTTTGGCTTCTACAGATCCCAAAGGATTAACGGTTTTGAGTCTGATGCGGAACTATCCTGATGCCGGGATCCAGCTTGATGTGGGTCAAGGGATTGAGGTGTTTCAGGCCATTCGCAAACTGGTACAGCAAACCAATACCTCCATTGCTCTGGTGCAGCAACGTTCAGAGCTGATGGCAAAAGACAGGCCCACAACGGCCCGACAGGCAGATTTACTGGCCCTGCGCAACCCTGGCACGTACCAATGGGATGTGGTGCCATTGACGCTCACGGACAGTCGCCCTCAGCGGATTCAGATGTCTGGTCAGCCCAGAACATTTGTTGCGGATATCTACATGCCCAGAGTGGCAGCGCGTTCCGCCACCCTGCCTATTATTGTGATTTCCCACGGTTTGGGTTCTGGGCGGGCTGCGTTTAAGTATTTTGCAGAGCACTTGGCGTCCCACGGGTTTACGGTGGCGGTGCCGGAGCATCCTGGTAGCTCGGAGCGTCAGATTAGTGCGCTGCTGGACGGCAAGGCCGATGATGTGTCCAACCCGAAGGAGTTCATGGATCGGCCTTTGGATGTATCCTTCCTGCTCGATGAGCTATCGCGGCTCAACCTGACCGATGACCACTTTAAGGGACACCTGAACCTGGATCAGGTGGGTGTGATGGGGCAGTCCTTTGGAGGGTACACGGCGTTGGCATTGGTGGGGGCAAAGCTGAATTTTGAGAGTCTCAAAAAGGGGTGCAATCAGTCCTTTGCCCAAAGTTTGAACCTATCGCTCTTGCTTCAGTGTCAGGCCCAGCAGTTGCCCAAAAAAGACTACGACTTCAGAGACCCTCGGGTTAAAGCGGCGATCGCCGTAAACCCCATGACCAGTACTGTTTTTGGGGCCGAGGGCTTGAAGGGTATTCAAGCACCCGTCATGATGATCTCCGGCACTGCGGATAGCATTACGCCACCCTTAGCAGAGCAAATTGAGCCGTTTACATGGTTGCCCAATATCGAAAAGCGCCTCATCTTAATTGACGGAGCCACGCATTTTTCCACCATTGATGAGCTTCAGCCCACGGAGCGGGCCTTTGTAACCCCAAAAGAGCTGATTGGAAGAACCCCAGAAGTGGCACGGACCTATATGCGGGCCTTGGGGCTTGCGTTTTTTAGAGCCTACGTCAAAAAGCAGCCCAATACGGCAATTTTCTTAAATCCAGCTTCCATTCAGGCCCAAAGTGCTCAGCCCCTTTTACTGCGAGGGGTTTCGTCCCTCTCTGTAGAGGAGTTAGACAAGATTAAAAATGCGCTTTGGTAATAAATTCTATCTCAGAACAGCGCTGAGTTTTGCCCAGGGGACTAGGATATATCAGACTCTGTGCAAGGGAGATAAACGCGTGTCTTCGTTTGATCGTGGTTGGAGAAGACGGTTTGTGGGTCTGGGTGCGGTGGCACTTTCCTTGGGGCAATGGAATGGCGGGGCGGCGATCGCCGCAGAACGCCTTCTGTTTAACTACTCCATTTTGGGCCGTTCCATTTCGGTTCGTGCCCTGGAGACCTATGCTCGTGACGGTGTTTTGACCGAAGACTTGGTTTCCTATGCCCGATTTGTAAAGCCTAATCAGTTGGCCCAGTTGCGAGAGGGACTAAAGCAAAAAGTAGAACTGTCTCCTGTTGCCATTAGTCAATTTTTGTACACACCACCGGGGGAACTGCTGCTGGATCGCGTCAGTCGGCTGGTGCAAACCCGCAGTGGTCAGGGCAGTTTTTATGCCCTGCGGTCTACCCTCGTTTTGGCCGCGTCCGATCCCGAAGGCTTAACGCCCCTCTCTATTCTGCGCCATTATCCTAACCCCGACGTAGTGGTGAACGTTGAAGAAATTGTGGGGCTTGTGGATGCTGCCAATCTGTTTTTGAAGCAAACCGACGCGGTTACAAAAGAAATTAAGGCATCGTCTAAGGCGCAACCTTTATCTGCCTCACAGACCAGTTTACTAGAGCAGTTTAAGCAACCAGGTTCCTTTACTTGGCAAAAGATTACCCTGGCCCTCCAGGATGACACTGAAAAAAGGCTGCGCTACACCGGACGGTCACGGCAGTTTGCAGCGGATATTTATCTCCCCGTGACCGATCAACCCCAGCCCTTGGTGATTATTTCCCACGGTCTCAACTCTGATCGCGAGTCCTATACCTATCTGGCGCAACACTTGGCGTCCTACGGGTTCACCGTTGCAGTCCCCGAACACCCTGGCAGTAATAAGCAGCAGCTTCAGACCCTGCTGGAGGGTCGTGGGCGGGAGGTGGCGGAGCCGTCAGAATTTTTAGATCGTCCCCTGGATATTCAGTTTTTGCTGGATGAGTTGGAGCTGTTAGCCAAAACCGATGTGCGGTTTAAGGGAAAGTTCAATTTTGGACAGGTTGGCATGATTGGTCAGTCTTTTGGGGGCTATACCGCCCTGGCGGCGGCAGGGGCACCCCTAAGCTTTAATACGCTGCTGCAAAATTGTAGTCGTGAACTCAATACAACCCTCAATATTTCCCTGGCGCTTCAGTGTCAGGCCCTACGGCTACCCGCTGACCGATATCAACTGGCAGATCCTCGCATTAAAGCGGCGATCGCCATTAACCCCATCACCAGCGGCGTCTTTGGCCCAGACAGTTTGGCTCAAATCAAAGTTCCTGTGATGATCATGGCAGGGGGACGAGATATTGTGGCCCCCGCTTTGCCCGAGCAAATCCAGCCGTTCTCCCAACTGAAGACACTACAGCGCTACTTGGTACTGATTGAAAACAGCAACCATTTCTCCACCATTGCCCCTGCTCGCAGTGAAACCGAAGCCCTGCCCCAGCTCAAAGGTCTGGAAGGGCCATCCCCCGAACTCGCCAGATCCTATGTGAATGTCTTAAGCCTCGTGTTTATGCAGGCATATCTGAGGGGACAGCAGAGCAATCAGGCGTTTTTGAGTCCCGCTGGAGCAGAGGTGCTGAGCCAGTTTCCGTTGCCTTTAAGTATTGTCCAGTCGCTGCCAGCCAAGGGGTTGGTACCCGAAGGCGTTAAGCTGGATGGGGCGAAAAAGTAGTCTATCCAGTTCCGAGAGAGCCACAGCGCGTGTTTGGATTTATCAATTTACATAAGCCGACGGGCTGGACGTCTCATGATTGTGTGGCTCGGGTTCGTCGTCTGCTTAAGACCAAACGCGTGGGCCACGGTGGCACCCTAGACCCCTTGGCAACGGGGGTATTGCCCATTGCCGTTGGCCCTGCAACGCGACTGCTCCAATTTTTGCCCACGGCGAAAGCCTACCGCGCCACGGTTCGGTTGGGCATCACCACCACCACCGATGACTTAGAAGGCGAAGTGTTGCAGGTTCACTCTGCGGCCCAGGTCACACAGGGGCAAGTCATGGAGGCGTTGAGGGCCTTTCAAGGAACCCTTCAGCAGATTCCACCCATTTATAGTGCCATCCAGGTGGACGGTCAACGGCTTTACAAATTGGCCCGCAAAGGTGAAGTCGTTCAGCCTGAGCCGCGAACGGTAGAGGTTCACAAGATTGAACTGTTAGATTGGCAGGGACAGAATTCAGATCACCCCGAAGTCATCCTTCAGATTGCCTGTGGCCCTGGCACCTATATCCGTTCCATTGCCCGTGATTTGGGTGAAGTGCTCCAAGTCGGTGGAACGTTGGCCCAGCTTGTGCGGACTCAAAGCTGCGGCTTTGAGCTAGCGGACAGTATTTCTTTAGAAACCTTAGAGGCGCAGGCAAATCAAGGATGCCCGGCCTTGACGGAACCCGCAGTAGCCCTAAAAGCGCTTCCCCATTGTGGTTTAGACGATTTGTCTGCGCTGCGCTGGTGTCAAGGGCGAGCCGTTGAAATGAGTTCTGACGCGACGGCTGGCCCGTGGATCAGGGTTCATGATGCGTCGGCAAATTTTCTGGGCATGGGGATGCTGTCTGAAGGAATGCTGATTCCGAAGGTGGTGCTGGGTTCGGTGATAGTTTAGGAGCATGACTAAAATGATGGGGTGGGTAAGGGCTGGCTTAGACGTCCTCAGTCATTTGTTTAAAATATAAATTTGTTCCAGAATATGTAACACTAAAAATAATTGAACAAGCCATTGAGATGAAGCCATTGAGATGGAGCCAAAGCAAGACCTGCTAAATCGATGTTTGGGGCACTTAAACACTCTGCCTCATATTTGTGCGACCCTCGCAGAATCGCAGGATGGTGAGGTTGCGAACGGTGCCAATCAACTGACCATTCAAAGTCCACTTCAGGTCAGTCATTATTTTTGCGTGACGCAGTCAAAGGTGACAAGCAAAGCGCTAGGCATGATTGTTCATCAACTCAAGCACCTCGAGAGCAATCATGCTGTCCAGTCTTTGCTATTCGCTTGGCATTTAAGTGAGTCAGCGATTGATCAAATGATTGAGCATAACCTTGAGTTTGTAGATACTGCTGGCAACATTTATTTGAGTAGCCCAGCCGCTTATGTATTGATTCGTGGCAAGCGCGCTCCTACAGAAAAGAAGTCTTCCCAAGCGGCTTTTTCTAGCTCAGGGCTAAAACTGATTTATGGACTGCTTCAATCCCCGAGTTTATTAAGCACGACTGTTCGACAAATGGCTGAAGTCGCTAAGATATCGATCGGAAGCGTTAGCCGCGTGATTCACGACCTCCATCAGCAGGGATATCTACAACAACAGCGGTACGGTAACTTTCGCATCAAAGATTATTCCGAACTTCTGACTCGTTGGGAAATAGGCTATGCCGAACGTCTCCGCTCAAAACTTTTGATTGGCAGCTATACCCCTGCCAGTAATCGCCCTTTTTCTGAAGTTTCCGATCTCATTATCCAAAACACACAGTCTGATAGTTTTCTCATTGGTGGAGAGTTGGGTGCGGCGATCGCCACGTCCCATTTGCGCCCTCAGGGCGCTACGCTGCATTTCCCAAATGAACTTTTGGCGATCGCAACTGCCGTGAAGCTAAAACTCAAGCCCAGTCCGACTGGTGAGATTGCGTTCTTACGACAGTTTGGGACTCGAAATGCTTGGACAGATCAGCCTAAGCAAGCACTGGCCGATCCGCTGTTGATTCATGCAGAACTGCTGTTAGCAGGAAATGACCGTTTACAAGAAACGGCTGAACGACTTTATCGCCATTCACTTGCCCCCAGAGCAACAGATGCTTGATCCAAAAGACAAACAAGTTTTTGCAGATTTTAAGACCGTTGCTGATGCCTTGGCATTTCCTTGGTTGATCATCGGCGCAGGGGCAAGACGATTGACCTTTGATGACCGATGAGGGGTTGAAGGACGTGCAACCACGGATTGGGATATTGCAGTTCAGCTTAGCAGTTGGGCTGCGTATCAAACCTTGAGCGATCGCATGACTCAAGCGCCAGACTCTTTTTTTAGACAAACTCGGATTCCCCATAAATTCATCCATATCTTAACTGGGACAGAGGTTGACCTCGTGCCCTTCGGAGAAATTGGTCAACCCAATCAGCAAATCCAATGGCCCGATGGACATCAGATGAATCTTTTGGGACTCCAAGAGGCGTTGAGCCATGCCAATACCCAAACTATCGATGGTGTTGAGCTTCAGGTTTTATCTATTCCCGCTTTTCTGGTGCTTAAGCTGTTTGCTTGGGGCGATCGCAAAGCCACAAAAGACCTCGAAGACATCAACTTCATATTGAAACACTATCAAGAGGATGATCGCGTCTTCGAGGAACTGAGTGAAGCATTAATTACAGGCAATCTTGAATTTCAATATGGGGCTGCTTTTCTTCTGGGGCATGACATTCAACAAATCTGCGATCGCGATATTCTGATACAGCTTGATTTACTGTTGGCTCACATTTTGCAGAATCAAGATCGACTTATTCCTCAATTTGTCTCTCGGAGTATTAGTGGCTCAGAGTGGGATGTGGCCTTTCAGTCAGTCATTTGCCGATTTGAAATGCTGCGACACGGAATGCTTGAAAAACCGCCTTGATCGTGACTTGTAAGGCAAGCATTCCACTTCTTTAGCAAGGACAGGATTCTCACTAGATTGCGTTGAACGCCAATAGTCCGAGCTTGATGAAGCTGCCGATGAGCAAAATCATGCCGCTCAGAGAGGCGATCGCAAAGCCTGGGCCGCGCTTTTCAGTGGCTTGATAATAGCCCCACGCATACAAACCCCGACCCAAGACCCAAAAAGCCCCAATGGCTGAACCCCAGATTGGGCTGATGTAAAGCGAAAAAATCCATAATAGCGGCAGGAAAAACACAAGCTGTTCTAGGGTGTTGTAGTGAACCCGCACCACCCGCTCAAAATCAGGGTTGCCGCTCATCTGCGGCACAGGGACACCATACTTCGCCCTAGCTCGACCCACATTGATAGTCAGCACAAAATAGAGTGCCAATGCACAAACCGTTACAAGGGCTGGCCAAGGTGACATAAATAACTCCCAGAGTAGAATTTCTTCTACTGTACAGGGTTTGGCCGCTGCTTTTTAGCTATGCTATTTGTGGTTGCTGAGTGTTGAAGAGTGAATGTTAGAGCCTGCACGGACGGTTAGTCTATTTCAGAAAGAACCGAAACATCTGGACTATTTAACTGGAGATGTCATTTTTGAGATTGGTCAGCCCGGTGCTTTGATGTATGGGGTCATAGAAGGCACGGTTGATCTGTTTGTTCGAGGGAAGGTTGTGGAGACAATCCTGAAGGGCGATGTGTTTGGCCGCAT
>JANLSD010000028.1:0-4538 GCA_031362245.1 Acaryochloridaceae cyanobacterium OTE_25_metabat_464 | reverse complement strand
CCCAAGGTCAATATCGTCCCACCCCCGAGGACATTGATGCCCTTAAAGCAGAAGGCTGTTGGAACAATGACTGGGAAGCCTCTGGGGAACTCATTGCCCGCTTTCTGAAGATGCAGGATAAGGTGGCGACGCTGCCTGACTTTCAAGGGATTGTGGATTTTTTCCAAACTCAGTATCGAGGCGAAAACTTTTCGGGATATATCCAGAGCGAGCCGCTTCTGATGCGTCCATCGTATCTAGAAAACTTGACCCAAGGAAATGTGGCCTGGGGCTTCTTCAGTGGGGCAACCCGAGGATCTGCGGGCTATGTCCTAGAGCAGCGCTTAGGATTAGAGAACCCTATTCTGGTGTCCATGGAGGATGCGCCAGGAAAGCCAGACCCTACCGGTTTATTCCAGTCGATCATTTTGCTGTCTCAGCGCCATCCGTTTTGGGTTGACTTTTCGGTTCCCTTTCAATTTCCCATTCTGTATGTAGGGGATACGGTTGCCGACATGCAGACCGTGGAACGGGCACGGCAGGTCTATCCGATGCAGCAATGGGTTGGCGTTGGCGTTATTCCACCTCATGTCCAGAACCGATCAGCCTACACACAGTTATTGGAAAATGCTGGGGCAATCTCAGTGCTAGACTCCGTCGAATTGTTGACAGCAAGTTGGATCTCAGACTATTTCTCCAGATGACACCCCATCATGCCATGATGATTGAAAATGAGAATCGTTAAGGAGTATGAAGCGGTTATCAGAACAGCGCAAATGATTGAGTAAGATTTTGTTTATAGAGCGAGCAGGAGAGAAAGAGTGGGTCTACCAAATATTGCATACGCATCAAAAACCCAGAACGCGCGTGTGGCTGGCTTTGAGACAGGAAGTGACGAAGCTCCCAGAATTTATAGCACAGATAACCAATTAAGCTCAGGCGATCTAGGCGACTTAATTGAAGCCTGTTATCGCCAGATGTATTTCCATGCCTTTGCTTCAGACCGAGAGCCATTCTTAGAGTCTCAACTCAGAAATACTCAAATCAGTGTGCGCGAATTTATCCGTGGTTTAGCCCTTTCGGATACCTACAAACGCAGTTTTTATGACCTCAATAGCAACTACCGCTTTGTAGAGCAAAGCGTCCAGCGCCTGCTAGGCAGAGATGTCTACAGCGAGAGAGAAAAGATCGCATGGTCGATTGTGGTTGCGACCAAAGGCATCAAGGGATTTGTAGACGAACTTTTAAATAGCGAAGAATATCAAGAAAACTTTGGCGACACCATAGTGCCTTACCAACGCCGCCGCGTATTACCCGGACGCAGCATTGGCGAGGTTCCCTTTAACCTAAAATCGCCACGCTATGATGCGTACCACAGAAGCAAACTTGGCTTCCCTCAAATCGTCTGGCAGAGTGTTGTTAAAAGCTACCGTGCCACAACACCTCAGCAACCAAAGACAGGGGATCCATCACTGTTTTTGAGTATGGCACAGAGCATCCGTCCTGCAGGAAACAACCCTCAGAGCGTATCGCCCTACAACATTGATATTGAGCGGATGGTTCCCTACCGCAAAAAATAGAAGCTTGATCTAGTCTGTAAGCCCCACTTCTCATAGAGAAGTGGGGCTTTCTCGTTTAGACGTGGATTTCGTTTGTGAGGGTTGTGCCAGGGGGATAAGGTGTTGGGGCGAGAGGGTGGTTAAGATGAAAGAATCGGACAGCAGAATGTTATGGCGTCTTTTGGTCAGAATCGAAAATTCCCCCAGCTCCATAGCGAACTCATGGAATGGGTGAGAAGCTATACTTTCGCACCCCAATACTGCGAAAACCTTGGGCAAACCATTGCGCAACACAAAGGACTCTTTGAAACCCTTCTCGCCCAACTTCTCGACACAGTCCTTGCGCAAAGCAGTTTGCAAATCCAGGCCGAATCGCCCGCTAGCGTTATGGGTGCATTTTTGGATCGTGTCTTTGAGCAAAACCAACTGTGGGACAAAATTAGCCAAGAAGTTTGGGTCAATCTATTAACCTGGATGGTGCAGGATCTCGAACCCTCTATTGCCAGCACCCTCATTACGACCATTGCCCAAGAACCCTACCGTGAAGACCTTCTATCGCTTTTGATTAGCCCCGACGCCAACCCAGAGGCTCTTCTTGAGCGGTTAGAGCGCTTAATTTGCCAAGATCTGATTAGACAAATTCTTCAGAACACCCAAACCTTAGAAATGCTGTTGTTGGGACTTTCTCTGGAACAAAATATTGCCGAGATTCCCATTCCTACCCTAACCCTTCATCCTTGCAGTGCCTTAGAGGAAATTTGTGAGATTCCTGACAAGACCCTCTCATCTCTTCCAGACGCCCAAACAGTCTCTTCTACGCTTGCTCCTCTGACCATAGAGCACTACTTAACCCGAACAAGTGAACTGTATCGATTGCCCTGGGAACTTCTGGCGCAAGTGAAACAACATTGTGGTTTGCCGATGGTGCAACTTCTTTTTCTGCTCATTGGTCATGGGATGCGACAATCACATCCCATGGTGAGTCCTTTTACCCTAAGCCTTAGCGAGATCGAAGAACAGCTTGACTGGACGGCTCGTTCGCAGCAGCCCTCACCGCCTGATCTCATGTCTTTATTGCAGCAGCTTACTGATTTAACCATTGTCACCATCTGGATGCCCGAACCTAGCGCCACCCATGCCCAAACCTACTCCACCAGTGGACATCCCTGGGATCTATTGAGTGAAGTCCAAGGTAACTTCGATTGGGTTCAAGGTCGAATTGCCGAGCCAACCCAACAGTCTATTACCTTGCGTCCTGGTTTATGGCTGCATCATCTTCTCCAGCAGGGGGGCTTTAGTGCCATAAGCGCATGGAAATCCTTTGGTCAAGTTGCCCTTCAATTGCTTGAACTTGACCACTGTCGGGACTCATTTTTGATTGGCTTGCTAGTCGCCTTGACCCTGAATGCGCCTCAGTCTCACCCCGAAGCAAAACCATCTCTTTATACGGTTCAAACTCTTTTAGATATTGTCTTGCCCACTGCTGTGCTGCGATCGCGTCAGATCCCTTTAGACAGTGCCCCATCGCTTCTGAAGACCTGGAATCAGTCTCTCCAAGCCCTTCTGGATCTAGGCTGGTCTGGTCGTTCTACCGGAGAGCTTGCAAATCCGACTGACTTTTATTTAGTCCCTTATCCAGATTGGCTAGAGATCAATCCTCATAGTCGAAAACTACATAGTCGAAAACCATCTGATTGGATCGCCCAATGGCTATCTCAGCCTTTACAGTTCATGCCCCCTGCCGATCTCATGGGCTTTGTGCCATCTTCTGGAGAGAATGATGACATCCCAACACAATCTCAAGGAACGCAGCGACGATTACGCTTTGACCGACTGAGTGGCTCTGAGATCCGAAGCGCACGAAAAGCAAAACAGTTGACTCAGTCACAGCTTGCAGCCCTACTGCATGTGCACCAAAGCTTGATCGCCAAGATAGAAGTTGGCCAGCGCAGCATTAGTGAGGAACTAGAGCAGACATTACGTCAGGCATTAGAGCTATAGTCACTGATTTTCTCCAATTAAAGGAGTGAATCCATGAGTTCCATGACATGAATCGTGTTTTCAGATAGTGTCAAAGGTTCTGTGTTGGCAATCTGCCGTTCCAATATCCCTTTGAGTGCAATCAGTTTAAGACTATTTTCAGCCAGGGTTAGCGCTACGGGTGCTGCTGCTTTGAGATAGCCAATCGCACCAATGTCAGCCAATGCAGCTCTGCGGAGTTGGAGTTTATCGCCTTCTAGGGCGTTAATCAGGATATCCCCATATTCCAATTCTCCCGTTAACTGATACATTGAACGCGCCGCTGCGTACTGCACCAATTCCATAGGATGCTTGAGAAAGGGTTGAACTAAGGCGAGCGCCTGTGTTGCCCCTAGAGCACCCAATGCTTCTAATACTGCATCGTAAGGCTGTGCTAAGTGGGGACAATTTGGGATAGGCAGGGCTGTTTCAACTCCTCCCCCTAGTAGGGAGATCAACATCGGAATACAAGATAGATCGCCCAACCCCCCTAAGGACTGTGCTGCTGCTTCCCTCACATAGTAATCAGTGCAGGCTAAACATAGGATTAGCGCAGGCACCGCCTGAGCATCACCCAGTTTGCCCAATGCCCGTGCCGAATTGCGTCGGAGGGGATACCCGCCCTCTGGTGTGCGATCAGATTCATCTATGAGTGTCGCAATGAGTGCTTTCACCGCCTCCGGTGTGCGAACCCGAAATCGACCGAGCCACCACGCTGCGTAGTAGCGATCGCCGTGGTCAGGGCTGGTGAGATTGGCGATCGCCTGCTCCACGGTTAGAGGCTGATTTTCAGTTGTCGGAGGCAGGATCTCATCAAAATCATCGTTCATTATTGAATCCCCCGCAATACCCAAATATAACGTAAACCCCGCGTTTCCCTAAAGAAGCGCGGGGTTTACCGAGTCAAACTCTACTTAATTAGCTTAGGGTATTGATAGCGTAATCGATGTAGGAATTGGCTTCAGTTGCCGAATCGCCTGA
>JANLSD010000014.1:0-88852 GCA_031362245.1 Acaryochloridaceae cyanobacterium OTE_25_metabat_464 | reverse complement strand
TTCCCAGAAAATTGTTACACTCGATCCCCCTCAATCCCCCTTAAAAAGGGGGACTTTGACTCTGAAGCCCCCTTTTTAAGGGGGTTGGGGGATCGAGTGTAAGAAGTTTGCGATCTACTGAGGCTGTAGCACGCTGTCATTATGACGCAAAGGCGATCCAGGTCAACGTCACCCGTTTGATCTATAGAAAGGTCTAGAACCCTGATAAACTGTGGATTGGTCTACGTTTTCGGAGAACTCAATTGTGATGGAAGTCGGTCAAAAAGTTCGCGTCTGCCGCATCCGCGATCGCGTGAATGATGATATCGCTCAAAAATTAGGCAAAGTCGGAACCATTTCTGGTTACAGAATGACCGATGGCAGCGGCGTGGGCGTTCGCGTTACCTTTGAAGACAGATTCCAAACTTGGTTTTTTGAAGATGAACTAGAGCCAGTGCAGTAGGCTCTCCCCTAGGCTAACGAAATCTATGGCTTTTATTCTCACGTTTTTAGGCAAAGGCGGCACCGGACGCACCACAGCGGCGATCGCCGCCGCCAAAGCCCTCTCTAGTCAAGGTCAGCGGGTATTGCTGTTAGGCCATGAAGCTGAACTCGGACTAGGGTTATTCCTAGGCGAAACAGGCTTAAACACCCAACCACGGGAGGTTTCGCCCAAACTTTCGGTAGCAATTTTTTCTGCCTCGGTATTGCTAGAGCAAAGCTGGGATCAGGTCAAACAGCTCGAAGCCCAGTACCTGCGAACTCCCTTTTTCAAAAATGTGTTTGGTCAAGAGCTAGGCGTACTGCCTGGTCTAGATTCTGCCCTAGCGCTGTATGCCCTCAAAAACTTTGATGCCAGCGGTCTCTACGATGTCATTATTTACGATGGCTATAGCAGCACCGTCACCCTGCGGATGTTTGCCATGCCAGAGGTCTTGAGCTGGTATCTGCGCCGTTTCCGTCAAGTGTTTGCCGATTCAGATTTAGGCAAAACCATTTCACCCTTTTTACAGCCCGTGGCAGCAGCTGTCTTAAACAACGCCGACTGGATGAGCGGCAATTTTTCCCAGCCCTTTTCAATGGCAGACGGCGAACTGGGCGAAGGGATAGCGGCGATCGCAGACCCTGCCCGAGTCGCAGCCTACCTCATCACCACCGAGGATTCTGTTGCGATTAAAACCGCCGAATATTTGTGGGGCAGTGCCCAGCAAGCCAACCTCACCGTGGGTGGCGTTTTGGTGAATCAATCAGCGGTACTGGGTTCTGTGGAAGCGCACTTCAACCCGCTACCTGTTCATTCTCTCTCCAGCCGCACCGATGAAAACTGGCAGTCGTTAACTCAGCACTTACCCAATTTTCAGCAAGATGCACTTAAGGCACCCAAACCCATGACGGTAGACGTTGCCCAGCGTCAAGTGAAGCTGTATTTGCCAGGATTTGCCAAAAGCCAAGTTCAGCTCACCCAATCTGGCCCTGAACTCACTATTGCGGCTGGCGATCAGCGCCGGAATTTGTTTTTACCCCAGGAACTGAAGGGACAAAAAGTGACAGGCGCTAAGTTTCAAGATGGATATCTGATCATTTCACTTTAAGACCCAATCCATCCCTACGCGCTGAATTCAATCTCCTTTCAACGGCAAAGGTGGGTAGCAGTACAACTGCTACCCACCTTCGTTCAGTCTACAAAAGTGGCTTAACGAACTACATAAGACCAATTTGGGTCAGAATACCTTGTCCGGTCATGAATTCAGTCGCTAGACCGATCACAAAGCCCAACATGGCTAGGCGACCATTCCAATCTTCGGCAAACTTAGTAAAGCCGACTTTTCCTTCTTGGTTAGACATAGACTTACAAGCTCCGCTAAGCATCAACCTTCTGTAACTAAAGTTAACACAACTTTATTTTTTGTTGCAACGTGCTAAGTCAGCTCGCCCTGATATTTGCGGGGTGTATAGACCCAAGTGGCTCCATTGGGGCGTTGAATCGTGCGGGTTTGACTCGAACCGACAATTAAGATCGTACGCATATCAGCTTGATCTGGGGTGAGTTCTGCTAGGGTAATCACCCGAGTGGTCTGTCCAGGTCGGCCCAAATTACGGGCGAGAACAACGGGAGTGGTGGGCGATCGCCACCGCAGCAGCAGCTCCTTGGCAGCCGTCAATTGCCAAGTGCGTTGGGTGGAGATGGGGTTGTAGAGGGCGATCGCAAAATCAGCGGCGGCGGCGGCGGCAAGGCGCTGTTCAATCACCTCCCAAGGTTTGAGGATATCGGAGAGGGAAATGGCGCAGAAGTCATGACCGAGAGGTGCGCCTACGGCAGCGGCGGCGGCCTGCATGGCTGAAATGCCAGGAGCGACGTGGATATCGAGCGTATTCCAGGCTGGATTGGCATCGTGCTCAATCACCTCAAACACTGCCGCTGCCATTGCAAAAATGCCAGGGTCGCCGGAGGACACCACCACGACGGATTTTCCTTCAGTGGCGAGGGCCAACGCGTGACGGGCGCGATCGAGTTCTACGCGGTTGTCGGATTCGTGGCGTTCTTTGCCTTGGGCCAGATCTCCAACTAAATCTAAGTAGGTTTTGTAACCAACTAAATCTGTGGCGGCTTGGAGAATCCCTTTGACTTCAGGGGACATCCACTGGGCGGAACCTGGGCCAGTGCCAATGATAGAGAGCCTTCCCTGGGTTGAGATTGGATGATAGACCAAGTGCGTGGCGCTGCCTGTAACATCCCGTTCGGTGACTTCAATGCGATGAGTTCCATCTGAGCTGAAGGGGAGATTGCTTTGGCTCAGCCACGGGGCTTCCCCTAGGAGTTTGACCGTTGCCCCTGCGATGAGGTCTGAGGTAAAGGATTTAGCGTGTTCTGGGTTGGCGAGGCGATAGTTTTCGGGTGGCGCTTCGAGCACAATATTGAACCGCAGTTGCCCCGTGGCGGTGATGGCAGCTTGGGTGTGAAGGGCTTGGGCGATCGCCTTTGCCAACTCATTCGCTCCCGTCAACCCGCCCAACAATGGCACAACGGCACTTCCGTCTTCGGCGACGGCAATCACAGGGGGTTCGGCGCGTTTGTCCGAGAGGAGTGGCGCAAGGGTACGGATGAGGATGCCAGCGGCGCAGATGCCAATGATGGGGGTGCCTTGGGTGAAGTGTTCTCTGACGGTGTCGCCAAAGTTGCTGTAGGTTATGTCTGCGGTTTGGGTGCGGTCAACCAAACCATAAAGGATGGCGTTGGGGAGGGTGGTTTGGATTTGACGGGCGATCATCGTGCTGGTTTCGCTAAGGATGATGATGACAGATGAGGTGGAGGAATTGGGCATTGGGGTAACGCTAGGGCTGGCGATTCTATTCTTCCATGATGCCTTCTAGGAATGTGATCGCCGCTTTCCCCCACACGTTCTCTTCAGTAAAGTGCTCGCCAATTTTGAAGGTGGCTTTTTTGCCGCCGTTCCAGAGACGTTTGAGGTTCAGAAAGTTTTGCCAGCGTTGGGGCTGCGTTTTTTGGATTTCTTGGAACTCAGCATCAATGATGGGCAAGAGGGCAGGCTCAGGGATTTGGGGAGGATATTTTTGTTGCAGCTCGTTGAAGAACGTTTTGTAATCGTTCAGGAGTGCATCAAAGCTTTGATCTGAGGCATTGATAATTTGATTTCCTTCGATGTTGCCTGCTGCACCATAGACAGGGGCGTTGAAGGTCATTTGCACTTTGGGCTGATCAGACATGGTTGCAGTAGGGAATGAAAGGAGAATGAGATCGGTGATGGCAACGATGGCTGCGACGGATACATCTGGATCTATGTCTTGGTTGGCAATATCGTAAAGGGGTTGCAAGTCAATGGGATGATAGCAACCAATTCTGGCTAAATTCTGAATGGCAGCAATTCTTACACTCGCTCTGGGATCCTTTAGCAGGAGCCTTTCAAGAAGGGTGATTGTTTCCTCAAGCCATTTCACAACCCAGATCTCCCAGTGCATTGACACCTTGAATCCGAATATTAGGATCGGGGTCTCGCAGCTTTTCTAGGATTGGTTTTAATCTAGGGTTGTCTGTTTGAAAGTCGTCAAGATAACCCTCTCCGTATTGGGGATAGGGGATTGGGCGTTTGGACAAATACAGAGTCATGGGGACACTGGGTTGGGTTTCATCAATTTCTATATTCTGAATCAGTTGCCGACGAACCATTGAACTGGCAACCAGGCGGGTTAAGGGTGTGGTTGTGGCAATCTTGATGCAATCGTATTCGGTCTGATGAGCTGCACGAATTTGATCGAACATTTCGATGACGGGAGTGTATTCGCTTGGTCGTTCAACCGAGGATTGAGCGTTTGTGCTGCTTTGCATCAGTCGCGTAGCAGCAAAGTTTTCTAAAGTGGTGTTCTGCTGCTGTGCTTCTGCTTGCAGTTGTTGAGCAAAATCGTCTGGCAGTTGGAGTGTGATGGTGGTGGTCATGGGGATTATTGTTTGATGAAGTGGGGATAGATATGGTAATCATCTTAAAGAACTTGACAACGCCGTAGTTAGGACACTTTATCTCACAAAACGTTGACTATAATTCTCTAATATAATGGCAAAAATAGAATGGTTCAACTACTTGACATAAAATCTTCAAGTCAATACTGAACTAAAATCTAATTTTTTCGAAGGTAATCAAAAAATACTAAAAAAATATGCAAATTCACTCACTTAAGCCATGTCCTCATAGAGATTCAAGACTAGGTCACTTAATTTGCAAAGTCTCACCTGGCGGCATACCTTCCTCACAAAATGGAATGTATGTGGAAACTAGTTTGACGACGGAAGAAATTTGTCGAAAATGTCCAATTCCTGAAATAATCCTACAAGTTAATTGTGCAAATCTTAATGTAGGGAAAAAGCATAGGGTGGTTACTCTAGAGTCCTTAGGAAGTCTCCCAAGCCATCAATTTCAATTAGTAGGAATAAATATTGATTGCGGCGCAATTGGTTTTAGCCAGCCAGAAGATTATGAAATAAAATGTTCTGTAAGTTGTCCGTCATTTAGAGCAATTCATAAAGATATTGCCGATGAAAATAACATTTCAATAAATAGCTTTAACGCTTTAGCCGCAACTGATCGCGATTTAAGACAAGCAGTTCTGGCAATCTTGTATCAGTACCATGCCCGTCACCCTGAAAGATTCGACTGTTTTGATGTAACCCCTGAGTTTATTGGAAAATGTTTAGGCATTACGGTTCAAGATGTTGTGCGGGTCGTAGCCCCAATGGAAGAAGAAGGAGAGGTCACAACTAAACGCTACGTTAACGATATCCATTTCCGCTATGTGACGATTCGCAGTAAAGGCATTCGCATGATTGATGATGAGCCACTTTTTGAACGGTTGAATACTGCACAGGTTAGATCTGAGATGAACTTCTATGGCCCGTCCTACGGTGCGGCTGGAAACGTTGAAGGCAATCAACAGATTCTTGAGAAAGATCGAGTTGAGTGACGGCAACCATTCCTAGCTCAACCCAAAGCTTTCTTTTTGTGGTGTGCGATCGCCTCCAACCCACTACTGAGGCCGCGTCAAACTTGGCACCAAAATCAACGCCCAATAAGGCACCTCCTCTGGCAACACCTCCGCAATCGGACGAATAAGCTGATTCGGCATCGTCGCCCGCTCAATATACAGCGCACGGGAAAACAAATCTAATTCCTCCAGTACTGCCTTTACCTTGGCAAAATGGCGACCCAACTTAATGATGATGGCAGCATCCGCCACCGCAAGGCGATCGCGCAACGTCCCTTCATCCAACGTCGCGGGCATAATGCTCAGCACATCATTGCGATAGGTCAGCGGCGCACCCAACATCGCCGCACTGGCAAAGGTCGAAGAAATCCCTGGTACCACTTCAGTATCAAAGCGATCGGCTAAACGATTGTAGATGTACATAAACGAGCCGTAGAGCATCGGATCGCCTTCGCACAATACCGCTACGTCGCGGCCCTCGCGCAAATGTTCGGCAATTTTCTCTGCCCCAAGGTCGTAAGCGGGCTGGGACGATCGCTCCACGCTAAACGGCAAAGGCATCGGCAGCTCAATCTGCTCGGGCCGGATAAAACTTGCTACAATCGCCCGCGCCAAAACCTTGCCACTTTCCATAGTGGGATAGGCAATCACAGGCACTGAGGTTAAAATGCGATGGGCCTTGAGGGTCAATAGCTCAGGATCGCCAGGGCCAATGCCGAGTCCATAAAGTCGCCCTTGTGCTGATTGAGTCATATTTCCTTCTCCTGAGCGATCGCATTCACGGCTGCGGCTGCCATTGCACTGCCCCCTCTTCGTCCGTGGAGGGTAATAAACGGGATGCCATGATCGATCTGGGCCAACGCCGCCTTAGATTCGATCGCCCCCACAAACCCTACCGGAAACCCCAAAATCAGCGCAGGTTTCGGTGCCCCCTCTTCTAGCATTTCCAGCAATCGGAATAACGCAGTTGGAGCATTGCCGATCGCCACTACGGCCCCTTCCATGTGCCCTCGCCAGAGTTCTAGGGCTGCGGCTGAGCGGGTGTTTTGGAGCGATTGGGCGATCGTCGCTACTTCAGGATCGTTCAAGGTACAAATCACTTCATTCTGAGCGGGCAAGCGTTTACGGGTCACACCATTGGCGACCATCTGAGCATCACATAAAATAGGGGCACCTTGGGCAAGCGCTTTGCGTCCGATTGCTGCTGCCCCCCCAGAGTAGGCAAGGTCATCCACAATATCGGTCATGCCGCAGGCGTGGATAAGGCGTACTGCAACGGTTTCTAAGTCAGTAGGTAGAATCGCGAGATTGGTTTCCGATCGAATGGTAGCGAAGGATTTTTCATAAATGGCATTGCCATCGCGGATGTAGTCCATCATGGTTATCCTTGCGCCCCAGAGTCTAAATACAGAAAGGATTTCTTAGAAAGACTCTGCATTAGCCCCCCCGACCCCCCAATTCTGGGGGGAGAAGGATGACATCCATTGGTCATTGAGTCATTCAATGATTCGAGATATGGATAAGCCTCACTGCATAAGAAGTACTCTCTCTGAAATTCAAAACGCATCCCGTCCACTTCGACGATCTCCCCCCAGAATTGGGGGGCTGGGGGGGCTAATGCAGGATTGTACGCCGTAGCCTCAACGCTTTTTGGACAGCTACGCAATCGGAAAAGCGTGGGGTATTGCAAGG
Source organism: Acaryochloridaceae cyanobacterium OTE_25_metabat_464 (assembly GCA_031362245.1). Lineage (GTDB taxonomy): Bacteria > Cyanobacteriota > Cyanobacteriia > Thermosynechococcales > Thermosynechococcaceae > JAAURS01. The sequence goes on along the minus strand of JANLSD010000014.1, from coordinate 81,688 downwards.
TGCTAAAACTTATACTCATCAATTATTCCAGACTTCTACATCCACCATCAATACCGAATCAAACAACAATTGCAGCTCGCCGATCGCAAACCGCCCCACAAACGCCCCAAAGGACTCCTGCACCCCCACCCGATGCCTTTGATAAACCCGAATCATCTCCTCAATTTTTTCGGGCAACGCATCTGGCTGAATCAACGCATCGAGCCTTCGACCAAACTTAGAACCCTCAGATCCAACATAGAGTTGGTACGCCTCACCTTCCTCAACCGGAATCCCCACCAAGGTAATATCCCCCGCTTGATGCTGAGCACAGGACTTATCACAGCCACTGAAGTAAATATTGACGGGGCGATCCAGTACAAGCGATCGCCCTAGATAAGCCATCAACACTTGAGCATGACGCTGCGTATTCGCCACCGCTGCACTACAACCTGAAGCCCCAGAACAGGCCACCATCGCACTACTGGGATGGGTCGCACAGGTTTGGAGTCCACAGGCTTCAATCTGTTGCTGAACTTGAGCCACTTGTGAGGTCAAAACATTTGGGACAATGACCGTCTGCCAAGGGGTTAAACGCAGACTACCCTCTCCAAACTGCTCCGAAAGGTGCGCTAACGCTTGCAATTGCTGAGTTTGAAGCTGGCCTAAGGGTAAACTCACCCCAACATAAGAGAAACCCGCTTGTCGTTGCGGATGAATCCCCAAATGGGCATAGGGGATAGCATTGAGTCTATGCCAGTTTTCTGTCTTCAAAGGAAAATTCATCTGCTGACTGATGGTTTTAAGATAGCGATCCACACCCCAGTCCCTCAGCAACGTTCTGAGTCGTGGCGGTTTCCTTTGGCTAGACTGCTGCAATATATAGTCTCGGTAAACTTCAGTTAAAGCCGTGAGCAGGGCGATCGCCTCCCCCTCCTTCACACTCACCCCAACATCCTGAGGTGATTCACCCCGTTCTCCTGTACTTAAGTGCAGCCTGAACTGGATACTGTCCTCAATCTTGGTTGCCACTAGGGTGACGTCATTGGGGCGATCGCCAACACCAACCGCCTCACCCCCATCAAAACAAACGCTAAACTTCTGCGACAGCACCGCAAAATCAGGCCGACTCATGAGCGTGCGATTCCATTCCCTCACCAAAGGGCGCGTATCCACGAGCGCCTGCGGATCAATCCCCGCCGTGGGGCTACTCATGATATTACGAATCCCATCCAGCTCTGGGATGGGTGAAGCGAGGGCGACAGCTTGCAGATGCTGAAGCGCATTACTGGGTAATTTTGTTTTCAGCCCGCGCAGTTGAAGGTTGGCGCGATTGGTGACTTGGACAAGGCTATTGCCGTATTGGTTGGATAGGGTGGCGATCGCCGCACACTGCTCCCCATTCAAGATCCCACCAGGAATCCGAATCCGCGACAACACCCCATCTTGGGCCAGGGTAGGAGAAAACAAGCCAGGACAAGTGACAGCAGTCGGGGCAATCAATTCAGACAACAATAGAGACTCCTTCCCCGTGCAGCGCAGAGAATAGAAAATGGATGATGACCTCTCAAAGGCCATCCGCGTCGGCATTCTGACTTGGGTATCTGAGTGAGGCAGATCCCTTACAGTTGCGGCACAGCGCCGGACTTTCACCGGACTTTCCCGACGTTAAGCTTCAGTAATTTACCATGAGACCCATCCCTTACGATAACAACCCCTTATTTTTCTTCAACAAGAGACTGTCACCCCCGTGAGGGCGCAATGCATGTGCGCCCCTACCCATCAGGCTGCAAAATCACTCGCATCGGGGACGGTGACGGGGTAAACTCAATGATTGCGGGCTATAACGTGTGGCGCGAGGGAGACATAACACTTGGGCATTGAATTACGAAGCTACGTTTATATAGATAGCTTGCAATCACAACACGCCGCCTACATGGGAACCATCGCCTCTGGCTTTTTACCCCTGCCAGGAGACACCTCGCTTTGGATCGAAATTTCCCCTGGTATTGAAATCAACCGCATCATGGATGTGGCCCTTAAGTCTGCCGTCGTTCGACCCGCCGTTCAGTTTGTAGAACGCTTATTTGGCCTCATGGAAGTCCATGCCAGCAGCCAAGCCGATGTCCAAGCAGCCTCCCGCGCCATCCTCAATGCCCTAGGGGTACGAAGAGAAGACTGCCTGAGACCTAATGTGGTGTCCAGTCAGGTGATTCGCAATATTGATGCCCACCAAGCCCAGCTCATCAACCGCATGGCACGGGGCCAGATGTTGATGGCAGGCCAAGCCCTCTACGTGATGGAAGTTCAGCCTGCGGCCTATGCAGCTCTAGCCGCCAATGAAGCCGAAAAAGCAGCCTTCATTAATATCCTAGAAGTCCAGGCCGTGGGAGCCTTTGGACGGCTGTACTTAGGCGGCGAAGAACAAGACATTATGGCAGCCATGCGAGCCGTCATTAGTTCGATGGAAAATACCCCAGGACGGGCACATCCTGACCTGACTCAATCACGGCAAACCGCAAAAGAATAATGGCGAATTTAGACCATCTGGCAATACTCAAAACAGACGGCGTTGAAGGCTGGAATCATTGGCGATCGCAGCATCCCCACATCATTCCAGACCTTAGCTATCTGGAGCTTGGCCTGATAAACCTAAGCGAAGCCAACTTCAGCAATGCAAATTTAGTAGGCGCAAATCTGGAGAAATCGAATTGTGTAGGAGCAAATTTTGCCCTCGCCGATCTCTCCAAGTGTTTCCTCCAGAGGGCTGACTGCTCCCACACCAACTTCATTGGGGCTAATTTACAAGACACTAATCTATTGCGAACGGATTTACATTGCGCCAATCTCATTGGCACCAATTTACGCAATGCAAACCTTAAGCAAGCAAGTTTAGATGGGGCACAGATCAGCCGTAGCAACCTCAGCAACGCCAACTTAACAGAGGCAAATCTCTGTCAGGCCATCTTGCGCCATAGCAGTCTCCACCGCGCAGTTCTGATCAGTGCTCAGCTTTATGGAGCCGATTTAAGCCATGCCAACTTGCGAGAAGCAAACTTATGCCGAGCCTATCTGCTGGGTGCAACCCTCATTGAGGCGGATTTGTCCGCAGCCAATTGCTCCTGGGCCAATTTGCACCGCACCAACTTCTCTGGCGCAAAACTGTTTCACACCCGCATTCTGGGCGCGGATCTTTCGCGCAGCAATTTAAAAATAGAGCAGCTTGTCCCAGCGGATTGGGAGATGGGCAATTTTGACTTTGCTCAAGTAGCTCACCTAGATCTTTTTTGACAAAATAGCCTCACAAACATAGATCGCTTCAATATCATTTTTAGAGCAGTTGAGTTTTGATAGCTAAAATTTGGCAAATGTGTTGTAAAAAAGACTAAGCTGTATCAGAAAAGACTCAGAAAGGCGATACCTGCGCTCAATGTCCTAGATGTCCTCAAAAAATAGAACTTTTCGAGCAATGCTTACAGAAGGTGCAACTCTAGTTTCTAGAGGCATTACTTCAGGTGCTGGCTTAATATCAATTCCACTAACTGTTCAGTATTTGGGTACCGAACGTTTTGCAATCTGGTTGATTCTCAGTAGCTTTTTAAGCTGGGCTAGTATTGCTGACCTCGGATTAGCAAGCAGTCTCACTAATATTCTTGCCTCAGTTGATAGTAAGAACGACAAAAAAGTTGCACAATATGCGATATTAGATACATTTTACTCATTACTTATTCTGTCTTTTACGACAGGTGGAGTTTGCCTTGCCGCCTTTTCCCTTATTTCAAGGCAAAGGGTAGTCAATGTAACAGCTTTCTCAGCCGTAATGGATATACCTAGTGCCGTCATTGTTGCAATGCTACTGATCATTCTATGTTTTTTGCTATCTATCCCCAGACAAATTTATGGGGCGTATCAAGAAGGGTATTCATATCAAGCCTGGAGTACTTTAGGTAGTATTTTAGGGATCTCTGGTCTTTGGATAGCCGTCAACAATTATGGAATGCAAACCTCTTAATCGGCACGTTTTTTGGCCCTCGCTTGACAGGAGATTTAGGCAATTTCTCTCACCCTAATACATATGATAGGAGTATCTGATATTCCTTAAGCCACAAGCATTTGTGTTGTTATTTTCTCATTAATAATCTGCAAAAAAATACTACTCTCAAAAGATGCAGACATTGTAAAGATACAGCAGTTTGATTTATAAAGATATTAGAATATGTCTACAATGATAGAAGAAATTAAGTACCAGAACTCTCTATTTTCGATTATTATTTCTAACAAGTTTAAGGAGAAAGGTATACATTTCTTTACTCCCTCCGAACTCAGCCAACAACTTGCATACATGCATTATTCGGCGGGAAAAATGATCCCACCCCACATCCACAATCATATTTCTCGGGAGGTGCAGTTAACTCAAGAAGTCTTGATCATCAAAAAAGGTCGATTACGAGTTGATTTTTATACGGAAAAACAAAAATACTTAGAAAGTCGTATTTTAGAATCTGGAGACGTTATTATACTCATCATGGGGGGACATGGATTTGAAATCTTAGAAGAGGTGGAGATGATCGAGGTAAAGCAAGGCCCTTACCTAGGAGAACAAGACAAAACTTGTTTTGAAGGTTTACCCCCCGAAAGCACTGAGCAGTTACACCGATGAAACCAATTCTTGTTAGCGAACCCCTTCTCGATGGGAATGAAAAGAAGTATTTAAATGAATGTATCGATAGCGGCTGGATATCATCCGAAGGCCCGTTTGTAGACCGCCTTGAACAACAGTTTGCTGCCTATGTTGGCAGACGTTTTGGCATTGCGGTCAGCAGTGGCACTGCGGCATTAGACATAGCAGTTTCTTGCTTAGGTTTGGGTGTTGGTGACGAGGTTATTTTGCCAACCTTCACCATTATTTCCTGTGCAACAGCAATTGTCAGATGTGGTGCAACACCAGTCGTTGTGGATTGTTGTCCTGATACGTGGAATATGGATATCACTCAGGTAGAATCAAAAATCACGTCTCAAACAAAGGCCATTATGGTGGTTCATATTTATGGTTTGCCTGTGGATATGGATCCAATTTTGGCGTTGGCAAGTAAATATGGATTAATGATTATTGAGGATGCCGCTGAAGTCCATGGTCAAACTTATAAGAATCGTCCTTGCGGAAGCTTTGGTGAACTAAGTCTGTTTAGTTTTTATGCAAATAAAAATATAACAACTGGCGAAGGTGGAATGATTCTAACTGACGACGAGGTGTTAGCAGAACGCTGTCGATCTCTCCGCAACCTTTGTATGCAAAACGAACGGCGCTTCATTCATCATGCACTGGGCTGGAATTATCGTATGAGCAATCTCCAAGCTGCATTGGGTGTTGCTCAACTAGAACGGATTGATGAATTTGTCGCAAGAAAGAGACAAATTGGTCAGTGCTACACGGCCTTACTCAAGGATTTATCTTGCCTACAGATTCCCCTTGCTGAAACTTCTTATGCCCAAAATATATACTGGGTTTATAGTATTGTTCTAAAAGAAAACACTCTAATTGATGCAAAAGGGGTAATGAATCTTTTGCGGGAACAGAATATAGGGTCACGCCCTTTTTTCTGGCCTATTCATTTACAGCCTGTGTTTTTAAATATGGGTCTTTTTAACAATGTTACTTGTCCCATTGCTGAACAAATTTCTCAAAGAGGTCTTTACTTACCCAGTGGAGTAACCCTGACTGAGCAGCAAATCAATCAAGTTTTCGAATCACTTAAGAAAATTTTTTCAAATCTATAAAAATAATCTACAGAGATTTTGTTGATATTAAGCTTCCATTCTCTCTAGATCTAAAAAGAATATCTCTCTATAAGTCTGTTTAGTTTCAAGGTGCAAAGCTGTATGAATTTTCGAGAGAATTATGCACAATATTATGACTTAATTTATCAAGACAAAGACTATGTTGGCGAGGTAAACTATATCCTCTCACTTTTAAGTCAGGTTCAGCCTGAATTGGAGTCAATTTTAGAATTGGGATGTGGAACAGGGAAGCATGCAATAATTTTGTCAGAGAAAGGATATCAGGTTAATGGAATAGATCTTAGTCCTGAAATGATAGCAATAGCAAATGAACAGCTTCGAAAAAACTCTCAATATATTGATTCAAATATAAAATTTAAGCAAGGTGACTTGCGAACAATTCAGATCGAGAAAAAATATGATACTGTAATTTCACTTTTTCATGTAATGAGTTATCAAACATCCAATGAAGACCTCAGTGCGGCATTTGCAACTGCAAAAGCGCATTTGAAGCCTGGGGGCATTTTTCTGTTTGATTGTTGGTACGGGCCTGGTGTTTTGAGCGATCGCCCCACCACCAGAATTAAGCGATTAGAAAACAAACAAGTCAGTATGCTTCGCATCGCAGAGCCAGTCCTGCTACCTAATGAGAACTTAGTTGATGTCAACTATGAAATAATCATCACTGATAAGAATGATTTAACATCTAATCATTTTCATGAACTACATCGAATGCGATATTTATTTCAACCAGAAGTAAAGCTGCTTTTAGAGAAACACAATTTTGAGTTGCTTCAATGCAATGAGTGGATTACAAATGCCATGCCTGGATTCAGTTCTTGGGAAGTTTATTTTTTAGCAAAGGCTTAGATGAGAGTCGCTTTATTCTTAGGAAGAAATGCACCTAACCACTCAGGGGGAACTTATAGCTTTGAGCGACAATTAGTTCTGGCTAACTGACACTGCTTAACTAATCCGTGATAAGCAGTCCAAACAGCTTGTGCAGTGAGGCTTTTAAGTATTTCAAGTAAGAAGGCCTAAAAGTCGTCCCATATATCAAGGCTTAACGGGTTCCACGGTCTAAGAGAACAGTGCCCATAAGACGCTGCTGGAGTAGTGATGAGCTTTTTAAATAAGATGTTTCATCAGCCATGAATCTCCAGTGGCTGATGATCTATGATGATGCATACTGACCTAGATCAAGGATTGTTGTGTCCAATTTCAGCGCATAACTTTCCGTTGATCTAGGCTAAGCCAGCCTACTCTAAAAATGTCATAGTGAAGTTAAACAAGTAGTGAATTCATCAAAAGTTCACTTTAGGAGTAAAACTCAACGACATGTCTAAGGATCAAACCCCCAGTAAGGATGAATTTCTCCGGCCTCGCAGCCGCTATTACGGTGAGTTTACCCCAACAAATTTGGTCTTTAACTCCAATCTTCAGGAGTTTGCCGCACAGGTTGGGTTTATCTGTGCATTGGAAACCAATGGCAAAATTACCAGTGCTGAAGCCTATCGGCAAATCAAAGATTTATTTAAAAGCCTTAAGCAGAGCAAAAAGCAATTGGGTATTGGTAAGTCTATCCTTATCTCTGAAGATGAACAGGATCATGCAGATTAATCCAATACCCAATCAATCTATTGACTACATTTCACGCACAATGGGCTGTCCGTTTTGGATTTCTCCAATCAAGACAATATCGGTGACGCCCACAAAGATGCCGTTTTCTAGAACGCCTGGGATATTGTTGAGGATTTTCTCCAGTTCAGCAGGGTTAGGGATGGAAGCAAAGGTTACATCCAATACCATGTTGCCTTGGTCGGTAATGACGGGGCCATCTTTTTTGACGCCCATGCGGAGTTCTGGCTTGCCGCCCAGCTTTTCTAATGCGCGGGTAACAGGGGCGATCGCCATGGGCAACACCTCAACGGGCACGGGGAAAGTAGACCCTAGCGCCGTCACTATTTTGGACTGATCTACCACCACAATAAAGAGTTCAGCGAGGGAGTCCACCACTTTCTCACGGGTGTGGGCAGCGCCACCGCCTTTGATTAGATTTTTCTGGGGATCGACCTCATCGGCTCCATCGATCGCAATGTGTATCCGATCCACTTCATCCAGAGTGGTCAGGGGAATGCCGTACTGCTTGGCGAGGACAGACGCCTGAAACGAAGTAGGAATGCCCTTGATATCGGTGAGTTCACCGGACTTAATGCGATCGCCCAAATACTGAATGGCATAGGCAGTGGTGGAGCCAGTCCCAAGGCCCACAATGGAACCGGACTGCACACGGTCAGCCGCTGCTTTGCCGACCTGCTGTTTCATTACCTTAACGGCGTCTGCCCCTGTACTCATGTCAAACCTCATGCCTATTCGTCTATCGTCTATAAGAATGCCGTAAAGTGTCGCCACTGCCTAGGGGCAAATCGGGTGTTCCAGCCATAAAGGGTAACAGCGATTCTGCTAGGGTCTCTGCATTCACGCCCCTGTCCGTATAGCGCTGTGCAGCCCACCGTCCAGCATGGGAATGCCACCAAACTGCACCCTGAACCGCACCCTCCAGCGATCGCCCCTGCCGCTGTGCTTGAGCCATTAAGCCGCCCATCAATCCGGTCAAAACATCTCCACTGCCGCCCCGTGCAAGTGCAGGAGTGCTTTCTGTATTGATCCAGAGTTGTCCAGTGGGGGAGGCGATCGCCGTACAAGCGCCCTTACTCACGATTACCGCGCCACAGTGTTGCGCGGCCTGCTGCGCGGCTGCCAGTGCTGAAGCTTCCGTTAGTGATGGAAACAACCGCCGAAATTCACCAGCATGGGGGGTTAATACGGTCATGGATTTACAGGCTTTCAGGTGCGCTACGCCTAGCGTTGCCAACAGATTCAGGCCATCTGCGTCCAAAATCAACGGATGCTCAGATCCTAAAATCTGCTCCAAAACGGCCGTAGATTCCGTCGTTACGCCAGGGCCGTAGGCGATCGCATCAAACCGTTCCAAATCCCGATCTTCCGGTAGGTGAGCGATTGCCCCATGTTTTGTCTCAGCACAGCCAATGACCACTGCATCAGGAAGCCGCGCTACCACCAAGGACTTGAGACTGGAGGGAACTGCGATCGTCAGCATTCCCACCCCCGAAGCGCGTGCGCCAAGCCCCGCTAAAACGATACTGCCGGGATACTTCTGGGAACCGCCGACGAGCAGAACATGACCCTGTTTGTATTTGTGGGTAGTGGGCGAGATCTCCAAACTCAACTGCTGCATCATCTGCGAAGCAACCAGTCGCTGGGTGGGAATGGGATCGCCCAACACCGCATCAACACAGGCCCACGGAATATCAAAATCTATCAGTTCAGCTTGTCCTATCCATTCCAGAGCAGGATCTTGGACTAATCCTAGCTTCCAAAGTCCAAGGCAGAGCGTATGGGTGGCTCGGACTGCCACACCCAACACTTCACCCGTGTCTGTATGAATGCCTGAAGGTAGGTCGATGCTGATGGTAGGTTTTGCCCATTGATTGGTGGTGTGGATTGTTGTGGCGATATCTCCATCCAACACTCGCTCTAGCCCAAATCCAAACAATCCATCGACTAGAACATCACAGGAAGCCAGATCCTCTACTGAAGCGCAAAAGGGAATCGAAAGAAGTGACTTTGCAAACTGAGCATGCGCTGCCGTCAGGTCTTTACAACGCTCAAAGGGTTGATAGATCAGAACCTGGTAGCCCTGAAAATATAATTCTCTCGCGACAACCAGAGCATCGCCTCCATTATGTCCTGGCCCTACCAAAAACCCGATACAGGGGAAAGCCGCTAACGGAAAAAGGGACTGAATGCGATCTGCAATCAGTCCCCCCACTTTTTCCATCAGCGCAGCAATGGGCATACCCGCTTTAAACAGCCGAGACTCAATGTCCCGCATCTGCTGAACCGAGACAATCGGAATCTGACGCTGGATCGAGTACTGCGATCGATGATTCATCCGGCGTGGATTCATCTCGTCAAACGCAGGCATCATTAAAGTCATTCCTACAAAAGTGACCACATCGCAGGGGCGCAAGGCATTGCGCCCTTTCCGACAGCGTTTCGCTAGATCAACCCAACGGTTTCTAGCAGCAATGAAAACGCACCCGCCGTTACGACACCACCCAAACCACCGATCAAAAAGCTGCGGGCAAACTCGCTCCAGCCTTCAGCCCCAGCTAAATCTTTAGGGGCAGGAGCAGCTAAATTGCTCAGGGGCGCATCGGGTTTAGTGGCAGCATATAGCGATAGGCAAAGTGTCAAAATGATCACTAGCCCAGCCGCACCCAAAACACCTGCCAAGCTCGCGCTTTCCGAGTTACGGAGCGGCCCTAACTTTGCAAAAGGGCCGTAGAGCAAATAGCCGTGGGCCATACCAATCTCAAGGGCACGTCGTGAGGGCTTAAGACCCACACGATAGGCAGGCAAGTTTTGGAGCCATGCCTTGGTCAACGCAGAAGAGTTGATAGGCGTGGCTAAATTCCCAATTTGTGGATCGCCTGGAGCTTTAATTACATCTACTGCCATGATTTTCTCTTTTTAACGTTAGGTGACAACAATAGCAAAACAAAGCCACCTCATTTTAACAACTGGAGCAGTTGAGAAAACAAGGTGGCTTTGCGAGAAAATCAGGATTTCGATAAAAAACCCTCATTTCCCATCCGAGAATTAAGACAAGTTTAGACTTGGCTGATTTAGAGGGGATGAAAGAGCAAATCGGGGAAAAACCGATTAAATTCAATCATAATTCCAGCGGTTAGGGTAAACCAGACTGCGGCTACAACAGGGGCAGAGGCCAAAAATTTTGCCATTGTGTTCTCCAAATGGACGTTTAAGATGCAGAAATTAACGACTGAACGGATGTGTTTTAACGAGGGGAAACCGTAATTTCGCTCTCATTGACCAACAGTTCGCCCGATGTCAGTTCCTTGAAAGCCAATAGAGGCCATAGGGCAGCACCTACTGTACATTTGAGCGCTAGCGGAAGATTAAGAATAATTTCTGACATTGCCGGATTCTTGTCTTTGCGAATCGCAATCAAATAAGAGCGACCGGCCCAGCCAATGGTTCCCGTGATGTAAAGAAACATGATGCTCGGATATAGAAAGTCACCAGCATGGCTGAAACGACCATCTACGATGAGGTGAGGTAGACCTTCAGGACCACAAAGGGCTTGACCATAACGCTCAAACCGCTTGGCTCCAGAATCTGGATCGTCGGTGGTTGGGCGTGCTGTTTTAGCCCGTTGCTGAAACGCAGGCGTGTCACTGCACTTGGTGAGACCTGCAACATCTGCTGATGCTGATGGCGCAAAGCCAAACCACAGGGTAAAAACTAAGATGAGAGCAAACAAACGACGCATAGAGTTGTTTCCCTTTATTTACACAACAAGCCAGTCATAAAAGCAAAAAAGACTTTTCGCTATAAATCGCCTAAATACTCGTAAGCTTAGGAGCGCTTTACAAAACAATCCGTAAAGGGTTGAAGTTTTGAGAGAATAGGCATACTCATTCAAAAAAACTACCAGCTAATGGCCACTGTTTTAGCAATTGAAACGAGTTGTGACGAAACTGCCGCCGCAGTTGTAAACAAACGTCACATTTTAAGTGATGTGGTATCGTCTCAGATTTTGACCCACCAACCCTTCGGGGGCGTTGTGCCGGAGGTGGCATCGCGTCAGCATGTGGCAACCATTAACGCGACAGTGGAGGCGGCTGTGGCGCAGTCAGGACTCAGTTGGGCTGAGATTGATGGGGTGGCTTCAACCTGTGCCCCTGGCCTGATGGGATCGCTCCTGGTGGGCCTGACGGCGGCAAAGACCTTGGCAATGCTCTACGACAAGCCTTTTTTAGGGATCCATCATCTTGAAGGCCATATTTATGCATCTTACCTAGAGCAGCCTGACTTAGCGCCTCCATTTTTGTGTCTTTTAGTGTCAGGAGGCCATACCAGCCTCATTTTGGTAAAGGACTGCGGGGTGTATGAAACCGTAGGCCAAACCCGAGATGATGCAGTGGGGGAGGCGTTTGATAAAGTGGCGCGGCTGATGGGGTTAGGGTATCCCGGTGGCCCTGCGATGGATCAAGCGGCACAGCTCGGCAACCCTAGGGCCTTCCCGTTGCCTGAGGGTAATATTTCCTTGCCTCAGGGCGGATATCATCCCTACGACACCAGCTTTAGTGGACTCAAGACGGCGATGCTGCGGCTGGTGGAAAAACTGAAGGCTGATTCTGGGCCACTGCCGATTGAGGATTTGGCGGCTAGTTTTCAGTACACGATCGCCAAGTCTCTGGCCCGTCGCACGGTGAATTGTGCGTTGAACTATGGACTCAGCACCATTGTGATTGGGGGTGGGGTAGCGGCCAATAGTGGACTGCGATCGCACCTTCGCACTGCCGCCGAGGCCCAAGGTCTCACGGTCATCTTTCCCAAAATGGCATTGTGTACCGATAATGCTGCAATGGTGGCCTGTGCGGCTGCGGATCATTTGCGGTTGGGGCATCGGTCTAACTTAGGGTTAGGGGCGCAGTCTAGAATGGCGATCGCCGATGTGATGTCTCTCTATCAATGACATTAAGCAGATTTTTTGGCGACCATTGCCCAAGGGCCGCAATCGGCCTGTTAATCTTTTAGAGATTTCAGCCCACACAGATCACAACCAGATATTATTTTCGATATTGATTCCCGAAGGATTTTGCATCATGTCTGACCCGTCTGATTCCCAGCCTCAGATTTTAACCATAAAAACGCTGAGGCTAGTTGGATATGTTTTGCTGTTGCTATCTTTCGCTGACATTATCAGCATCTTTATTCCCGCCCGTTTTATGAATCCTGAGTGGGAACTTCAGACCATTACAGAGTTGGTAGAGCGCGTCGCAGTACCCCTGATTGGTCTAGCCTTTGTGTTTTATCAAGATCTTCGCCATCGGATTAAGCTGGAGTTCGTTTTGCTGAAGGGGATTTCGTGGGCTGCCTTTTTTGTGGGCATTGCGTATCTTGTCCTGTCACCTTTACTGGTGGTGAATAGCTTCCGTCTAGACGGTGTGTTGACAGAGCAAACCAATACCTTTACAGATCAGCGCATGACGCAGGTAGAGCAGATTCAACTCAGGCTAAAGCAAGCAAAATCTAAACCAGAATTGAGTAGCTTATTTAGTCGATTTAGTGGTCAGCCGCTCCCTCCAGCGCTTGCAGACAAAGACTTTCCTGAACTCAGGCAAGAGTTATTAGGCACCGTCGAAAAGGGAAAACCCACGATTCGGAAACAGGCTGAAGCAGATGGGGCAGATCGGCGACTAAAGCTCTTTAAGACCAGCTTTAAGGCGTTCTTTGGTGCCATTATTTCAGGCACTTGCTTTATTTATATTTGGGTTTTAACGCGGTGGGTTCGTCAGTTTCGGTTTAGCAAAAGATCCTCTACGCTGCCGACTGAGTTTTAAGGCTGGGCAATTGGCCTGTTTTCTGATAAATGATTTTATCAATGGCTGTGGCGATCGCCTCGGTTTGCTCTAGCATCCCCATGTGTCCACACTGCGGGATTTCGATTACATTTTGCTCACCCGCCTTAAAGCTATGGTGAAAACTCGCTAAATGATAGACATACTTGAGTTCCATCACCCGATCCTGTTGGCCTGCCAAAAAGTAAACAGGCTGTTGGAGTTGCGCCACAATTTGGGGCAGTAAATGCACTTCTTCAGGCACGGTGGAGTCGAGGAGCGATCGCAGGGCCGCATCATAGTTTGCAGCCACAAAGTCAATCAGGCGCTGCTTTCCCCACTGTTGTGCTAAAGGTTGAGAGACCATGATGCGGCTAAAGATCCGGTCTAGACAGGGAACATAGGGCAACCAAGCAGGCCGGAACCCTAACATTTGCTGGCCTGCGTTACGGAAACGGTCAAAGGCTTCTTTGAGGTAGATCCCACCACCAGAATTGAGACAGATGGTTCCCTCTACGAGATGCGGTGCCAATGCTGCCGCCCATAGGCCGATGCTTCCACCGAGGGAATGTCCCACCAGCCATACCTGTGAGAGGTTAAGCTGCTTGAGCAACAGCACTAAATCTTGAGCGTAGGCTGCGGGGGTATAGGGCGTTTGGATACTTTTGGATAAGCAGGACTGGATAGAAGATTGTCGTGGATCTAGGGCAGACTCTGGGTGTGTCGAGATCGCGGCTCTGACATCTATTGCATCGGAGGCTGCTTGAGCATCCATACCAGACTCACCAAACCCTCGCAGATCGTAGGTTAAGCATTGAAAGGATGGAGAAAGAGCTTGAACCAAAGGTTCCCAGTAACGACGACTGAGTAACCATCCATGAATAAAAACTAAAACAGGGCCTGATCCCACCGAGGGCGTCAATTCATAGGCATGGCGAACCCCTAAGATTTCAGCACTCAGCATAAACCCATCCGAATCTGGCACAACCTTGCATACCCTTACGCATTGTCTTAATCTTCTACTGCATGCTGTAGCTCTGTCTACTAGCATTCACAATTTGAATGCTTTGTGCGAATTTGTGGGAACCAACTGGGTCAACTTTGATGCAATACAATTGAGGTACGAATCGGAAAAAGCTTCTATTGAGGAAGGTGAGTCGATGCGGCTAGATCTCCACAGTCTTAATTTAGAATTCCTAAGTACGCTCAAGGGAGCCGTCTCACTGCTGCGCGACCCCTCTGCAACGGAATCTGTCTACGACGTAGAGGATGGGTTGCGGCATACCAAGGCTTCACAACTGTCCGTTGAATTTGTGAAGCGTCACCCTGATGTAGCAGCGCTTATTCACGAGCGATACCTGGCTCCACCGCCTAATCTTGAACAACTTCAGTGTTGTCCTCCAGATTCTTTGGGGTTTGTCTACGCCAAGTACATTATAGAATCTGGCTTTGATCCTAATTTTTATCGCACACTGCTCATCGAAGACGATGTGAGCTATGTCTTTATGCGCTTACGCCAAACCCATGATATTTGGCATATTGTGGCTGGATTTCAGACGGATGTTCCTGGAGAATTGGGACTCAAAGCCTTTGAGCTAGCCCAAACCCATCGCACAATGTCAGCGATCTTGCTGGCTGGGGGATTGCTCCAAACGTTACTGAAAGTACCAGAGCAGCTTGACCTTTTGCTAGACAACATCTCCACTGGATATCGTCTAGGTTCTCAATCTCAACCCTTTTTGGCGCAAAAATGGGAGCATCACTGGGAAAAACCCTTAAGTCAATGGCGTACTGAGTTAGGCATCTCAGTTTAAAGATGTTTAAAAAATCTTATGGTGACGTAAGACTCAATACAGTGTTGCTTTATGGGGCACTTTTAATCCTCACGATGGGACGTGGGCAAGCACGTTTTAGTGCTCTGTCAGGATCTTTTCAAGGTAGTTTAGCGGTTCGGGCGGAAAGTTTTTCTGGTCACGCGATCGCCCAACTATCGCGCCCAACCCAAATCGCTACAACACTATCCAAAACCGAGATTGCTCAAGAGATTAAAACCCTGTCAGTCCTGATTCAGAGTCAGGCAGGTTCTGGGTCTGGAGTCATCATTCAACGTCAAGGACAAATCTATACCGTTGTTACAGCGGCCCATGTGGTGACGAACAGCATTCCCTACACATTGACACTTTCGGATGATCACACCTATACCGCAACTCATATTCAGCGGTTGTCGGGTGTGGATCTTGCGATCATCACCTTCACGAGCGATCGCCCCTACCCCGTGGCAGTCTTGGGGAGTTCCCAAGGGTTGGGAGAGGCGAGTCCCGTCTACGTGGCTGGGTTTCCAGTGGGGACTGCGGTGATTACGAGATCTGTCTACATCTTTACGGAAGGAACCCTGACCGCTCGCAGTAGCAAGCCCTTTAACGATGGCTATGGGATGGTGTATACCAACCTAACCCTGCCGGGGATGAGTGGGGGTGGTGTTTTTAATCAGATTGGCCAATTGGTGGGGATTCATGGTCGGGGCGATGTGGATAGCAAGCTGGAAGTCTCGCAAACCAATCCTAGGATTGTGGTTAAAACTGGGTTCAATCTGGGGATTCCAGTAGAGACGCTTGCAGCGCGAGGAGCGGAATTAGGGCTAAAGTTGTCCATTTTGCCTGCCAACAATCCTGCCGCTGCCAGTCCTGTAGATGATCTGATTATTGGAGCCACTAGCAAGGCGCAGCAGGGAGATTATAACGGGGCGATCGCCGATATAAGCAAAGCCATTGAGCAATCTCCTAAGGCGGCCAATCTCTACTTTGCACGGGCCAATTATGCAATTTCGATGGGCCGAAGTGAAGATGCCCTCAAAGATCTTGATCGGGTGATTCAACTCGATCCTCAATCGGAATCAGCGTACTGGATCCGAGGCAATTATCGGTTTTCGCTCAATGATAAGGCTGGGGCGATCTCAGATTTGGCTCAGGTGATTCGGCTCAATCCCAATCATCTCCAAGCCTATGCCAAACGGGCTTTTTTCTATTCAACTCAGCCGAACCCAGTTGGGGCGATCGCAGACTATACTGCCATCCTCAAACTGGATCCAAAAAATCAAAATGCCTATGAGATGCGAGCGATGTGGCGAACCGTGCAAAGCGACGACAAAGGAGCATTGGCTGATTATTCTCAGCTCATTGCGCTCAATCCTAAAAATGTTCATGCTTATCTGCAAAGAGGGAAAGTTCGGCAAACAATGAAAGATATTGAAGGTGCGATCGCAGACTATAAAGCTGCCCAGAAGATTGAGCCGCAAAATAAGATGGTTTCCGATGCATTAGCCTATCTGGAAAAAGAGAAAGATCCTGTTGCCTTCAATAATAATCGGATTAAAACGAATCCTAAAGATATTGAAGCGCTTGAAAAACGGGCGAGAGATGCATTTACAAGCAATAACTATACTCAGTCGATCTCAGACTATTCTTCCATTCTTAGGATAAATCCGAAGAATAAAGGTATGCTCTCAGACCGAGCAAATGTTTATGTTTGGGCGAAACAATTTAACAAGGCGATTGGCGATTACACAACTTTAATTCAGCTCAATTCTCAGTCACCTGAATACTACGAAAGTCGCGCCCAGATTTATGAAATGACGGGCGAAATAGGGAAACAAATTTCAGATTTTCAAACAGCCGCCAAACTATATCGGACTCAGAAAAATGATGATAAAGCGCGATCATTAGAGGAAAGAGTCGAGTCATTAAAGCGCCATATTGAGCACGTTGCAGAACTCACTCAACGGATCAAGGCAGATCCTCAAAACCCTTGGGTCTATTGGGAGAGAGGTCAGGCAGATCACTATTCTAAAAACACAAAAGGTGATTTTGAAAAAGCTAGGGAGCTATTTCGTCTCAAGGGAAATATGGAACAGGTGCATCAATGTGAGGTATTTATTAAGGGATTAGAGTGTGATTTAAAGGGGACTTCTTGCGAGAAGTGACATGACATTGTTGATGGAAGCATTAGCGTTCAATCGTGTCGAGGCGACTCAAATCCTGTTAAATGCAGAAGCAGATCCCAATCCGTGTTGATTTTAACATCTCTAAAAACGTTTCAAGCTCCTTTTAATGCACCACCAATAGGTCTAGATTTTCTTGGAAATCCCGTAGTTCGTTGCTGAGCGATCGCAGCTGATCGGCTTGGGTGACATCTTCTAGATCCAACGATCTCAGTTGATTTTTCATCGTCTGAAGCACCCCAGCCGATTCTGAAATGAGGGTGGACAAACTTAGTACCTGGGCTTGCCGAGCATCCTGGCCTTGCTGGGTAAGCTGAATATTATTCTTGAGACTATCGGAGAGCTTCATGAGCTGGGCTTGGGCCGCTGCTCCTGGTTTTTGGCGGAGCTTATCCTGTACATCTCGAAGCTGGTTTTGGAGTTCGCCAACAGAAAGAATAGAGTCTTCACCTTGCAATCGTAGGGCAATCTCATCAATTTTAGCGGGGAGTTCGCTGGTGCGTTCACAGGCGAACTGGACGGTTCCCAATAGCTCCATATAGGGCGATGAATTTAAAATTTGATGGGCTTCTGCGCTAAGTTTCTGCGCTTTTTGCGCTAGGGTTTGGGCCTGTTCTCGCATCGTGGCAAGTTCAGTTGCAAGGGCCGGATTTTGGACTTGGACTGGACGGTCAGACTGGGTCTTGCTGGCGGGCGTTAGGAGACTGGCGCTGAGGGTGGAAACGGCGATCGCCACAGGTACCACAACCGCGCTCGACACCTTCGCCAAGCGCACACCAAGCACTAGGGTTATGCAGCCTAAAAGTACAGCAGCAGGGCTATAGAGCGGGTTAATCCATTTCATAAGGTTGCAGAAAATCCTTAGGGCTAAAACTCCACCTGTAAATTTGCCATGAGCTTGGCAATGGTTGCCGGATCGCCTTGAGAATAGTAGCCGCCGTTGGCGCTGGCAATTTGCTTCAGTACATCGGGGCTAAACTCCCCTGCATTGCCATAGCCGACCGTAAACACTGCAATCCGTTGGTCGCTGGCAAAACCGCTCTTTTTCAACTCCGTCCCCAGTTGATCGAGGGTGAGCCGAGAATCGGTGTCTTGCCCATCGGTGAGAATGACTACCGCGTTGATGCCGTCCCCCCGTAAATGTTCTGATAACCAGCCTCGGGCTGCACTGGCTGCATCGTAGAGCTTTGTGCCACCCTCTGCGCTTAACCCACCAATAAATTCGATCCCCCTGGCTTTGCCTGGGGCGGTACCATCTGCCAAAATTGGAGTTCTTACTTTGCTGTCAAAGTCAAACAATGCCACTTCTTCTTTGGGGCCTAGGCTATTGATATAGGCTTGCAAGGTAGACTGCACCGCCGCCATTTTTGGCCCTGCCATAGAACCCGAAGAATCTACCACCAGCGCAATGCGAGAAGGCTTTTTGGCAAAATCCTGCCAGGATTTCAGCATGGCATCCACCACCTCCGGCTTGGGGGCGCGGTAAGAATCATAATGGGCCTGAGGGTCTACCCCAAAGGCTTTGGTGAACTTTGGCCCTAGGGCAACCCCTGGAACCCCTGGTCTTAACCCCAAATTGGTGGCAATTTGCTGGGCCTGGGGCGATCGCAGATACTCCACCACCTTCTCCCCAGCGGCGTTCTCATCGGCACTGACCCACGGGGCTTTGGGCAAAATAACCCGCATATTTGAGGTAAAGGTGGCATTGGGATACACCGCCTCATAGCGAGGCTGTCCAGCGGGGATGCCATCATTGGCCACAATCACAGAAGACTCATACACCGAACCTACCGAGGCCCAAAACACGCCATTTTGCACCATCGCCTTGGCCAAGGAATCGGTAGAGATGCCATAGCGGGTAATCTTGCTCTGAATTTGCTGCACCTTGCCTTGGTAAAGCCCCACATCTGCGGGCGTTAACTGTTCGGGACGCTTGCCAGAGACTGCTGCAAATTGGGCAATCAGGGTTTGTAGCCCAGAATTAGAGCGCGTGGGTGCTGTATGGACATAGTGAATGGGAATCGCTTGGGCAGCAGGGTCTAGTGCTTTATGATTTTTAGCGTTTGCCAGTGCTTTAAAGGGTTCCGCTGCTTTTTGTAACCCTGGAGCCAAGTCGGCCTGGGTCATAAACACCATTGGGCTATTGGCAACCAGGGGTGCATCTGCCACGTCAGGAATGTAGTTCTGCCCTGGAAAGATCTGGTTGATCTGGTACACCAACTGACTTAGGTAAATATCGCCATCCACTGAAATCAGCGTGGGCCATTCAGGGGCATCGGCCTGCACCGAGCCTGCTTTGAGCTGCTGCGATCGATTCACCAGATCTGCTACCACATCCCCACTGCCTTGGGCCACGCAGGTTAAATGAAAGTCTTTGCCATCAGGGAGCTTAGGCGACTGTGCATTGTACTGCGCCGCAGCCTGCTGACAAAACTGACCTAAGGCACTACCGACTAAAAACTTCACTTCAAACCCTGGAAGCTGAGGTTGCTCGGGTGAATTGGGGGGGTCAGGTGAATTGGCACAGCCAGTGCCGAGGAGGATAAAGCCTAAAGAAACGGTAAATGTATAGAAGCGCTGAGAGAATTTGCAGCTCATAAAAAATGGCTAAGAGTTTGACCCAATTGACGCGCTAAAAGTCCCATCTGGTTTCAGTTTAATCCACAGTATGCGAATTAAAGCGCTCTCAGTATGCGTTTGGATGAAGAATATTCCTAGCCCCTACACAATATATTCTGCAAGAGTTATAGTCTGTGCAGGTACATTCTCGATACAGCCTTGGGTAGGGCAATCCACAGTATTGGAAAGCGGTGGGGAACTCAATCTAGGGGCGATCGCGTCAATTCTATCTATGAAGCTATTTGAGGAATTATGAACTATAAACTGCTGGGTTGCTTTGCGGGAATTTTGGGCGCATCAATTGCCGCTAATTCTTTTCTTTTGCAGCCACTTCATGCTGAACCCAGCCGTAAACCCACCTTGCCCACTCGTTCGATCAAACCCCTTAAGCCTTTTGTCGCTAAGCCTCTCGTCTCTAAGCCTATTGACAAGGTCGCTCAACCTGCTGCCACAGTAGCCGCCCCTAGTCCTGGATTAGAAGTCAAGTTTGATGGCGTGAGGGATGCTCAGGGACAAGTTTGCTTAAGTCTGTTCTCTGGCCCTACGGATTTCCCCAAGGCCACGAGTCCTGATTTTGTGGTCAAACGCTGTGCGCCTGCTTCTACCAAAGGCACGTCCATCATGCTTGGAGATCTAAATCTCAAGCCCGGAAATTACGCCATTACGGCATTTCATGATGCCAATAGCGATTCAAAATTAAATAAGGGCGCATTTGGGATTCCAGAAGAAGGGTTTGGATTTTCTAATAATCCTGAGATCGGTTTTAGTGCCCCTAGCTTTGATGACACGAAGTTTAAGGTTTCCAATACACCTTCTGTCGTTCAAATTAAGTTCCGCTATATGAAATAGCAATCCATTAGACACGGGGCGCGGCAATAAAAGTACGATGGCGTGGGCTGTTACGCGTTACAAAAGGTTGATTGAATCCAGCCTCCACCATTGATTGTTCCATGTTGAAGGTGAAGTACTCATCCAAATATGGTTCTGTACTTTTGAGGAGCGTAAAAACATAAGGTGGCAGTTTAGCAAACACCTCGGACTGAGGATTCATATCCATAATGGCGAGGTGTCCACCTGGTTTCAGCAGGCGATGTGCTTCTTTAAGAATTGCTTGCGTAGCCTCTTGTGGCAGTTCATGACACATCAAACAAGTGGAAACCAGGTCAAAGCTCTGGTCTGGAAAGGGCGTAGCCTCTGCTGCGGCATGCACCCACTCAACTGATCGCTGGGTTTGCTGGGTACGATACTGGGCGATCGCCAAAAAGTAAGGCGACAAATCTAGCCCTGTCACAGCGGCATTTGGGTAAGTATCTTGCAGGGCAAAGGTACTCATACCTACACTACAGCCCAAATCTAAAATGGTTTCGGGTGCAGTGGGGATTTGCGCCTGAAGCTGCGTGTGGAAACTTTCTCGCAGGCGGGCATCACCTGCCTTGGAGCCTGTATCTGACCAGATTCGCGCATGGGCCGCGTAGGCAGCGACTTCGACTTCAGTGGCGGCTTGCCAGCTTAGGTTTCCGGTTTTGTAGGCGTGGAACGGCTGAAGATAATAGTTGGGGTAAACCAAGTCTGGATCTTTAATGTTTGCCAGTGCAATATTCCAGGTTTCGTCCCCCTGTGCTCTCAGGGCTTCTGCTTCTTGTGTCCACTGCACGCCAATCGATTCAGCACGTTTGATCATCATGGAACGTGCCTGATGCTTGAGGAGATTGGCAATGGGGGCGATCGCCAAGACGCCATTGACCAAGCGAGAGGCTAAACCAATAGATGTAGGGGTGGCAGAGGTCATGGGAACAAAAACCATTGATTCACTCTTTCCATAGTACAAAGCGTTGAACCTAGGGGATCAGGTTCGAGGTATAAAATCAAGGCTAAAGCCCCTTGAAGCAACTCCTGTGGCGCATTAAGATGAGGGTCTGATGCAAATTGTGCCCCGAGAGGAGTTTTCATGGCAGACTGGCAGGTTGTTTCTGGTAATGTGACCGCGCCAAAGGGCTTTCGAGCAGCGGGGATTGCCGCAGGGCTAAAACCTTCGGGGTTGCCAGATTTGGCGCTGATAGTCTCCGATGTCCCTGCGATCGCCGCTGGGGTCTTCACCCTCAACCAAGTGCGGGCAGCCTGTGTGGACTACTGCCGTCAATGTTTACAAATCAAGCCCACGGCTCAGGCCATGCTCTGTAATGCAGGACAGGCCAATGCAGGCACAGGGGAACAGGGCTGGGCTGCGGTACGCGAAAAAGCGGAGTTAATTGGTAATGCCCTCGATATTGCGCCAGAGCAGGTGTTGATTGCCTCCACGGGTGTGATTGGGAAACAGATCCCAATGGAGAAAATACGGACGGCGATCGCCCCGCTCATTAGCGACCTTTCCCCCGACGGTGGCGATCGCGCAGCGGGTTCGATTATTACGACGGATTTGGTGACCAAAAGTATTGCCCTAGAGTCCATGATTGGCGATCGCCCCATTCGCATCGGCGGCATTGCCAAAGGGTCTGGGATGATTCACCCCAACATGGCAACGCTCCTAGGGTTTATTACCTGCGATGCTGGCGTATCGCCTCACCTATGGCAGCAAATGCTCAGCCGTGCTGTAGACCGCAGCTTCAACCAAATCACGGTGGATGGTGACACCAGCACCAACGATATGGTTTTGGCCCTTGCCAACGGGCAATCTCGCACCCCCGCCATTACGGAGATGGGACCCGAGGCTGAGCTATTAGAAGGCATGCTTACGGAAGTTTGCGCCTACCTAGCAAAACGGATTGCGCGGGATGGAGAAGGCTCCACCTGCTTGGTTGAAGTACAGGTGAGTGGCGCAACGGATGATAAGTCGGCCCGACAGGTCGCTCGCACTATTGCAGGTTCCATGCTGTTCAAATCAGCCGTGTTTGGACGTGACCCCAACTGGGGAAGGATTGCAGCCGCAGCAGGTCGGGCTGGAGTGCCCTTTAGCGAACAGAAGCTGACGATTCGGCTGGGCGACTTTTTGTTAATGGAAAATGGCACGCCAAAGGAATTTGATAGGGGGGCGGCGATCGCCTATCTCAAGCAAACCGCTGAACAAAGTAGCCTGCCCAAAGATGTTGTAGCAACGGCAAACAGAAATGATTTAGCCATTTCTACAGAAGGGAAAAATCTGCCTTTCAGCCGCGAAGGAGTTGTTCAACATATAGAACAGCCCATCTTAGTAACGCTTTCCATTGGAGATGGCAAAGGAACGGGTACTGCTTGGGGTTGTGATCTAAGCTACGACTACGTCAAAATCAACGCCGAATATACCACCTAGATTTTGGTGAATTTGTTACCGCGTTGTAGGGGGGCACATGCCTTTTGGCGCGTCCGATCAGGTTGAGTCTGCCGTAAAGTTACTCTTCAGCAGAGATGATTGTTATGGCGATATCGTCAACGCTGATGTTGCGAATGCGTTGCTCAACAACTGGGTGCCCTCTTTGTAGCAAAGGAAAGATGATCGGTGACTAGAATCCACAGGAGCATTCGATTTGAACCTATTAACTGATCATAGCGGTTCTGAGCTTTTGCTTGATCAGCGATGAAGCACACTTTCTTTAGGTTCTTCCAGTGGTCGTGGTACGCGTGTCCGAGGCGCTATCACGGAATTAGACACACCAAACATGGCGGCAGCATCAGACATCGAAATTCCAATCAGGCTCTCGTCAGTAAGGTCTATTAACTCATCGGGCTTCTGGGGCTTCTTCCGCAAGACCTTCATAATCTCTCCACCAACAGCACGAGCAAGCAATGGTGGCACACTATTGCCAATTTGCCGAAATCCATGCCACTTGGTCGAATGAAATCGAAACCAGTCAGGGTAAGAGTGTAGTCGCGCCGCCTCACGAACCGTTATAACCCTTGCACTCGTGGGATGAATAGGGCGTGGCGAAGTGAATGCACCGCGATCGCTTGCTGTGCCTGCCCGCAACGTATTGCAGATGCCGTTTAGGGCAAGCTTCTTAAAACGACTGATAGGTTCTACATCATTGGGCGCAGTATCAGCAAAGCGTTGGCGTGATAGTGATGAGTGATTGGTCAGACGCGAACACGTTAGCAATTTGGCGTTATATCGCCGACGATAGCCAAAGTTTTGTGGGTCATCCGTTTTACCCCTCAGCATTGCGGCATAAGAAGATGGTTTGCCTAACTTTGTTGCCGTCCAGTCGCGTTCCCATAAGTCTGGAAAGGATTCTGCCTCAGGAATATCCCCAATCGCTTCGCCAACGGTTGTTTGCCCTGTGGGTTGGGGGTATGTCGGCAATTTCAACCCAGCTCGTGTGCCTAGCAGAAACAAGCGGCGGCGGTCTTGCGGAACAGAATAATCCTTAGCATTTAGAACCCTGTAGTCAGCGACAACATCATAGCCACCTTTACCAAATGCCTCAATAATCTCTTGCAGGAAACGACGATGCTTTCCGATGGTTAAACCCTTCACGTTCTCAAACACGAAGTATTTTGGCTTCAGTTCCATTACAAGACGGACATAGTGAAAGACAAGCTGGTTTCGAGTGTCGTCAAGCGCTCGCTTCCCCATCAGGGAAAACCCTTGACAGGGTGGGCCACCGATTATAACGTCAAGGTCGCGGCTACCAATCCCCGCGCGGCGACGCAACTCATCACCCGTTACATCAATGACGCTTTTACAAATCGTCACGCAGTTCGGGAAGTTGAATTTGTGTGTGGCGCAGTGAATCGGGTCAATTTCAACTGCGGCGACAATATCAAAGCCTGCCTGTTCAAACCCGAGTCCAAGTCCTCCAGCCCCTGCGAATAGATCGATTGCGATCGGTCTTGCCATGCAGTGAACCTTATTGCTGAACAGATACACCAGTTATGATACGTAAAAATGATCGCTTTGTCGATCGTAATTTCAGGAAAGGTAATTGCTCAACCTAGAAGAAATGAGGGTTTCAAACGATTTTAGGCGGGACAAGCTGCCCAAAAAGCATCTTAATGACACTATTCTCATTTATTAATTGCCTGATTCAGTCCATTTTTTAGCATTATTGCCGATAGACTGATTTCGGAGCGGATGGTAACGATACCGTTCTACGGCTGCGATTGGAGTTTATGGTCTACAACAGAGAAGGAACGGCTTGATATCAAGGACTCATTTACGTGGCGATTCAACTCGATCAGGCGATCTTGCGTGTCCAGGGCATGAAGTGTGCGGGCTGTGTGCAGGCAGTGGAAAAAGCACTAGGCCAAAAGCAGGGTGTAATCTCTGCTTCGGTGAACTTGGTCACAGAAAAAGCCACGATCGCCTATCAAGCCGAAACCATCTCTGCCAGCGGATTGGCGATCGCCCTAACCAACCTCGGCTTCCCCACCCAAGTTGAATCCCCACAGCCTTCCAAAACACAGGATCCTGACCCGCAAATCGCAATTGTTCAGCGCCTGTGGCAAATTGGCTTAGCCATTGTTTTAGTGTCACTGTCTCTGATTGGGCATCTGCACGAATTTACAGGGCTGCATATCCCAATCCTGGGTGAACTGTGGTTTCACTGGGGACTAGCCACCATCGCTGTGCTGATGCCTGGGCGTGCAATGGCGATCGATGGGGCACTCAGTCTCTGGCGCAGAATCCCCAACATGAATACGTTGGTGAGCCTAGGCGCTTGGACGGCCTATCTTGCCAGTGATGTGGCGCTAGTCTTTCCGCAAACGGGATGGGAATGTTTTTTTGATGCTCCGGTGATGATTGTGGGGCTAGTCTTGCTGGGGCGCACCTTAGAAGAACAGGCGCGGGGACGAGCGACTTCGGCGTTTAAAGCCCTGCTGAATTTACAACCTGCGATCGCCCGTCAAGTCCTCAATCCCTTGCAAGACCCCATCCAAAGCAACGCAATTCCTGTAGAACAGGTGGCAGTGGGCACATTCCTTCAGGTGTTGCCTGGGGACAAATTTCCAGTAGATGGGGTCATCACTACCGGACAGTCTTCGGTGAACGAAGCAATGCTGACGGGGGAATCGTTGCCCGTGGAGAAAGGCGTGGGCGATCGCGTCATGGCAGGCACCCTGAATCAGTCGGCAGCGGTGGTGATAGAAGCAACCCGCACGGGTTCTGAAACGGCACTGGCGCAAATTATTCAGTGTGTGGAAACCGCTCAAGCGCGCAAGGCACCCATTCAACGGCTGGCAGATAGGGTTTCAGGCTATTTTGTCTATGGCGTAATGGCGATCGCCACGCTAACTTTCCTGTTCTGGGCCTTGATTGGAACCCACCTCTGGCCTGAGGTATTGCACGCTGCGGTTGCAACCCATGCTATGCATCCCAACCTGAACTCAGATTATTTGGGGCTATTGCTGAGTTTGAAATTGGCGATCGCCGTTTTAGTGGTGGCCTGTCCCTGTGCGTTGGGGTTGGCAACGCCCACTGCCATTGTGGTGGGGACTAGTTTGGGTGCAGAACAAGGGCTGCTGATTCGAGGCGGTGATGTTTTAGAGGCCGTTCATCATCTCGATACAATTGTGTTTGATAAAACCGGAACCCTGACAACGGGCAATCCGGTCGTAGCGACCTATTGGCTGAGCGCGATAGCACAGGCACTAGAAACCCCGGAACAACTCATCCAGCTTGCCGCAAGTTTAGAAACCAATGCCCAGCATCCTTTTGCAGAGGCCATTATTGGCAAAGCAACTGAATTGCAATTAGAGCGGCTCAGCGTTACCGAGTGGATGTCTTATCCTGGGTCTGGCCTGTCTGGAGTGGTGGATGGTAATACCCTATGTTTGGGAAGTTTGGATTGGCTGGAAGGGCAGGGCGTTGAGGTGGAAGCGGGCGATCGCCACCAATCTGAAACCTTCGCTGCCCAAGGAAATAGCGTTGTTTTTCTCTCAGTGAACGGACGATATGAGGGCGGTATTGCGCTTCAGGATCCGGTGCGGGTGGATGCGAAGGGGGCGATCGCTTCTCTGCGGCAGCAAAAGCTAAAGGTACTGATGTTGACGGGCGATCGGCGTACAACGGCGGAGTCGATTGGGCGATCGTTGGGGCTAAGTTCTGAGGAAATTTATGCTGCGGTATCTCCCACGGATAAGGCGAAGGTGATTGCTGCGTTGCAAGCAGAAGGCAGAACAGTAGGCATGGTGGGAGATGGTATTAACGATGCCCCTGCGTTAGTTCAGGCAGATGTGGGAATTGCGCTGAGTTCTGGGACGGATGTGGCGATCGAGACGGCGCAAATTGTTTTGATGCACAGTCAGCTCACGCAGGAGGCTCCGCGATTGGGAGATGTAAGCCGTGCGCTGAAACTAAGCAAAGCAACGTTTCGGACAATTCAACAAAATTTATTTTGGGCGCTGGGCTATAACGTGATAGGTATTCCCCTTGCCGCAGGTTTCTTTTTACCTGCTTTTGGGATTTTGCTGAATCCTGCAATGGCAGCAGCCTTAATGGCCTTTAGCTCAGTCAGCGTGGTCACAAATGCTCTGACACTACGCCATGCGAATCTGAGTTAGTTATGGATTAATGGTGCAGAGAGCTTTGGCTCTATAGAATTCCGTATGCAAATGTTCATAGTAAACATTTTGGTACTATGTGCCAGGGCTGAAAGCCTTGAAAACTCTTTAAGCCCAGAAAACCAGCATAGAGAATCCAGAAGAGCCAAAAATTACGGCTCTTCTGGCTAGAATATACCTAGCTAATACTAAGATGCCAGCATATCAAGCATCGCAAACGAAAAATGGGAAGGTTTCTAAAACCATATCCTGAACGTTTAATTAGCTTTAATCGATTATTTATTCCTTCAACTGCTCCACTCGAAATACTGTTCGGTTAAATCCATGCCAGAGTAAATTCGCAGTTGTCAGACAACACCATATGACTGTGAGACTCAAAGAATTGAGCTTGGCTTCCCCAAAGCTCAGTTCTGAAAATATTCTTCAAGCGATCTCGCTAGTACAAGGTGACGGAGATCTATCCACCATAGAAACCCTTACTGATTACCAAAATTTGGCAACCGCGTTTTACAGCCTTTATTCAAGAAACCATCCAATCCCCACGCCGCGCATTCAATAGAGCGTGGGTTATTAGGCTGGCTAACAGTAGTGTAATCACAAGAGACATACCCATTGCTATCAGAATCAACCGACTGACACTTCAGCCCATTAATATCCTGCTTCAGCACAGCAGCTACATAATCTTTCAACTGACCTTCAGCAAACCCTCGACCAAACAAGGACTGGCCTACCGTTCGTCCTGCCGTCAACAGAAAAGTACCCACAACTACAGCCAAGAAACCAACGACACCAAGGGTTAGAAAGAATTTGATCTTATTCATACAATTTATTTTAGAGACCTTTAAAAACTAACTAAGCTAAAGCAGCTTTGATTTTAGCTAGAGCAACCGCTTCCGTATCGCTCACCTTTGGATTGCCCGACCCAAACAAGCCACTCCCCGCCGCATTTGCCACGCGATCGCAGCAGGCATACAAAAACTCCTTATATTCCCGTACCTCATCCGCCGTTGCCTTGGCATTTAGCAGGGTGAGCGCTTCGGCGATTTTGGAGATCGCCGTATCTACCGCAGTATCGGACATCATCTCCGCTGGCTTCACTTCAACCCGAGAAGCCGGATTAGCCTGAAGTGCCTTAGCTGCCTCCTCAGAAAACAGCGCCTGGATGACAGCATTATTGGGGTACTTAGTTGCCGCACCCGCAACCTCCTTGCCCAAAGCAACAGCCTCGATCGCGGAAGATACAATGCCCGCGTCCACCATTGCAACAGCGATACCGCTCACCATTACAGCTCCAGCCACTTTAGATAACTCATCGGGGGTGTAAGAGACTGTCATAAAGAAACCTGAATCTACATAACAATGGGGACATCATAGAAGAAAAAGATCGAATAGCGTTGAAATAACCTCAAAAACTTAAGTTTTTAGCCATAAGGATAGGATTTTTTACCATCAGAGAGTTTCTTTCTACTCATCTTTTTTGCCACGAAACTTCTCGGCATCTTATGCAGCCGACTTTGCGATCGCCAAAACCTGCTCTGCAATCTTGTCTGGTACTTCCTGCAAATGATCGTCCTCCCAGTGGAAGAAACCTACGCCTTGGGTCAGCGATCGCAGTTCTGTAATCAGACTCTGCATTTCTGCCATCGGTAAATAGGCCGTCACCTCATCCCATCCCGTCCAATTAGGCTTTGCATCATAGCCTAATACCTGACCGCGACGGTTCCGCACCAGCCGCAAGATATTAGCGGTAAATTCTACAGGCGTTGCCAGAGTAATGCGTTCGATAGGTTCTAGCAAAACAGGCTCACAATTGGGTAAACCAGACTGCATCGCCAACCGAGCCGCCTGCTTAAACGCCTGCTCCGAACTATCAACCGTGTGGTAGGAGCCATTCGTCAGCGTCACTGACAAATCCACTACTGGATACCCATACATCCCCTGCACCAAAAATTCGCGTACCCCCATCTCAACGCCAGGAATATACTGCTTCGGCACCGCGCCACCCACAATTTTTTCCTTGAACTGAAAGCCTTCGCCGCGAGGCTGCGGCTCAATGTCTAAATAAACATCTCCAAACTGCCCATGCCCACCCGTTTGGTGTTTATAGCGACCATGACTAGAAGTTGTCTTGCGAATGGTTTCACAGTAAGCAATATGAGGCGGTGTGAGTTCCACAGGTAAGTTATACTTGCGCTCCAACCGCTCTTTGCCAATCATCAAATGAATTTCACCCTGACCCCACAGCACAATCTCATGGGTTTCTTCCTGGTGCTTCCAAATTAAAGATGGATCTTCTTCATTTAGCTTATGGAGGGCCGTCGTCAGCTTCACCTCATCTTTACGATTTTGAGTCCGCACCGCCTGTGCAAACACAGGCTCTAACGCCGTTCCCCGCCGCAGTTCAGCAGTGTCAAAACCGTTTGTAGAGAGCGTATCTCCTGTTTGAATGCCTTCCAGTCGTCCCAAGGCCACAATTTCACCTGCACTGGCTTGGGCAATACTGGTTTGCTGCTGCCCCATCAGACGATAGATCCCACTCACCCGCACCTTGTTCAACGACATCCCATCGGACAGCGTCCCCTGCCACACCCGCACCAGCGAAAGCTTACCGCCTTGGGCCGAAATATAGGTTTTGAGAACTTGGGCGATCGCATTATTCTCTTTCCCTAACCCCCGCAGCTTCTCTGTCTCTTGGGCTTCCGGCGCTTCTTTCGCCAAGATTTCCAGTAACGGACGAATCCCAAACCCTTGATCGGCAACCCCAAACAAGACAGGGACAATCAAGTCTGCACTCAGTTCATCTTTGAGATCTTGGAGCACTTCCGTCTGGGGTGGTTCGACTTCTTCAATCAGTTCTTCTAACAGATGATCGTCAAACTCCGCTAAGGTTTCCAGCATTTCTGCCCGTGCGGCGTGCTCTTGCTCCTTGAGCGCTTCCGGTAGGGGAATGGGGTCTGCGGGGGCATCGGGGTGGTATTGGAAGGCTTGTTCTGTAATTAAATCAATAAACCCTTGCAAGGTCTCGTTTTGGCCAATGGGGTACTGCTGCGGCACCATCGGACGGCTGGAGACTTGTTTGAGGGCTGCTAATACCTCAGAAAATGGCGCAATGGCGCGATCCATTTTATTGAGGAACACCAGATGGGGGATTTGCCAATCGTCCAAGACCTGAAACAGCAGTGAAAGGCCCAGCACTTTTTGCGGATCCGGCTCGCACACCACCACTGCCGCATCAACGCCAACCAGGGCATTGAAGGTTTCCTGGGCGAGTTCGATGGAGCCAGGGCAGTCTAAAAATGTAAAATCACGGCTGCCGTGGGTAAGACTGGCAGCCGTGATTTCTGTACTCATTTGGTGGGCGCGGGCTTCTGCGGAGGTGTCCCCCACGGTGTTTCCTGTCCGCACTGAACCTCTACGGGAGATACTGTCCGTTACATAAAGCAAATTTTCTAAGAGTGTGGTTTTGCCGCTAGAGTAAGGGCCTACGATCGCAATATTGCGGGAACTGTTCATGTTTACCTCGCTTTAGATGAATGGGTGGACTGAGCCGTGCCAAACAGAATCAAAAAACGGGAAAAGTTGGTTGGTGGTGGGGCGATCTCACCTGCATCAAAGGAGGTCGCGCTAGATTGCGATCCAGACGGTAGGGCTGAGGGGACAGCGCCTTCTATATCTTGATGTAGCGTAGTTTGTACCCTTCTTGACCCAATTTGCGATGACTCTTAATGCAGAGGTAACTTTGGGTTAAGGAAGCATACATTTTGTAAATGAGGCAAGAGTGTACTACATAGATGCTGCTGTAAAAGGTCAAGCTAAATGGACGACGACCACAGTTACTGCATGCACACTACGAAGCCAATGATCGACTCTCCAGGCGAAAATAGAGTATGGAAGTCGCAGCAAGGTCAACTCTATGGCAGTTCGCCAACGACGTTATAGCAAAGAAGAATTGGCTCAACGTGGGCAAGCACTCTATGAATCCAGTATTCGGCAACAAGTCGAAGCGGGAAATGAAAGCAAAATTGTGGCGATCGACATTGAAACTGGAGCCTTTGAGGTCGATGAAAATATCGTACCCGCAACCAATCGCCTGTTTGAGCAATACCCCGACGCTCAGCCTTGGGTAATTCGGATCGGGCATCGCGCCGTTGATCATTTTGGAGCACGAAGTCTGAAGCAGAATCCATGATTTACGGAGTCGTGAATTTACGTCGTGAAGCAACGCTTCCCCTTGTTGTCAGTAACTCGGATGGACAACGGCAAGTGATTGATACTGTGATTGATAATTGATACAGGGTTCAGTGGATTTTTATCTTTACCGTCTGCAATCATCACTACCCTTGATTTACCCTGGAGTGCCTCTGATATTGTTACATTAGGCGATGGCAGTGAAACCCTGTTCGATTTATATACTGCGACCGTGATTTGGGATGGGCAGTACCGCGAAATCTACATTGCAGAATCAGAAACGGAGCCTCTGCTTGGGATGTCGTTACTCTACGGTTATCGATTACAAGTTGATACTATTGAGGGTGGAAGCGTTAAGATCGAAGCACTATGAGTGTATGCCAAGAACTGTAGGATGGGTTAAGGAACAAACCCATAACCCAATCGACTTAATCCAATTCACTGCCTTTCAACTATTGCTTTGTCAGTGGTTTTCCTAGCGTCAACCCACGCTACAGTTACTTTTTGTGAATGAGGGGGAATGCGGCTAAGGCTCCTTAAATTAGCTGTAAACCAACTGCGTGACTAAAACCCCATCTAACGTAAAAATCTTAAAAGTGGACGACCTAACGCGCTTCATCTGTCCTTTGATGTGAATGGGATAGAGCGATAAAATCCATAAATCAAGAAAAATTAATGAAACTGTCGTAAAAACTCTCGAAAGTAGGGTTTTATGCGATAATTTTACGCAATACCACATTATTTTGGGATGTTGGACGACATCGTGTCATGTAAACATCCTCTGGAAGGTTGAGACGACAGTTTGTCGTCTCAACCTAAGTTAGTTCGCCAGATCCTAGCGTAGGTTATTATCTGTAAGATTTTGATTTGAGATTTTGAAATTGTCTGTAGAGCAAGATTTTGATTGATTTCTGTATTCATATATTCTTCAATCGATTAAGAGGTAACAATGTCATCTTTTACAGAAGAGAACTATGGCTCTCAATCCCAAGATTTTGAGTCCCCCTTTCCTAATATAACGATGAAGTTTTTTGATGAGGCATCGGAAGCATCAGAAGGACAGGCATTCTACTCAAATCTTGCTCAACGCGAAAGTCCGTTCCGTTCCGTCTATGAATTGGAAAACGAAGCGGGATCGATCGATCCAGAAGCTGAGGAGATGATGGAGTTTCTCAGCGAACTCTATGATGAGGAGTTTGATGAGGCGGTATTTGAGTTGGTCAGTGAGGCCGACGAACTTTATCAAGATCGATTTGAGAGTGAATATGGAGATCCGCTTGCTCAGAAAATGCAGGCGACACGGATGCTAGAGCAGCACTTTGCACCTTTGGTCACAGAAGCCGAGATGTTTCTGGACACGATGGCAAATGAATTTGGACAACGTAGCCCAAGTAGCCTCGATGAGGCAGAAATTGAATCCTTTATTGATCGCTATGAACCTCAAAATAGTCTCTCTCCCAGCTTTGAGAACTTTTTTGGTAGTTTGCTCAAGAAAGCCGGTGGTTTAGTGAAGCAGGGGATTAATCTAGCTGGCAACTTTGCACTCAAACCCATTCTGCAAAAGCTCAAACAACTGATTATGCCACTGGTGCAGAGAGTTGTGAAACAGGGTATCAACAAATTGCCTGCGGCACTTCGCCCCGTGGCCGATCAATTTGCTAAACGGCTGCTGAATCAAGAATTTGAAGAAGAAGCCACTACCGAAGAAGATGCCACGCCGGATGTTTCTGGAATTCAACGAGAGTTTGATGGGCAAATTGCGAATCTTTTGTTTAGCAAAGAGGCTGTAGAACAGGAATTGGCGATCGCCGAATATGTTAAAGAATCGCAGCAGCCGATCACCCACGATCCACTCAGTGAGTTAGATAGAGCACGTGCCCAGTTTGTAACGCAGCTTGGCGAATTGAGAGAAGGAGAAGATCCGACCCCGCTAGTGCAAAACTTTATACCTGCCATTCTGCCTGCTTTAAAGCTGGGAATAAGCATGGTGGGTCGAGTCAAGATCGTTAATTGGCTTGCCGAGTTCTTAGCCAAACTGATCCGAAAGTTCATTGGTCCTCAATATGCTCCAGCACTATCTCAGGCAATGGTGGACGTAGGTTTGCGCTTAATTCATTTGGAAGCCACACCTGAGAATGAAGTCCATGCTGCCCGTTCAGCGGTTGCCGCCACGCTTGAAGATACGGTGCGTCAGATTGCGGCACTGCCAGAGTACATTCTAGATAACCAAGAACTGTTGGAAGGATATGCCCTAGAAGCCTTTGAACAGTCTGCTTCTGTCAATCTACCACCTGTTCTGCCAGAACGGATATATGAAGCCAGACCTGAACTACGAGAGACGACTGGCATTAAGTCCACCTGGGTGATGCAGCCGTTACGGGGTAATAAACGTTACAAAAAATGTACTAGGGTTTATGAAACGATCATTACTCCCCACATGGCGCGGGTGGTGAAAACGTTCTGTGATGTGCCGCTGGCGGAATTTCTGCAAGATCGACTGGGGCTGTCGCCAGGTCGAGCGATCAAGGCACGGGTGCATCTTTACGAAGCAATCCCTGGAACGCTGCTGAGTCAAATTTGCAAATCCGAGCGGCATGTGCCTGGACTGGGTAGCATAACTGCTTGGACGCATCTGCATCCCCTCACCCCAGAGGCGGCTGGAATGGTGTTCGGTCAGCCAGGATTGGGACGGGAGGTGCCAGAGAAATACCTCGACCATCAGCCTACAACTGCGGTAGGTCAACGGCTCTACTATTTGGAGATTCCCGAAGCGCGTCCGCAGGTAGTGCCAGTGGCTGGGGGTGCGCCAAAGCCCAGACGCATCCGACAACTCAATATCCGATTTGATTTCCCGCACGACCAAATTAAAATCCACCTATTTCTTAGTGAGGCTGTGGCTCAGGCGATCGCTGTGAAGCTTCGCCAAAAGGCATCGATCGGCACGGTTATGCCCCATTTAAGTGCGGTCTATGAGCCACGGTTGAAAAAAATCATGACTGGGAAGCACCATAGCCACCTGAAAACGATCCACGGTAAAGTGCCGCCGAAAGGATCGCGAGGACGAATTTTGAGTCGTCTGCCTCAGGCGGTTCGGGAATGGTTTATTAAACATCTGATTGAATGGCTGGGCAAGAATCTGACGACTTACTTACAACAGAAATCTCCAGATTTCATTACTGCTACAGAAAACCCTGCCGATGGGGTGACGTTGAAAATTGTCTTTACTAATCCACCTGGATTTGCACATCTGCGGAAAATCTTGCGCGGAGAGTCGGTCAATATTCAGGAGATGCAGGCTAAGGGAGGTATGCCCGATGCGAACGTCCAAGTTGTTCCAGGGTTCAATCGTGGTTGAAGATACCGATGCGCTGCGTTTACATCTTGCCCGTCAGGTGTCGCACTGGGCGATGGCCGCGTCGAGGCTGGGGGATTTAGAAGATCTGGCTTCGGCGAGTGTTTGGGAGGGGCTGGAAAAGTATACGGGGATTGTGTTGCGCCAGAACCTATCGGCGGCGGTGGAGCGGCTCCAGCGACAGGCGGCGACGCTACAAGGTCAGTTGAATGTGGCGAGAACGCGCGACGAGATCAATCAGGTTCAACGCCAGTTGTTGGGATTTCGGCAGCATTATCTACAGACGGAAACGTTGCTAGATTTCTATGCTGATGCCCTCAATACTCGAACCAGTCCAAGACTTGCAGCACTTTTGCGTGCCTGTGATGTGTTGGCACGGCGCAGTATGTCGCAGTTGCTAGATCAGTTGGGTAAAACCACGCCGCCCGTGTTGACTTATATCGATAAGGGGTTGGGAGCCTCCATTCTCAAAGCCGGACTGCGGTTGTGGGATGGCAAAACGGAAAGCCTGACGGCGGCGATCAAGATTACGCGACACAATCTCTACCGTCCGACGGCTTTGATTCATGAAGCGGGGCACCAGGTTGCTCAGTTTATTGGTTGGAGTGACGAACTGGCGGCGCTTCTGGACAGGGAGCTATCGGTGGTGTCGCCAGAGGTGGCTGGAATGTGGGCAAGCTGGTCGAGTGAAATTGCGGCTGATACGTTTGCGTTTGCGCATACGGGCTATGCGGCGGTTTCGGGGCTGCATACGGTGATTGCTGGTGGTGAGGCGATCGCCTTCCGCTATCTTCCAGGTGATCCTCACCCGATCGGCTATCTCCGCCTGTTGCTGGGAATCGAAATGTGTCGTCTGTTTTTTGGCAGGGGGCCTTGGGATGAATTGGAGCGGACATGGCGGCAGGAACTTGATTTGGCGCGGGCCAGACCAGAGGTGCGGGAGTTGTTGCAACAATCTTTGCCATTGCTGCCGAGAATCGCTGAGTTGACGCTGGCGGCTCCGATGCGAGCCTTTCGAGGCGATTCCCTGGCGATGCTGATTGACCCCAGACGGGTTAGCCCGGAAGCGTTGGCAAAACTGGAGCAACAGGGTGGCGCGGCGCTGTATACGTCGCATCATTGGGTCTGGACGGAGCCGCTCCGGCTGTTGGCTCTGACGGGATATCTGGCGGCGACTCGATCCGATCGGGCGTTGGAGGTTTTGCAACAGCAAAAAGACTGGATGCTGAGGCTGGGGGAGACTTTGCAGGTTGCTTGAGGATCGATCGTCATTAGGAGAGGAAAACCCATGACAGAGGAAAAAGGCAGACCAGAAAATACTCCGCCAGGAGCATCCCAGCCAGATAAAAAAACAGAAGATCAAAAAAGTTTAACTGACAAAAATAGTGACCTTATTGCAGGCACTTTGAAATTTCAACAAACAAAAGAGCAGAAAACCATGGAAAATCCAGTAGAAACCCAAAAAACTTCCCCGATACTGGGAACTCCAGAATATGCCAGAGATGAATTCCTCAAAATCAAAAAAGCGCTAGTTGGCCCTGAAAAGGAATGGTGTTTACCGAAGGTAGATAAAGAAGCGTTGGCAAGTTCGCCGCAGCTAGACGAACTTCCGCTCGGTGAAGATTGTAAACCCAAAAACCAGGTTCTGAAATGATCTGATTCAGCATACTTTGAGAGAAGCTTGCTTCAGTTTAAAGGATAAAAAATAGGAGAAACTAACTAATGTTTAGACGCATCGCTGCTCGAACCCCACTTCCACTTGATACACCTTATCAAAAGGCAGAACTACTCTTCCGTTTGCATCCGTCAAAATTAGCTGCCTTGTTAGAAATGGGCTGGGAGTTCAGAAAGTCGGATAATGATCCGCTTGGGCATCCTAACCGTCGGAGTGATATTCCTCAACTGCCTGACTATCTTCTTGAAATTCTCGGTGCTGATGAAAATGATTTTTACGTTCCAAATAAGGATAAGTTTTCCCCTAAAAATAAAGGACTCTTTTGCTGGGATCACCTTATTTATGCATATCTGATCGAAAACACAAATATTTACGAAATCTTCAGGCGGGTAATCTATGAGTATCGGCACAGCGAACGATTGGGTGTTCCCCTTGCCAGTACTCAACATTGGCTGCGGAATACGGAAGAGTTGTTCTTTCGAGATCCAGCCCCCTTTAGTATCTACTCTGTATCAAGCTACATTCGCCCAGACCAGGGAGCTTCTCGACGGAATGCCTACTATCGCATGTTTGGAATGGATCTCAATCATGGGACGAGTGATAACAAGCCATATCCTTATGAAAAACCCGATGTTGCTAATCGTGAATTTGTCAGCACATTTGAGGAATTTCTAAAAGAGGTTTGGGTTGCAATTGCTAACGCAAAAAATACCAGTGGCTCGAATCCCAAAGATGATGCCACAATCGCTCTTCTAGCCCGCCGTCTCAATAACATGTTGAGAACTCGCCGCATCAACGGCAATCTCTCCCAAGAAGAGTTCTGGTTTGTATCAATGATGTCTTGGTTCCATTTGAGCCTGGAGTTTGATTCCCCAATTGTCGTCTCTATGCGGGCGGAGGGTTCCAATGAAGAGGAGCGGTTGAAAAAGATTGCTAATCAAGTTAAATTGCCTGTTCACGCTAAGTCTTACTACTTCTTCCGTCTTGCTGACCCTCTATCTAGACTATTAACTCAAATTGAACTCGGAACTTACAACGAAGTACCGACAGTGCCAGCTCTATATATGGCTACAATTCCTGTTGGAACGACACCTGTTGAAAAGCCGAATGAAGTTGCTCAAGATATGAATTTGATTATCAACTACTGGTCGTTGGCAACCGATCGCAATATGAAAGAAAAAGTCCGCTCCTAATCCGTAAGCCAAGGCTTAGAAACTTAGTCGTAGGCTTTTCATGATTATTTTCATTGATTAACCCAATATATTTAGGAGATATCCATGTCTTCCTCATCCGATCCACTCCAGAACTCTTTTGATTCCCACGAACCTAGACAAGAACTAGAGTTGCCATTTCTTAATGAGGAGTTTCTGGCTGACGAGGCAAGAATCGCACAGTGGAGAGTTCCTGCGCCTGGGTTTCAGCCAGAAAGTCCTTTTCTTGAGGCTTTTGAGGAAGAGGAGGCGACTGGTAGAGTGGAAGAATTTGAGGATTTTTTCGGTGAATTAGATGAACAAGAAACCATCCCAGTCTCAGTCTATTCCGGAGAAGATGAAGCAGTCTCTATGGAAGCAGAGGAAAATGAATATCGAGAGAGCAATTTTGAGACAGAGGCTGCACTGTGGGAAGAAAGCTATTCTCCCTCCCATACTGAGACAATGGATCGATTCGAGCAGTTAATGCCTAAGCCGATAAAAACTCAGCAGGAAGAAGTTCGAGATCTGCCGCATATCCTTGTTGTCGATGATAAGGATATGCCAGTCACCAATGGCGAGTATGCCTTCCACCAGGGCAACCTCAGTGAGCACGGTGAGTTCAGTGAGAAAAGAAAAGGGCATGCTTACTTCAGTAAAATTGACCTCACCCAGCCTTTTATGTTCGAGGTGCGTGACCGGGTGTGCGCTATCCGATCGGGAGCATTCTTGAATCCAGACGACCCAAAGATCGAATACGGTGGTACTTGGTTTGACTGGACACTGGTGCGTGATGATAAGAAAGCAGATAAGAACTTCTGGCCCCACTACCAGCAAGAGATGGATCTTGCCGTGCAGGATGATACCGCGTTTGGCAGCCGCATTGAGAGATTTTTACAACATGAGCACATTACGCGCCGACCCATCCGGGTTGCTAAACCATTCCTCTCGCAACTTAGCAAGGTGCAGATCCGTGCAACTCCTGCGCACATTCGAGTGGGTCCCTTCGTTCGCTACACCGACTACGCACGCTCGGTAATTTGGATGGAGACGGTAACGCCCAGCATGATTCGAGTGCGATACAAGAAGACGGGCGATAGTAAAGAGTCATCGCGTTATGCTTCGACGGTGCGTGTTGGTGGTCGGCATTTTGCAGCAGTGGAAATTGACGATCTGCAAGAGGAAAAGTTCTATGACTACACAGTTGAAGTAGTACCGCTGCCGTCATCCGGTGCGATTCCTATCGCACAAAAGGAATTCGAGGGCGTCTTTCCAAAGTTGACGACGTTGGCTGCCACATCTATGAAAAAGCAGCTTGCGAGTGCGTCGCTCAGTCAGAACGAGTGGCTCACCTTTCGCACGCTTCGTCAAAAATACGACAAACAGTTAAAATTCGCGACAGGTTCGTGCCGATGGTACCCCGGCGACAAGGAAAATGGCAAAGACTGGGGGCCAGACATGCTCCACGGTCTTGGTGACTGGCTGCGCACCGCGCCGAAGGAGAAGTGGCCGCACTTCCTGTTTTTCGGCGGGGATCAGATTTACTCCGATCAGATTGGTGATGATCATGGCGAAATGATGATTAGGGGACGCTTCGCCGCACGGATTCCAGGGCCTGTGGATTCGGCCTCATCCGTGCGCGATAAGCTCATCGATGGGGCGTGGGCTGGCAGGTTCGCGCACCGATATAAGGCATACAAAGACCCTGACACAAAGTTTGTTGAAAATGTCAGAGACGACCTCAAGAAACTCGATGAATTATATGAGAAGTATCCGGAGATCAAAAGCATCTACCACCGATATCCAAAGACTGGTACTACAGATAAGGAGAGTCGGGTTCTGGCCCATCAACTTATGACCGGGCTGACGTGGGGGCTGGGAGGCAAGGTATCAGACCAGGAAACCTATAGTAAAGCGCTTACCCTTCTCAAGTCCGTCGACAAATTGAATCTCAAGAGTGGATCTTATCGGGCATTTCTGCCCCACTGGACAGTTGGTTTCCGTACTATAGTACGGCGCAATCCGATGGCCAACCGCTACATCTCCCACAACTTCCTGCTATGGCAGATCCCGGATTTTGAACCTTTGCTTCCTACAGTTGTTGATGGCTCCAATTCAGCGATAGTTCAGCCGAATCATCGTGGGCATCTTGCGGCTGCAGGGGGACGACACGCAGCTGACTTTGCTGAGTACGCATATCTCTACGAGCGCTCCTGGACTAGTTCACGCAGCGTGCGCGTGTTACTTGCGCAGGTTCCCACGTTCCTCATGCTCGACGACCATGAGGCGACTGACGACTGGAACTTTGACCTGTCATGGGTGCGGATGCTTCACAATGAAAAGGATGCTTACCGAATGTGGCCCAAGACATTGACTGACAGCTTGGCCGCTTACTGGATGTACCAAGGCTGGTGCAATAAGGCTCCGTCGCAGTGGAAAATTGATGACCCACGGGTCAAAGCTCTCGCAGCAGCGCAGCAGCAGGGCATTGATGCGCTACCAGCGCTACGCAGATGTATCCATCGTGCTTGCTTCACTCCATTGCCACCAAAGGATCCAAAAGCCAGCTACCAGTCGGGCATGAGTCTGGAGTGGCACTATAAACTCCCGTTCGATCCACCGTTTTTGGTTCCCGACTGCCGGACTCGCAAATTGATGATTCCAGCCGACGACAAGTTAAGGATCATTGACCACGACGATCCGAAAAAGCGTCCTATGTCGCAGACTATCGACGACGCTCAACTTGCGTGGATGCGTCAAATCCTCGTCGAGAAGGGGCCAGCCGGACCAGTAGCTTTCATCGCACTGTCTACGCCGCTGCTTCTGCAGAAGCAGATGATGAATATCATGATGAAGCCCGAAACAACTGCTGAGGCTTGGGATCAGGCTAATCTACCGTCCCTTGTTGCTGCTGCAACAAGTTCTACGATGCTGGGCATAGCTTCAGACTCATTGCTCCGCGTCTTTCGCAGAGCTACGGACTTGGAGCATATGATTCGGGATAAGAGCTGGCGCGATTTATGGGGACTAGTCGACGCTATGCGCAAGACGGGGAGCCAAGTGAAAACACTGGTGCTGGTTTCGGGCGACGTACACCACAACTATTGCATGACTGCCAATCTCCCTGGCAGTGGCAGACCAAAGCCCGAACTATTACAGATCACCTGCTCAGGCTTACAGACAACCATTCGCTCATCCGGCAAAGCATGGCTCGCCGCGAAACTGAGTGAACTATATTTCAAGATCGGCAATTATCGGCTGGAACCTGGCTTCATGTCAAAGAATAGTGCTGATGCTCCAAGTCTGGCACTTTTCCAAAACGCCGTCGCGATTGTGACAGTGGCTGCGGGTGTTGAGGTCGACGTACGAGTCGACTATCTCTCTGACAAGGAGGTACATATTTACAAATACACCTCGGGTTCAGCATACATGGACGGCGAGTATGCTGGCTCGCCCTGGCATAGGCGTGCCTCTAAATCGTTAGAGGCTCTAGAACATGAAATTGCTGAGGACGATGAAGTTTCTGAGGACGAAGCCTCTCTGAACGCACGAGACGATTCAGCCGAAGAGGCATTTGTAGAAGCCTTTGCTCAAGAAGATAGAGAAGAATTTGACTGGCTGACTGAGAACTCAGATGAGGAAGAATCGGAAGGAGCCACAGAATCAGTCGAGGTGGAGCTACAAACACCGAAACAAGGTGTCAAGAAATTGAGCCTGCATAATATACCAACCACGGACATTTTCATGCACGTCTATTTTAAGAAACTAGATGTCGGCTATACAAGGCAGCAGTTTTTTGATTGGATTGTGGATCAAAGCCCCAGTGATATGGGAGCAAACCGATTCGATCTGGCCGGTCTTTCAATCAATCTTATCAGCAATCCAAGCACTGCCGCTATTGACTTTAAGAGTTCACTGCAATCGACAGGTTCGGTCGTTGTCTATTTCGGACACACGGTGCTTGGGACGAACAGAACATTGGGATTGACACCGTATGATCCGGGTAGACAGAAACCGGATATCACATGTCCGGAACTGACCAACCTCCTCAATACTGCCAAAGCAAAAATTGTGGTACTGGCTGGCTGTGCAACGAGTCAATGTATCACCAAGATTAGGGGCGATACCGTCGTTATCGTAACCCAGTCAGGGAAGGATCGGCTTACCAATACCCTTCAATGGGCACCCGCCATAAAAGCATTGCTGGATGAATTTTTGGCGGGTGGAACGGTGGGTGATGCGCTCGCCGCCGCTAACAAAAACTTTTCAAAAGCAAGTTCGACCGACAAATTTCAGATGATCAATGGTGATCCAACACTTAAGGTGATCTAATTTTACTGCCGAAATAAAAATGGGGTCGGGTTGGAGGAAACTCTCAATAACAAAATCAAAATTAACTTACAGGAGAAAACAATGGCTACTCAATCTATCACATCCAACGAAGGCACCCTCAACTCAGCATCCTCCGTTCTAGAAATATCTGCCACAAACCCAGACTATAACCAACCCGCCCTGCACATCAAACAATCAGGCACCAGCGGCGGCGCAGCCTCAATCAGAATCGACGACCCCAATCCCGACATCGAATTCGTCGAAACCGATCAAATCGCCCCAGCCGGAAAATACGAGATCGCCGTCCAGTCCGACAAGTTCCAGATCAATGGTCGCAAGGCCGACAATAAAGGCTTCGAGACGATCGCCGTGATCCAACGGTTAGCAGAAGGAGGCAACATCGGCATCCGCACCAGCGATCAGTTTGGTAAAGGAAAAGGTGTAATTGCGATCGCAAATGCTACCGTTGCGCCATCCGTAAACCCCGCAGGCGGTGGAATTCTATACGTTCAGGATGGGGCACTCAAGTATAGAGGTTCTAATGGGACAGTAACGGCGATCGCCCCAGCTTAGGCAGTGTGCCAGCTATAGACAGAAACAGGACAGAAAAATTACTCCATCATTTTTGAGGACTTAGAGCGCAATCGCTTCAACCATAGGGATAATTTCTTCTGGTTTATGGGCAAGGTAATCTGCTCCGTGGGCCATGAGTTCGGGAATAGTGCCATAGCCGTAGGTAACGCCAATCGTCTTCAGCCCATGACGCTTTGCCCCGATCATATCGTGGGAGCGATCGCCCACCATCACACACGCCTGAGATGCAAGTTTCTCCCGCTCCAAAACATACTGAATCAACTCACCTTTATCGCTGCGGGTGCCATTTAATTCGCTGCCGTAAATGCCCTCTAGCAAAGGGGCTAACTCAAAATGCTCAATAATGCGCCGTGCAAACACTTGCGGCTTAGAAGTTGCCACAAAACAGCAATAGCCTAACCCGCGCAAAGCCTGAAGCACCCTCGGAATCTCAGGATAGAGCGTATTTTCAAACAGCCCAACCGTAGAAAAGCGATCGCGATACAAGCCAATGGCGCGATCCACCAAAGCTGAATCCGTAGTCTGGAGCAACTGGGCAAAACTGTGATGCAAAGGTGGCCCAATGCACCACAGCAGATCATCCTGCTCTGGCACTGGGTAATCCAACGCAGATAAGGCGGACTGAATCGAGCCTGTAATCCCAACCTTTGGATCGCTTAATGTTCCGTCTAGGTCAAACAGGATTGCATGGGTCACGCTATTTATAGAATTAGGCGATCGCCGTTTCTTCCAGCATCAGCTTTGATCGCTTCAATGGTTCTGGAATCGTGATGGGATAGTTCCCCGTAAAGCAAGCCGAGCAAAAACTGGTGGTACTTTCGCGAGTTGCCTCCAGCATTCCCTCCCAACTCAGGTAATACAGCGAATCGACCCCAATCTGTTCCGCAATTTCAGCCACGGTTTTGGTTGCAGCAATCAGGTGATCTTGACTGTCGGTATCAATGCCGTAGAAGCAAGGATGCGTCACAGGGGGAGAAGAAATACACATGTGAACTTCCGTTGCCCCAGCATCCCGCAGCGCCTTCACAATTTTGCGACTCGTAGTGCCCCGCACAATGGAATCATCCACAATAATCACCCGCTTGCCTTCCAAAACATCCCGTAATGGGTTCAGCTTCATGCGAATGCCCATTTCCCGCATTTTTTGCGTAGGCTGAATAAAGGTGCGGCCCACATAGCGATTTTTAATCAAACCTTCCACATAGGGAATCCCCGATTTCTGGGAATAACCAATCGCCGCAGGGATGCCAGAGTCCGGTACCGCAATCACAATATCTGCATCAATGGGCGCTTCTTGGGCCAAATAGTGACCAATACGGGTGCGATAGCTATAGAGGCTTTCGCCATGCATTTGGCTATCGGGCCGTGCAAAATAAATCATCTCAAAAATGCAAAGCTTGCGTTCTGGCTGAGTTGACCAGTGAAAAGACGCAATGCCTTTGTCAGTAATCCAGACCAGTTCCCCTGGATCTACATCACGGATAAACTCAGCGCCAATAATGTCTAACGCACAGCTTTCAGACGCCAAAACGTAGTGAAGCGGCCCATCATCTTCAGGATTTTCCTTGGGGAGTAACCCAATCACCAAAGGCCGGATGCCGTGGGGGTCACGGATGCCCATGATGCCATCAGGGGTGCCGACGACGAGACTAAAGGCTCCTTCACAGATCTGGCAGGCTGCAATTGCACCTTCAAGCCAGTCTTTGCCAAGCTGTACTTCATGGGCGATCGCACAGGCAATGCCTTCAGAGTCTGTGGTGCTTGCCAGCTCCCAATTATCAGCCATAAGCTGATCACGTAATGCAACGGTATTCACCAAGTTACCGTTATGGGCCAAAACCAGCGGCCCTAAGCGCGTTTGCACTAACACAGGCTGGGCATTCACCACACGGCTAGAACCAGTGGTGGAGTAGCGGGTGTGTCCTACGGAAATAGGGCCAGGTAACGTGTTGAGAATATCCTCATCAAACACCTGGGTGACAAGTCCCATATCCTTATGGAGCGAGACCTTATCCCCCACAAAGGTGGCAATCCCTGCCGATTCTTGACCACGATGTTGAAGGGCAAACAGACCAAAGTAAGTCAATTTGGCAACCTCTATGCCTGGGGCATAAATGCCAAAGACACCACAGGCTTCCTCAGGTTTGTCAGAGTGGTCAGGGACTAAATCGACACCTTCGTTGAGGGTCGCAAGAGACTCCAAACCGTCAAAAGACGCAGAGGAAAAAACGGCCATGCTGGGAA
This sequence comes from Acaryochloridaceae cyanobacterium OTE_25_metabat_464, assembly GCA_031362245.1. GTDB lineage: Bacteria > Cyanobacteriota > Cyanobacteriia > Thermosynechococcales > Thermosynechococcaceae > JAAURS01. The sequence continues at coordinate 36,813 of JANLSD010000014.1, read as the reverse complement.
TGACTCCTGATCGGAAAATTTTGGGGGGAGAAAATGGGGGAGATTACGATTGAAGCACAGGCAAGGCTATTTAGTCAGCCTGTAAATACGTCTCGATCGCCGTAAGCCAAGGAGTAGCGATCTCCTCCATACTAGCCGAGATTAATGTCAGGTTATCCTCGGTTTTGAGTTCTAAGGGATCGGCTGCACCCCTTACAAATCCCAAATGCTGCCATGAGCTGCCGAGAACTTGCGTTATGTGCGTTTCCCAATCAGTCTGATGGGCTGGATTGACGGAGACCAAGATGCGGGCACCCCCTTCTCCAAAGAGCACTTCATCCCAGCGTAGGCTCTCTGAAGGATGGGGCACCGTGAGCTGTGCGCCAAGCTGTCCCGAAATGCAGGATTCTGCTAGGGCAATCGCCACACCCCCCTCTGCGCTGTCATGGGCAGAACGCACCCATCCCTGCCGGATGCCGTGACGGCAAGCAGCTTGTACGGCAGTTTCTAGGTCAAAGTCCACACGGTGGGGACGGCCTGCAACGGTGTTGTGAATGACGGTGAGATATTCTGAAGCGCCTAGGGTGACTAGAGGCGTAGGGGCACCCAAGGGACTGCCGAGAAGATAAATGCGATCGCCCTCCACTTTCCAGCCCTGCCCACAAACTTGGCTCAGGTCAGGAATCAGCCCCACCATCCCAACCACGGGTGTTGGATAGATGGGCTGAGGCTTTCCACGACTGTCTAAGGTTTCGTTGTACAGCGAGACATTGCCACCTGTCACAGGGGTTTTCATAGCGCGACAGGCATCCGCCAAGCCTCGGCAAGCTTCTGCTAACTGCCAGTAGCCAATGGGCTTTTCAGGACTGCCGAAGTTGAGATTATCTGTAACGGCGATCGGTTCTGCACCCACGCAGCTTAGGTTGCGCGCCGCTTCTGCAACCGTGGCCTTAGCCCCTTCATAGGGGTCGAGGTACACATAGCGGGAGTTACAGTCTACGGTTGCAGCTACGCCCTTTGTGGCTTGGTGGGCAGGCATGGGTGGGTCTACAGGACGCAAGCGCACCACAGCAGCATCTGCGCCGCCAGGGAGCATGACCGTATTGTTTTGGACTTGTTGGTCATACTGACGATAGACCCATCGTTTTGAGGCGATCGTTGGCGTTGCCAGAAGTTCTTTAAGAACTTGAGTCCAGGATTTAGGGGCACCCAGGAGCCCTAGCCCTGTGGGAAGCGCAGGGGGGAGGCGATCGCAGCTCCACTCCCAAGCCTCTAGGGCATAGGCAGGTGGTTCCGCCAGTACCTCACGCTCGTAGATGGGTGTGTTGTCGGAGAGGGCCGTGGCTAAAATCTCCGCCGCAATCCCGCCCTTAAACCGAATCCGCACAATCGGGTCTTCCATCACCTCGCCTGCCACCACTGCCTGAAGGCCCCAGCGATGGAAGATATCAATCAGCTCTTGCTCACGGCCTTTGTGGGCGACAAACAGCATCCGCTCCTGAGATTCGGAGAGCATGTACTCGTAGGGCACCATGCCAGACTCACGGACGGGGATTTTGTCGAGATCAAAGTCAACCCCAACGCCACCCTTGGCGGACATTTCCGCTGTAGAACAGGTAATCCCCGCAGCGCCCATATCCTGAGCTGCAACCACTGCCCCTGTTTTGAAGGCTTCTAAACATGCCTCAATTAAAGATTTTTCTAAGAACGGGTCGCCGACTTGTACTGCTGGGCGATCGGCTTCTGATGCGTCACTCAGTTCTGCACTGGCAAAGCTGGCTCCGCCCATGCCATCCCGCCCCGTGGTGGAACCCACATAAAGAACAGGGTTGCCAATGCCTGCCGCCCCAGATTTCACAATCTCAGGGGTTTCCATGAGTCCCAAAGCCATCACATTGACCAAAGGATTGCCAGAGTAAGCAGGGTCAAAATAGACTTCTCCACCTACGGTCGGTACGCCCACGCAGTTGCCGTAGTGAGAAATACCCGAGACGACTCCCGTAAATAAGCGTCGGGTACGGGCATCGGCTAAGTCGCCAAAGCGGAGGGAATTGAGCAGGGCGATCGGCCTTGCACCCATCGTAAAAATATCTCGCAGAATGCCGCCAACCCCTGTGGCAGCGCCCTGAAACGGCTCCACTGCCGAAGGATGATTGTGGGATTCAATCTTAAAGGCCAACTGAAGTCCATCGCCCAAGTCCACCACCCCTGCATTTTCACCAGGGCCAACCAGGACGCGATCTCCCGTCGTGGGAAACTGCTTCAGCAAGGGACGCGAGTTTTTGTAGCAGCAGTGCTCTGACCACATCACCCCAAACATCCCGAGTTCTGCTCGGTTAGGGTGACGACCCAGACGTTTGACAATATCTTCGTACTCTTGGGGCTTAAGCCCTTCTGATGCAATCTCTTCAGGTGTAAACGGGGCAGAGGTCAACATGCAAGCCTTATCCAATAGCACAGGCATCTATTGTACAAGCTGAATCCGTTCTGAGATCTATGCCTTTGAATCTCTGCGAAGCGTAAGCACAACGCAGCCGTGGGGGATGTCGGCCAAAGCCCAACACAGTGCAAAGGCCGATTCACCTTTTACAGCAACGAGCCTAAAATCTGAAGCACAAAAATCGCCAGCATGGGAGACAAATCCATCCCTCCCAGCGGGGGAATCACATTCCGAAAGAGATTGAGGTAAGGATCTGTGAGTTGGCCGAGCACCGAAAAAGGAGGGCTACTCCAGTTTACGGAGGGAAACCACGTCAACAGACATCTAACAATGACGAGTAAGGTATAAATGCCAATAAAATAACTGAGGCCACCAGTAATTGGGCCTAAAACCGATGCAACTTCAGTGGGCATGATGTTCCTGCATGATCGAACGCTGTCTTTAGTCTAATCGATTCAAAAGCGCTGGTTTAAGCGCCATTGTCTAAAAATCTTCCGGTGAGCCGTTGCCGTTGACCTTACTGAGCTGCTGACGGGCTAAATCGATCGCATCATTAAGCTGAGTAATTTTATCCTCTAACCCTTGGCGGGCTTCCTCTACGGTCGGTTCTTCGGTGGCATTGAGAACCCGCTGTTTGATGCGCCTAAACTGCTCTTTGGCAATACTGGCTGGCCCACTTTCTGAGAGCGATGCGGCATCATCCTCTGATTCAATCAGCTTCGTGGCAAGCCAAGTGCCCACAAGGCCACCCACAACCGATCCAAAAATGGTTCCGGCGAGAAAGCCTCCCGCAAAGCGATCGCCATCTTGATTACTCATGGGTCAACTTTAAATATCTGCACTCTTTAGCTTACTGCGACGGAAGACGAAGTTCTCAATTTCAGAAAAATCGGGCCGATAACGCGTCTCAACCCCTTGACATCGGGTAACGCCGCATACGAAACTGCTCATCTTAACCGTCGCCGCAGGACATTGGTATGGGAGCACTTAAAGGCCGCGATCTACTCAGCCTTGCTGACCTATCCACTGAGGAAACATTTTTTCTTCTTGACTTCGCCGCGCAGCTTAAGGCTGGCAAGGTTAAGCCAAACTGTCCGAAGGCATTGGGATTACTATTTTCCAAGGCATCTACCCGCACCCGCGTCAGCTTTACCGTAGCAATGGGGCAAATGGGCGGACAGGTGTTAGACCTCAACGCCAACCTCACCCAAGTGGGTCGCGGGGAACCCATTGAGGATACGGCGAGAGTCTTGGATCGCTACCTGGATGTGGTGGCCATTCGCACCTTTGAGCAATCGGAGGTGGAGACTTTTGCTCACTACGCCAAAATGCCCGTTATCAATGCCCTGACAGATCTAGAGCATCCCTGCCAGATTTTGGCGGATTTACAAACGGTATTTGAGGCATTTGGAACGTTTAAAGGTCTCACCATGACCTACCTAGGCGATGGCAATAATATTGCCCATTCTTTGCTTTTAGGCTGTGCGTTAGTGGGTCTCAATATCTGCATTGCTGCCCCTGAGGGATTCCAGCCTTTGCCGGAGATTGTGGCAAAGGCAAAGGCGATCGCCGGAGATCGCGCCACCATCACCGTCACGACGGATCCTGAAGCTGCTGCCAAAGATGCCCATATTCTCTACACCGATGTTTGGGCGAGCATGGGGCAAGAAGATTCCGCTGATGATCGGGTACCCATTTTTCTGCCCTATCAGATTAATTCGGCATTGCTAGGTTTGGCAGATCCGGCGGCGATCGTATTGCATTGTTTGCCCGCCTATCGTGAGAAAGAAATTACCAATGAAGTGATGGAAGGCGCTGCTTCTCGCATTTGGGATCAGGCTGAGAATAGATTGCATAGTCAGAAGGCTCTGTTAGCGGCTGTTTTAGATGCCGCGTTCTAAAGCGGAATTCCATTCTTTGATTAGTTGATCTGATCAAGCGATCGCCGTAAATCCTCCTCAGACTGAGGCATCCAACCTTGACCGCGCAACTTCCGCAGCATTTGCATCGCCTCTGTTTGCGATTGCCCTGTGTTGTGCTCATAGCGTTGCCAAAACTTCGCCCACCAATCTGGCGGTTCTTGTTGTGGGCCATCGTGTTCCGTGGGGCGATCGGTCTGACCGTCTACCACCAGACTGCCGACATAATCAGCATCCTCATAAACCTTCGCAATTTGTTGGTGGATGGTTTTCATATCCGCCGCAGACACCACCCCATTGCTTGTACCTTTGTAAAACTGAACCGTCACCCGAATCGGGAAACGTGGGTCGCGCTCAATGGCAAGATTATCTACCTCGGTAAAGGGACCCTCAACCTCCCCATGTCCAATCACCGCTGCTTCGACGTTGCTTCTGGTTCTCTGCATCAAAGGAGCGGGAGCACTACTCATCATGGGCATGTTTTCTCCCAACATACCAAACGGGCGAGTTCTTTCTTTTTGCTTAAGAGGCACCTGAATCAGCAAAACCATATTCAGCCCCTCTTGTTCATCGGGGGAGGGGCGAGGGGATGACGAGAGTGGATCGCCAGTTAGCGTTAAGAAATCGCTGATGCGCTGGCCTGTTAAGCTGGCGCGTTCCCCCTTCTGGTTAAAGAAAAGGCGTTGGCCCCAAGTTTGGCCTGCTTCAAAGCCATCCCGTTGGTTATCAATCACCGTGACGCTGGTGCCTTCACGGGAGGCCATAATGGTCAGCACCGCCGGGTTTTCTGCGTAGGACTGGTAGTTAAACAATACGGGGTTAAACTGAGCCGTGCCTCCCTTCGGAATGGGTAGAAAACAGGCTTGAGCACTCACCAAAACATGGCTGTCTCTTGGGGCTAATAAAGACGTTTGACTCCCTTTCCAAGACTCGGACTGGGTTAAGTAGCCACGTAGATTTTGCAAGACCTCTCGCAGGGCCACTTTTTGTAAAGCATCCCCCTTGTGGTTGCCAACCTTGATGAAAAAGTTGTCGAGGGAGACATCAGCGGATTTATCGGCAAAGTTGGGGAAGCGGATGACGGGCATGAGGTGGAGCGAGTAGTCCTGGGTTTTAGGCTGGAACGCCTGCACCTGAATGCTCATATCGCTGATGTTGGGTCCCACGGCTGAATTTTTGAATCGTCCGGTATCTTCCCAAGAGATGTTCAGGATATCTAGTCCGTATTGTTTGGCAAGTCTCTGGGCCTGGGCATTGGAGACCATTGCCTTGGTTTCTTGAATGACGTGGACATAGTTAGGGTCGTTCATAGGCTTCGCCAAACGATTGGATGCTTGAGAGGGTTGTAATTTCTTGGTGACGACGGGTTGAGGGGATGGTGAGACATCGCCATTGCTAGTACTTGATGCGGGCCGCAGGCTGATCCATAACGCAGTCACTGCGATCGGTAGCAAGATACTGATGAGTTGAGTCAGGCGGCGCATCGACGGATCTCCTATTATTACTAAGGGTTAAGGGCCGTTAACCTCGGCCCTTGCTTTAAATTAATCGCTTTTTAACCGAGACATTGTTTGGTTACAGATTTGGTAACGGCTCATTTCTAGAGATGGATTGATGCCTGATTTATACAGCTATAAAAACTGAAATGCGGATTTGATTTTATACATTCTCTACAGCATTGAAGTGAGACGTTAGGCAAGTCAAGGATTTGATGATAGTCTTTGAACAACGCTAAATGAACAATGAATTTTGAGAAAATTTTATTTGCCATTAAGTCTTGTTGGCCTTTTGGGCGTTGGGGTGATCGCATTGATCGTGATTTTAGGCGTTCAACAACAGCAGTCCAAAATTCATCAATCGGGGTTGTCAGAGAAGTCATCTTTAAACGTCTTATTTGTAGGCAATAGTTTTACCTACTTTAACGATATGCCAGGGTTAGTGAAACAGTTGGCAGAAGCGGCCCATGAAGCAAAACCCTTTGTGTCAGCACAAGAAACGCCAGGCGGATATACACTCAAACGGCATTGGGAGGATGGCAAAGTTGCCCAAGTGCTTCAGTCCAGCCGTTGGGATTATGTTGTTCTGCAAGAGCAAAGCCAATTCCTTTCTTTTGCCCAATGGCAACGCTTTCAAGAGGTTCATCCCTATGCCCGTCAGTTAAACAATTTGGCATGGCAAAACAAGGCCAAGCTCGTACTTTTTATGACTTGGGGCTATGAAAAAGGCGACCTCGAAAATCGAACCAGTGACAGCTTCTCGGATATGCAAAGCCGTCTTACGGAAGGCAATATGGAGTTGGCAAAAGACCTGTCTGCAACCGTTGCACCGGTTGGCATTGCATGGCGACAGGCATTGTCTCGCAATCCACAACTTAGACTTTGGGGAGAAGATGGTCGGCACCCCAATCTCAAAGGCTCCTATTTATCCGCCTGTGTTTTTTACAAGCTCTTTTATCAAAAAAGCCCAGTGAACAACCCATTTACAGCAGGACTTAGCACTAGCGAAGCGTATTTTTTACAAGATGTCGCGGCTTCTGCGGTGTCTGTCCCGTAGAGCATAGGGTGAGTTAGCGCACCTTGGTACTAAACCCGCTCGCTTTAAATTGTTCTAGCGTCAGGGGCGGGGGCAGCTCTTTAGGAATAGACATCCGCATTTCAAACTCACTGATACCAGCAGGTATAGTTTCAATAGCCCCAAGGCGCGTTCTGTTTTCCATAATAGAATTACCGTTGGCATCATAAATGCGACCAAATACGTCAGCATCCAGTAAGGCTTTACCCGATTTATTTTCTGCTTTACCCGTAATCAAAAAACAGTTTGCGGCTGCGGCAATGCCACCGCTGGTGACGGCTCCCTCTGCCAATTCTGGTGGGCAATCTTTATAGGAAAGGTCAAAGAGACGGACGTCAACTGCCGCCAGTGCTGAAGGGCTAAATAGAAAACTGGTCAGGGTTAAGCAGCATAGGGCTAAAGCCACCAATTGAGTTCGCAAATAGGCTGCTTTGAGTTTCATTGATCACCACGCAGAAAACGTCACCTTCGCATTTTACCGTTATCCTTCCGCTCAGACGTGCATCATTGCCAGCAGAATCAGTAAAGTAGAGAAACCACATCCAGCTTCACGGAGTTTTACGCGTGCTGAATATTAGCGAACTAGCGGCGATCGCCCAAGACAAGGCCCAGCAGCTCGGTATCCATAAGTTTGACCTCTCCGGCTCCACCGTAGAAGACTCCAGCGTACAGGTGGATCAAGGTGCCCAAAAGCAGGCCAAAGCCTCCAATCGATCCAGCGTGACGGTTCGGGTTTGGAATGAAGCGCACCAAGTGGGCATTGCCAGCACCACGGATGTGGATGCCCTTGGTTTAGAAGTTGCGCTGAAGACGGCCCAAGAAGCCAGCGTGTTTGGTATTACAGAGCACGCCCCAGATTTTAGCCCCGAAGCCAAAGTGACGCTGCCGGAAACCGCCAAAGAATTTTCTCCCCAAGCGCCAATTTCTGACCTATTGGAGCGGCTTTGCAAGGCAGAGCATCGGTTGCTAGAAGCCCATCCGGCGATTGTGGGCGTGCCCTATAACGGACTATCCCAGCGGGATGTGGAGCGGTTTTACGTCCATAGCGAAGGGGCAATGCGCCACGAGACGCAGTCCATTAGCAGCATTTATCTCTATAGCAAAACTGAAGAAGAAGGCAAGAAGCCGCGCAGTGCGGGCGCGTTTCGGTTGAGCCGTCAGCTAGACACCCTGGATGTGGATGGATGCCTGAAGGAAACCATTGATAAAACCATCAGCCACCTTAACTACAAAAAAATCCCCACGGGCAAATATACGGTGGTGTTTTCGCCGGAGGCGTTCTTGAGTTTGCTGGGGGCGTTTTCTAACCTTTTTAATGCCCAAAGTATTTTAGATAAGCAGAGCCTTTCCACGCCAGATTCCTTGGGTTCACAGCTTGCCTCCTCCTTGCTTTCGGTGGCGGATGACATGCTACATTCTGCCAATATTGGTCAATCTTTGTTTGATGGGGAAGGAACGCCGACGCGTCGGGTGTCTCTGATTGAGCATGGCATTCTCAAAAGTTTCTTGCACAGCGCAGGGACGGCGAAGCGGATGAACGCGCAGCCGACAGGCCATGCCAACATGGGTTCAAAAATTACGGTTGGCCCTCACTTTTACCATGTCTCTCAAGGGGAGGCGGGGTCACAAGCCTATAGTCTCGCTGATGCCGATAATGTGGTGCTGGTGGACGATCTCCAGGCGCTTCATGCAGGGGTGAAGTCTTTGCAGGGTTCGTTCTCGCTGCCGTTTGATGGCTGGGTAGTGAATAAGGGCGATCGCATTAGTGTAGAGTCGGCGACGGTTGCGGGAGATTTCCGTGAGGTGCTGAAATCGATTTTGTTTGTGGAGCCAGAAGAGCATCTGACGCCCTCGGGGGTTTGTCCCTATATTTGGGTTGAGGGGCTTTCGGTGACGGGCGAGTAATGTTTTAGGGGTCATGAGCAGGCCAAATTGCACTATCGCAGGATATGATAATGATCATACTTTAAGCATACTTTGAATTAAGTCATAGGAGTACTTCTAATGGTGATGCTGCGTAAAACCATTACCATTCCTGATGCGATGGATGGATGGGTTAAGGCTCAAATTGAAAGTGGACGCTATGGAAACGATAGCGAATATTTTCGTGATTTAATCCGTCGCGACCAAGAAAAGCGACAGGCAGAGCAAGATTTGCGTGTTCTGATTCAGGAAGGGTTGGATAGTGGTGTAAGTTCATCTACTATCCCAGATATTATGAGGCGGGTAGAAGACAGGCTGAGAAAAAATGGCAGTTTATGAGCTGACCCATAAAGCCGAAGATGAGATTGAGGAGATTTACGAATACTCAATTGTAAATTTTGGATTAGAAGTAGCGAGAAAGTATATTTCTGGTATGCAGGATTGCTTTGAATTATTGGCAGGCCATCAAAGCTGGGGTAACGACTATGGCCTTATTAAACCAGGGTTGCTGCGTTATGAATATCGCTCCCATTCCATTTATTATCAGCCAGTAGAGGATGGTATTTTAATTGTGCGCGTTCTTGGTGGTAAACAAGATCCTGCCCGAAATATATTTTGAATTCGGCTCGATTATGAAGCTTTGGCAAAAAATTCTTCTGGTCGCGATACTGACACTAGACCCTGGCTGACTGACAAAAGTCCTGAAACACCCATTCCTTCGTCTTTAAAGCCAGCGATTGAAATCGCGCCTACAAGAACAAAGTCTGCCTGCGCGGACTAAATATATCAAGGGTTCCAGCAATCCGCACAGGCGGATTTCGTTCTTGTAGCTGCAGTTTCAACCGCCAAGCGAAAAGTTTTGTCAGTCAACCAGCTAAATCTCTTTCAGTTAACAAATTCAGGTGCTGTACAGATTGGCACTATCGGATCGATAAATGTTTCCATCAACGATGAACCATCAGGCGCAGATAACACAGTCACCACAGCCGCCAACACAACCTACACCTTTACCGTCAAAGACTTTAACTTTAGCGACCCCAAAGACATCCCCTCTAATAACCTATTAGCCGTCAAAATCACCACCCTTCCCACCAACGGAAGCCTCACCAACAAAGGCATCTCAGTCAACGCTGGCGACTCTATATCAGCCACAGACATCACAGCAGGCAACCTACAATTCACCCCAGCAACCGACACAAAAGGACTTAACTACGCCAACTTCACCTTCCAAGTCCAAGACGACGGCGGCACCGCCAACGGCGGCATCGACCTAGACCAAACCCCCAACACCATCACCATCGATGTTAGCTCCTCAGGCGGCTCCACCGGAGACCCGCACATCCTAACCTTCGACAACCTCCATTACGACTTCCAAGCCACAGGCGACTTCATCCTAGTCAAAGCCCAAGACAGTGACCTAGAAATCCAAGTCCGTCAAGCCCCCTGGGATCAAAACCCAGCTACAACCCTCAACGTCGGCTTAGCCACCACAGTAGACAGCCAACAACTAGAATTTTCCGTCAAACAACCCTTCCTTCTCCTCAACGGCATCCCCATCGCCATAGAACCAGGCGAAACCCGAGCCATCGGCAACGGTAGCATCAGCCGCACCCTTACAGACGGTTATGGCACCCTTGGCGACCTCTACACCATCACCTACCCCAACGGCGACCAACTCTTCGCCAAAGTTTATGCCAATTTCCTCATCGACCCCACCGTCCACCTCAAAGGCAGTCAGACTGTTGCAGGTTTACTGGGCAACAACAACGGTCAAATCGAAGACGACCTAGCCTTACAAGACGGAACCGTCTCTCCCCAAGCCGTAACCCCAGAATACCTCCTCTCAGAATTTGCCACCGGTTGGCAAGTCAGACCCGCAAACTCACTGTTTAGAGATCAATCACTTCCCCTCAATAGCAAATTAGTAACGGGCACCGCTGATATCGATCAACTAGCCGGAAATGAGAGCAACGATATCTTGGTCGGTACCCTAATCAGTCAACCCAACCCTGGTTCAGGAGAAATAGACCAATTGACAGGGTATCAAGGGGCAGACACATTTGTCCTAGGGGACACAAACAGCGCTTTCTACAATGTAGCTGGAGTAAACGATTCCGCCGTTATTCAAGACTTCAACATTCAAGACGGCGATATCATCCAACTCCAGGGCAACCCCAACAATTATGTTCTGGGTTCCTCAACAACCGACCAAGCAGCGGGGACAGGAATCTTTCTGTCATCCGATCCCACCGAGCTAATCGGAATTATCAAAGACATCAAACCTGAAGAATTAGGTGATTTCTGGGAAACAACATACCGCTGACTTCGGCTTCGCTCAGCCAGCTAAACTCGTGAGGGACTGTACCCTGAGCGAAGTCGAAGGATACAATCTTTGCTGGAAATCACCTTATCGCTCACCCAACAATCTTTCCAATACGTCTAGATTCGGCTTGGTTCAAATGCAGGCAACAAATTGGGCGCGATCGGGATAGCTTGGCAATTGATTTCTAATCAAATCAATTTATTTTTGATCTGGATTGATGAATTTGCGAGGCCCACGGTATCCAGACGCATTAGTAAGGGTATTTAAGGACTGAGTCCCTGAATAGCGACGATTTTTGGTTTTTCAGGATTTTTGTAAGGATTCAGGTCGAGGGCTTGACAAAGAAGGTGAAATCAGTAGCGTATCGGCATGAAGCTAGAGCAAGTTACCCCGATCTCAGAGCGAACCCTTCTGATGGAAAAGTCACCGTAAGAGTTCAGTGGATTAGTGACAAGGTGTTAAGCGTTGCACACCATAAAGCAGCGCGTGTTTTTCTTGAGCGCTCAAAAACCCAGGATATTACCGTCATTTACTCTACATTCGACTGAGTTCTTATAGTTTTGAGTCGATCGCCCCTCCCATCAATTCCAAATTAAACCTCACGGGCCTAGAGAAATAACATTCATACTCCAAGGGGGTAGATTGATTTGAACCCCTGGCTTAACCTGACCTAGGTTTTTACGCGTTGGACCCATCCAGTTCCCATACTGAGACTGGTCATACTCAGCCTTTCCGTAGGTCAATTGCTGCGCAGTCCAAGGGCCAACGGCACCCTTGACCTGAAGGGGAAACTTTGCAGCATTTTTAGCATCCAAATTAAACAGCAGCACACGATAGCCCTTCCCCCGTGAGGCCGTATAGGCACGTAGATTAGGGAACGCCGCTGTAATATTGGTTTGCAATAGCCGTTCACGGGGTGCAGCAAACTCCCCAAACAGAGTGGCAGCATGGGCCGTAGGAAAAGCCGTCCCGAAGGGAAGGGCGGGCACGCCACGACTACAGGTGGGCCGACTGTTGGGCAGCCCCATACTAAACAAAGAATAAGTCGAAAAATTCTGCCAGCCGTAGAGCTTCGGGTTAAAGTCCCCTGGTGAAAGCCCCGTTTGGGCAGGATGGGTGCAGTACTCTTCAATCACTTCCCACGGAAACACCCCCGCCAGCCCCAATTCAGCCCCCTCGGCGTACATTAGGCCGTGATACAGCGCGTTGGTAATGGAAATGGTTTGCCGATTGGGCGTATTGGCAACGTTGTTAAACTCGCCCAGCATGATAGGAACAGGGCGATCGCCCATTGCCTTTTTCAATTCCACCATCTGTTGCCGAAACTGTGGCACGGCTTTGGTGAGCAAAAACTCGTCACTGGCACCATTGGGCGGTTGGGGATAGTGGTGAACTTCCACAAAGTCATAACGGGCATGTTTGAGGACTGTTTGAGTCCAGCCGTTGGGGTTGGTCGAATCATACTGGTTCACCACAACGCCCACTTGGGCCTGGGGGTTTACCGCTTTAATTCTGGGATAGAAGGCATTGGCCACTTTATTGGCATAGGTGTTGGCATCGTGGGGCTTTTCATTGCGATCCGTTGACCAGGAGCCAAAAACTTCGTTGCCTACCGTCCAATAGGGTACGCGGTAGCCATTGGCCTTGGCCTCTGCCACCCAAGCTGCGGCTTCTTTAGGGTCGCCGCCGCCTTTGCCTGAGGCGTTGCTGCCGTAGTTGAGAGTAATAGCAACTTCTACTTGGGCGGGTTGGGCTAACCGCCGCATGAAGCGATCGAAGGTGGAATTAGGATGGGCGTACCAAGGTGGGGCGAGTTGATTGGAGCGCCATTGGTACTGATCGGATTGTGAGCCTCCAGGCCATCGCACAATCCGCGCTTTGGTTTGCTTCAGCATCTCAATCATGCCGGGGCGCAGGGCGTCGTTGATGACGTGGAGGTTCATGCCGACGGGATGGGGGGAAAGTGCTATCAGGGGGCGATCGGGGAAGATGGTAATGCCTGCTCCCGTTTTTTCGGGTGCTTTGGCTAGGGCCGGTTCATCCGTGGTGGAGAGAGAGGGGGGGCGGCACCCCCAAAGTCCCAGAATTATGGGAATACCTATTAAGGCCACAGTCTTGAACTTAAATCGAGAACGAGGGCATAATTTCATCTATTTTATTCAGCAAGCCTTGCAGAACAATCAAGGGAATGAGGAATAGTATCAAAAATCTATCATACCCAAGCTTACTTGAAGTGCCTGGTTAATGTGCTGCCTGGTTTCGGGGGTCACAGTGCCTAGACGTTTGATGAGTCGTTGTTTGTCAATGGATCTGATTTGATTGAGGAGCACGATGGAGTTTGCCGTTAAGCCACCTTCGGGAGGCTCTATCAATACTTCTGTTGGATATAGGGTTTCGTCAAACTGAGAACTGATTGCAGCAACGATGGTAATGGGGCTGTGGCTGTTAGCAACATCATTTTGCAGGATCAGTGCGGGGCGTGTTTTTCTGATTTCTGAGCCAAGGGTTGGATCGAAGTTGACGAGATAAATATCACCTCGTTCTGGTGTTGGCGCTTTTTTTACAACCATGTTTCGTCTTCAAGGGGAAACCACTCTTGAGCAAGGTGCTGGTCACGCTGGGCACGATGAATTGCTCCTGCTTTAACTTGCTGGCGCAAAGCTTCTTTTTGAATTTGGGCTGCGTAATGCTGAATAGCTTGGTCGATAAAGTGGCTTCTTTCACCTTTGGTAGCTTGACGCTCTAGTAATTCTAAGGTTTCGCTTTTAAGGCTGATGTTAATGCGTTTAACCATGATGCTACACATGATAGGTGTGTAACTTTAGTGTAGCCTATGCGATCGCCCTCTCTAAGGCTGACCCTGGCTGCGATCGCCCTGAACCACCCACATTTCCAACGCTTTTGAGTCATGACAGAAAAATCTAGCCATGCTTTGGCTAACTCTTAGCTCGACTTTATCCATTTGTTCTTCTAGGTAAAGAGTCGTCGTTAGACTGATGATATCTACTGTTCTAGCGCCCAAGGCTGTTCATCATTATGATGTCAAACCTTCCCCCAGCGGTTGCTGCATTGTTCCTGGTCTTTGCTCCACTGTTTTCTAAACGGGTGTGGAAGTCTGCTGAGGTTCTGCTCGTCGGGGCAATTTTGGCCCCTGATAAACGGACAATCACTTCTATTTTGCGGGTGATGGGCTTGAGTCAAGAGCATCATTTTCAAAACTATCGCCGTGTTCTCAGTCGCGCTTGTTGGTCGAGTTGAGCCGTCAGTCGTCGTCTGCTCTTTTTACTAGTGAGTGTGTGAGTGTGTTAGTGCCCAAAGGTCCCGTTATTTTGGGGATAGATGACACCATTGAACGTCGCAAAGGAGCCAAAATTAAGGCCAAGGGGATCTATCGAGACCCCGTTCGCTCGAGTTAGAGTCAATGTGTCAAAACCAGTGGACTGAGGTGGTTAAGCGTCATGCTATTAGTGGAGATTGCCTGGGCACAACGGCTATGGGCACTTCCTTTCTGGACAGCGTTAGCGCCCTCCCAACATTACAGCGAAGCGAATTGTAACACCCACAAACGTTTGACGGACTGGGGGCGTCAGATGCTAGTTCAGGTTCGACGATGGATGCCGAACCGAGAGCTGGTCGTGGTGGGTGATAGTAGTTTTGCAGTTTTAGACCTGTTACATGAGTTGGGTCGTCCGCTCCGAAACATTTGTATGATTACCCGCTTACGATTGGATGCCGCGTTGTATGAACCTGTTGTTCCACCTCAACCAGGTCAGATGGGACGACCGAGGCTTAAAGGAAAACGGTTGCCGAATCTCTCTCAAGTGCTCATGAGTGAAGCAACCCACTGGCAGACGGTAATTCTGGCGCGATGGTATAGTCAGTCTCAACGAGTGGTGGAAGTTGCTTCAGGGACAGCGGTTTGGTATCACACGGGCAAATCGGTTGTGCCCATTCGGTGGGTCTTAGTCCGTGACCCCAAGGGTGAGTTTGAATCCCAAGCCTTGCTCTCTACTCAGCTTGCCTGTAACCCTGTTCAAATCTTGAACTGGTTTGTGCAGCGATGGCAGGTAGAAGTAACGTTTGAAGAAGTTCGCGCTCATTTAGGTATGGAGTCTCAACGCCAGTAGTCTGACCTTGCCATTCTCAGAACAACGCCAACCATCCTAGGGCTGTTTTCTCTGGTAACGCTTATCGCGGATGCCCAACAATCCCAGTTTTCTTTGGATCCGAGACAAGCTGCTTGGTACACCAAACCCCTTCCAACTTTCTCCGATGCAGTTGCCTGGGTTCGCTCGTCTCTATGGCCTGTGACTTTTTCAATGTCTTCTGAACACACTGACATGCTAAATGTCTCACGCTCGATTCTCGAACGTATGATGGATACGCTCATCTATGCTGCGTAATTGGATAAAGTCGAGCTAATTTTCCATCTGTTTTAGCTGTGAAGGGCAATCCAGTTCAGGGGTGAGGGGCGATCGCTTTTCCTTCTCAGCGCCAGTTAGCCGAGTACATTGACATCGGGCAAAACTGCGATCGCCTTGGTCTAGCGTTTGTCTCAAAAGCTGAACGACCGTTTGGGCTTGAGCAAGCGGCTGTATCTGGAGTCATCTCTCTGTGATCGTGTGTTTTGGTTGTGGAGGGCGATCGCAGCGTCTGACAAAACGAAACATTTTAGCCTCAGTTTACTTAGCTCCTGCATTTCAGTATCTCGGTTAACTCCGCATGTCCTGCATCTTCTGCCATATCCGCTGGGGTGCATCCCCGATCCTCTACTGCGGATGGATCGGCATTGTACTTGAGAAGGAGGCGAGACATCTCAAGCATCCCTTCATCTGCTGCGATGTGTAATGCTGTGTGTGAGAAAAAGCAGCGAGCATTCACATCGGCACCCGCAAGAATAAGCACCTCAGCCATTGTCAATGCATTTTCTCGAACGGCTTGATGAAGCGGGGTATCGTCATTATCATGCCTAAAGGTGACAGAGGCTCCAGCGGCAATGAGCTGCTGCAAAATTTCCACGCTATTACTACGCTCTCGTACTGCATAGTGCAGCGCCAACTTACCAATGCTGTTGACCGCAGAAGTATCCGCACTGTGGGTTAGAAGATACTCAACTAATGCTTGATGTCCTAGTCCTACTGCGTGCATCAGAGGGGTATCACCGAAGTTATCGCAGGTGTTGAGATCTGCGCCCTGCTGGTGCAGAAACTGCACTGCCTCAAGCTGATTCTCAACTGCAAGATAGTGTAGCGGGGTCTCGCCGATGCCAGTTCGTTCGTTTAAAAGGAATGGTTCTGCTTTAAGGAGTGTGGTTGCCTGCTCAAGAGAATTGAAACAAGCATGAATTAATCGGTAAGCGTCTTTGTCTGCCATTGGCTGCATTACACACTAAACAGAATGGCCTAGCTTCTCTTTCAATAGCGCTTCTACTTGAATCTCTGGATTTTCTAAGTCAAAAGGATAAGGTTGTTGAGCCATTGGATCTCGGCGACTCATCAGGACTGTTAACGCGGCACGAAATGCTTCTTCGTTGTTACGATTTTCTGCCAGATAAAGCTTTAGCTCAGAATTGGTTAGTTGACTGAGATTTTGTGTCATAGGACAAAGCTCCAGTTCCCATTTGAATCAATTATTGCAGAAATCTCATCTGCTCTGCAGAGCCTGGATATAAAGCGTCTTCAGTAGTTGGTCATATCGAAAGACTTGAATCGGCTGATACAGGTTAGACAGTAACTGACAGAGAAAAATTGCTGTATCTGACTGTTTTTTCGTAGGCAAAAGACCAATCTCTCTAAAATCACCAAGCGTAGCTTATCAAAAAGTCGATCTATAATTTGTCCAAAATCCCTAGCACCAAGCACTTACGCCAAACGCGATCGCACAAATTTCTCCAATCGCTCCATGCCTCTATGAATCGTGTCCATATCTGTCGCGTAAGAAAGCCGAATAGCGTCATCTGCACCAAAGGCAATGCCTGGAACCACCGCCACTTGATGAGAGGTTAACAACGCCTCGCAAAACTCCATCGATCGCATCCCCGTATTGCGAATGCTAGGGAACATATAAAACGCGCCATCGGGTTGAGGACATTCCAGTCCTGGAATTGCGTTGAGGTAGTCCAACATAACCTTGCGTCTTGCTGCAAAGGCTTCTCGCATTTCGGCGACACAATCTTGGGAGCCTTCTAGCGCGGCGATCGCCCCATACTGGGCAAAGGTGCACACATTAGACGTGCTGTGGCTTTGCAGTCGCGTCATCGCCTTGATTTCCTCCAAAGGCCCTGCGACGTAGCCCACCCGCCATCCGGTCATGGAATAGGTTTTGGCAAAGCCACTGCTGACAAAGGTGCGTTCAAACAGTTCTTGGCTTAGGGATGCAATGCTGAGGTGTTCCGCATCATCGTAGAGATTTTTTTCGTAGATTTCGTCAGAGATCACCCAGACATGGCTGTCTAAAATTACCTTCGCCAAGGCGCGAATCTCCGCAGGGGTATAAACAACGCCTGTAGGGTTAGAGGGAGAATTTAGGACAAAAAACTTAGTCTGTGGTGTAATGGCTGCCTTGAGCTGAGCGGGCGTAATCTTAAAGTTTTGGCTCAGTTCCGCTTTCACAATCACAGGAGTTCCAGAAGCCAACTTCACCATTTCGGGATAGCTGAGCCAATAGGGAGCCGGAATAATCACCTCATCGCCAGGATCGATAAAGGTCTGAAAAATGTTGTAGAGCGAGTGTTTGCCGCCATTGCAAACGAGGACATTTTCGGCCTTGTAGGCAAGCTGATTATCGCGCAAGAGCTTACTGGCGATCGCCGCTCTTAGCCCTGCTTCCCCTGCCGCCGCCCCGTACTTGGTTTTGCCTTCGTCTAGGGCTTGTTTTGCAGCGGCCTTGATGTGATCAGGCGTATCAAAATCGGGTTCCCCTGCACTAAACCCCAACACATCCAGCCCTTCGGCCTTCATTGCCTTTGCCTTCTCGGCGATCGCCAGTGTCATCGAACCCGGAACCTGAGCGATCCGCGCAGCCAATTTCATTCGTTCACCCGTAATGCTGTAAACCAAAACCCTTTCCTCGGATCCTACACCCCAAAGTATTGCTCTGGGCAACGTTCTTTATACAGCGCTACAATTTTGTCTGTCACTTCTATTACCGTCAGGCCATCGGTCAACACTTCGATGGCATCGTCGGCTTTGCGGAGGGGTGCGGTCTTGCGCTGGCTGTCCTTGCGATCGCGTTCGGCAATATCCTGAACCAACTGATCGTAGGTGATCTCAGCCTTTCCAGTAGCTTGTAGCTCTTCATACCGCCGACGAGCGCGTTCTTCAACGGAGGCGGTCAGAAAAATTTTGAGTCCTGCATCGGGAAAAATGTGGGTGCCAATGTCTCGTCCTTCTGCTGCCACGCCACCCACTTCGGCGTAACCCTGCTGTTGCTGACGCAAAGTATCTCGCACGGCGGGTTGGGCGGCAATGGTAGAGACCTGAGCCGTCACTTCAAGGGAACGGATGGCTTGGGTTACGTCTTGTCCGTTGACCCTGACTTCTGTAGGGTTGCTGGGATTGAGTTCTAGGTGGGCTTGGCTGACGAGATCGGCGATCGCCACTTCATCCCCTAACTCGATTCCCGCCTGAATCACCAACCACGTCATGGCGCGGTACATGGCCCCTGTATCCAGATGGATGAGTCCCAGTTGTTGGGCACAGAGGCGCGTTACGGTGGATTTTCCGGCTCCCGCAGGCCCATCGATCGCCAAGATCGGTTTGCGTCCATCCAGTATGGTGTTGTCGATAAGACGAGTATTGCCAATGCGGGCGGCGATCGCTACCAGTCCTGTTGAATCAATCTGTTCTAACGGCTCCAGTGTTTGCGGACTGACCACTTCTATATATTCCACCTGTACCCCCGATGTTTCTGCCATTGTCGATTCAATCATCTTCACTATTGAGTTGCGGTCTTTAACGCCTGTCTTAAATAAAGCCTCAGCCTGCTTTAGGCCTTGAGAAAGCACTAGTGCCTGCTGGGCTTGTTCTGCACTCAGGTACTGATTGCGAGAGCTTAAGGCGAGTCCGCTAGATTCGCGCACGATGGGGCAGGGCACAATGGTGGTTGGCACGTTGAGATCCTTTACAAGCTGCTGGATAATGGCAAGCTGTTGAGCATCTTTGCGTCCAAAGTAGGCGCGATTGGGCTGTACTAAGTTAAGCAGTTTGAGCACGATGGTGGCAACGCCCTGGAAATGACCGGGCCGCGATCTCCCACACAATCCTTCGGTCAGACTGATGGGTGGCACGACTTGGGTGATAGGGCGACTGGAGACTAAATCGGCGGCTTCTGGCAAAAAGACTGCATCCACACCGCATTGCTGACAGAGCGCGAGGTCTTGCGCCAAGGTTCTGGGGTATTGGCTAAAATCTTCGGCTGGCCCAAACTGAAGGGGGTTTACAAAGATGCTGACAATGGTGATCGCATTTTCTTGCCGTGCCCGTTGGATCAGGCTCTGATGCCCTTGGTGGAGTGCGCCCATTGTGGGGACGAGTCCAATTTGTCCGAGGCGGCGATCGGGTTGGCTGTTTTGAGGCAGACTAGCCTGTTGCGATTGCAAAAAGCGACGTAGCCCCGCCACTGATTTCAGGACAGGGATGGGTTTTTGCATTGGGATACCTCAATTTCTCAATACTATGATATGCTCGTTTCCCCACTAGACAAGTTGGGGTGGGGTGCTGGATAAATAATGTCCACAACCTTTACGATTTCTGGCAAAGTCATGGACAAAACTCACTCAACCTCTACGGATTGGGAACTGACGTTACCCGAGGTCATTTAAACGGCACAGTTATCCCTGTGATCGCTTCTTACTCATCTTGTCCGTGCTGAATTTCTACGGCTAGTTCGGTGGGTGGGAAATGGGCCTAGACGAGAAAACAAGCTAAGGTTGACATAGAAATCGCCAAGAGATTGCTGAGGAGATTTTAATGCAGACTGCACAGACCCATCACGCAAAGCAGGTTTATCCAAGTGATCGCGGGCTTCATCTAGAGTTTGAGACGAATGAACAGGCGATCGCCTTTTACCAAGATGGCTCTAGCCGAGGAATTTCCTATGAGATTGAAGGGGTAACGGTCATTAAGCTTTTCAAAAGTAAACAAAAACCCGCTCCTGACGAATCAAGAGCGGGAGTTGCAGACTAAAGGTTAGTCTTCAGGAAAAGTGACAAGTACATCCAGTTCAAGTCTAGAGAAAGAGAACATTCCTTCATAAGACGAAATCGCCTCAATAAAAGTATTGGCACCCTCCTCAGTTTTGAACCGAAATGCAATGGTGACATCATCAATGTCACGGATTGTCACTTCAGTGCAGACTTGAGCCGCAATTGTCATCACGAGAGCCTGAAACATTGACCTATCCTCTATTCTGACTTCCAAATCATACCAAGTGCGTTGACTTAAAACTGTGGCGATAGTTCTGGCAGAAAACGGTGCTGTAATGAAAACCTTGGCAGGGTGAGTAATCTAGAAATAGAGCCGTTCCACCAAGGTGCTGATTCAAGGACGGTTTGACTCTACTAGAAATCTTACTCTTGTGAGGACAAACGTTAATGGCCTTCCATTCCGTAGGACTGAAGTGAACCCCAACGCCTAAAATGGACAATGGAAGCAGCGGAGATTGCCGACCTCTCCGGCAAAGCCCAAGTCATCACCATCGATGAAGTCAGCGTCAGCTTATCGATTAATGGTTAGGGAGAACCCGAAATTGCGATCGCAATCACGCAGAAACTTTGAGCTGTCACCCCAAATAAATCCAAAATGTTGGTAGGGGCAAACCTATGTGTTTGCCCTATGCAGGGTGTTTGCTCCGATCGTATCAGGCGTTGTGCCAAACAAATGCTTGAGGTAGCTATAGCTAAGCTCCTTATCCCAGGCATGAATTTGAATCATCACCCGCACAAAAGTAAAGCCAATTTCCACCAGCTTAGGCAACTGCCCCATAATTTGACCAACAGACAGCATTTCTTGGCCATTCGTGCGATCGCCCTTATGGTGCTTCACCAACGCTAAAATATCCCGCACCGCCGCCCCAAACTGCTTCATCGACGAACTCCCAAACGCCCAGCGGCTAAACCCCCAAAACTTTGCCAAATGGTTCACCTCATCCTGCAAAAGCTGAGCGATCGCCTGTTGGAGTTCCCCCGTAGAGTGGGCCATCAGCCAGAGGTAGACTGCGATCGCACTCCATTCCGTCGAAATGCGAGAACACAGGTGTTGATACACCGCCTCGTTAGCATTTTCAGTTTCTTGATAGCCCGCCACCGCATTGGGCTTTGGTGCAAAGGTTTCCCCCGTAAGCTGCTGATAGAGTTTGCGCATCACAGGCGTATGCTGACGCTCCTCCTTTTCCCAGACCCCCACCGAGTGCCGTCCCGTTTCCTCACTTAATTCACCCCCCACAAACAACGCCATCTGGGGATGAAAACTATGGAGATAATCCCAACTTTCCTGGGCATAGCCTCGGATGGGCGCTTCAATCTCTGCCGAGCTGCTAATAATCTGCACAAACAGATGAGGATCTACCCCAATAATCTGAGCCACATTCACCCGCTTCCAGTCAATGGGTTCCCAGGGCCGTTGGTGAGGGTTTGAGAACTGACCGGGGAGGTCT
This sequence comes from Acaryochloridaceae cyanobacterium OTE_25_metabat_464, assembly GCA_031362245.1. Taxonomy (GTDB): domain Bacteria; phylum Cyanobacteriota; class Cyanobacteriia; order Thermosynechococcales; family Thermosynechococcaceae; genus JAAURS01. The sequence continues at coordinate 15,005 of JANLSD010000014.1, read as the reverse complement.
GATAGGCGATCGCTCAACACATCCACCGACAAAAACCGATCCACCAGTTGATTAATTCTGGCCCTAGTGCTCAAATAAGTCGCCTCAACCCGCACCCGACCTGCTAAATCTTCACTGCCATCATTCATAAATACTTGCATGTGCCAAAACCCAACTCAACGATGAATCTACTCTGACAGCCACACCCCAGAAGGCGCGATGATTAAAGGCGATCGCCCCCAACCCCCAAGCAGCCAACCCCATCGAACAGAAGTTGAACGTAGAAACGTGAAGCAGGGTGAAGTATTGTTGAATCTATGGACGGGCATCTTAAGCAAATACCGCACCACCCTGCACCATTTCCCTACCGTAGGGGCGCAAGGCATTGCGCCCTCCAACGCTGAAGAGGCTCACCCCGTATTCCCTATGGACAAATTTCTCCTAGACACCTGGTTCCCCGTCGAGCAGCAGCGGATCGTCATGACCGAGCTGCTTCGACGCGTTGGGCTAACGCGAATTCGTGCAGACTATTTTCTTCAGTTATGGGTCTATCTCTTGGTAAAGCAAAATCAAGAGAAAACCCCAGCACTCAAGTCACCCCTACTTCAGCTCAAACTTCTCACAGAACCCATGATCTGTACCCATCGTGAAGCCGCCAATTTGTTTTATGGAGAGAAAGACCAAGGCAGCGATCGCGCAGCAGGACTCATGCTAGACAAACTAACCGCCCTAGGGCTAATCCGCAAATCTTTCGATGGCAACACCACCCGGATTGAAATTCTGCCCATCCCCGAACTTTTAAGTGCCCCTCAAGCCCATCCCAGCATTGCCGCAGTTAAACCCGACGCCTTCGACCCCAGATGTGACGCAATCCCAGTCGCCCATTTGCTCGCCACCAACTACAACTGGATGAACCGTAATCTCCATGCCACCCCCCACCGCATTGCTAAATTACTTAGGAGTTGGAATCAACAGTACCCCACTGGAATGCGCGTGCTGCGACGGATTGACAATCAAAATCCCGTTGGTTTTTACCTGCTTTACCCCGTCGCCAGCGACTCAGAAGCCAACTTTTTTCAAGACCCCAACCGAGGGCTACACTTTAGCTCAGAAAATGAAATTGACCCCTTTATAATGGCTCAAGCTGGCGATCAAAACTGCTTAGCCGTCTACATTCGCAGTTGGGTTATTGATGCACCCTACATCCAGCCCTACCAAGCCCATTTCTTACAGGATGCTCAACAGGTACTGCATCAAATGAAACAAGACTTTCCAAAGCTCTGCGACTTGTACTCTATGATTATGCACCCCACCTACGAAGCACTGGCAGCCAGTCTAGGATTTCAAAAAATGCGGAATGCCCCTTCCTCCATCTACTGGATGTACCTTGCCCTTGATCGATTTTTAGCATTATCCCTTCAGTTGTTACCCTAAGTGTTTTAGTCCATCCATTGCTAAAAAAATGCGCGTAAACCTCGCTAGAGGCTACGCGCTTATCAATTGGCAACTGAGGAGGCAGACATGTTTAGATAAAACGATATTGCTCTTGGCCAAAACCGTTTCCTAAAAGCTGCTCCTGAGAAATGTCAGATGTTATGCATGTCTAAACCCTAAGCCACTGTTTCCAGGGTTGGTTCAACGGGCATACTACCACCATTCTTGGCCTTCAGCTTAGAGGAACGACGCTTCATCAAGGCACCAAACCCGAGTGCTGCACCAGAACCCAACATAGTTAGAGGTTCAGGGACTGCGTTAACTTTGGAGTTAAAGACAACAGTGCCAGAATTGGGAGAAAATCCTGATGAAGTCAGCTGTACTGACAAACCTTTTTTATAGAGGTCTGTAACCACTGCGTTAAAAGGTTTATTAAAACCTGCTGGAGCAATATTGAATAAAACGTTTAGGCTTTCTGCGGAATTAATTCCATTCGTCCGTTGAATACCAGCATTAGTCCCTCTTGAGGCGGCGGTATAAAGATTACCAGCCAAGGTTGACGTGGTGGTTGAATTAAATTTTACACCTGTAGTTGGTGCACCCGTTAAAGAAACTAGGTTCCCCAAAGAAAATTGAGCCTTATCAAGAATGTCAACTTTAGTAATAGAAGAGGCTTTTGGCCCAATATTAAAAAATGAAAAGAGTGCCTGAGTTGTGCCGACAGGGGAAACCACTGCACTAAACTGACTTTCACCAGTAGGGCAGCCCGAAGCACCCTGTGACGCACTACTGCATACAAAACTAAGTGAGACTGGGCCAGATATTGCTGAAGCGGGTGCCGCGATTGTGACAACTGTTGCAACGCCAATGGACGCTGCAACAGTAAAGAAGGTTTTAGGCGAGCTAAGTAGGCGAGTTAATTTCATGTAAGAGACTCTCTTAAAACGTAAGTGTTCTTAGACTGTTTGCTGCTTTCCTTCAAAGCGAGATGGTGCTGGGAATTAAACCATTTGCGACACATACACGCTAGGAAGAAGGGGTTTGACCAATTTATGGACTAGCGGCAAGGAAAAACCTTACGCTAAGGCGGTTTAAGGGATCACACTTAGAAATAGCCTGAGCCATAGAACTCCCCCAGAAATAGGGTGCCCTACTTCATCGTCATTTCTTACATCCGCCTTCAAAAAAATTTGGATGCTATGTCAATTCATGGAAATGGGGCTACGGAGATTAGATATGCTGATGGGGGAGATTGAGGCGATAGGGCGGTTAAGCCGCTCAAGTTTAGGGCATTGGAATTAGATGATGTGGATGATTGTGCCCATCCGTTTGAGGTTAGACAGCGTTATATTACAGACAGTTGGGTGAGTACGTTCTATGTCTGAATTCAACAAACCCTCATGGGATTTGGGGCGGTTTCTACAGACCCTCAATTACTTTGAAGCGGTTCCTGTTTATAGCTGGGTTCAAAAAATGTTTACAGGCGCTACACCTCCTCAGATGCCCCAGCCCCAGTCAGGCATAATATTCAATTTCCAAGAAGCCTCATCGACTGCTCTGAACCAACGTTGGGGTGCTCTGGATGATGTAGTCATGGGGGGTGTTAGCGCTAGTTCGCTTCAGCAAATACCCGAGGGGGCACTCTTTACTGGGGGTGTATCCACAGCCAATTCTGGCGGCTTTGCATCGGTGCGGACTCGAAACTTTGAACCGCCTCTCAACCTTTTTGGGAAGACTGGTCTCACACTTCGTATTAAAGGTGATGGAAACCGCTATAAATTTCTGATTCGAGATGAAGACAGTTGGGATAGCGTTGCCTATGCCTTCTCCTTTGACACCCAAAGGGGAATATGGGAGACCGTGCAAATTCCGTTTGCAAAACTGGTGCCTGTTTTTAGGGCCAAAACCGTAGAAAATGGGCCTTCACTCAATCCAAGTCGAGTGCGATCGCTTCAGCTTATGCTCAGTAAGTTTGAGTATGACGGCGTTTTGAATCCTCACTTTGAGGCAGGTTCTTTTGCCCTATTGGTTCAGTCGATTGAAGTTTTTTAATTCTGATTCTCAACGGATTGAAAGACAGGGCAGCCAATCACAATTTCTTCCGTTTTGGGTAGGCTTCTCAAAATGATTGAAAACTTCTCGCGATCAAAACTTCTAGGATCACGTCGGGTGCCAGACCGATCTACAGCTTTATGGGTGGTAATACGATCCTCAGAAACACCCGTTTTTGCCACCACCCACGCGGCGGATCTGTACTGGGCATTGGTGTAGCCACTGTGGGTATTGCCGTTCCCCCTGCCATCGTGGGGGGATTCAAAGGAAATGTGATAGGCAAAGTTATTGACAGAAGACTTATAGAGCCGATTGGTTCTCACCGATTCTCCGCCAAAGGCCGAATTCCCCGCACCAAAGGCCCGTTTGTCGGGAGGCACTAAGTAAAAAATAGTGCCGTCTAGTTTAATTAAGGTATGGTAGCTGACTTGATCTTCATCACGGGGATGGGGCGTTTGAAACGCTCTGACGGTTTGCCAGCCAGAGCCTACGGTTTCATGGAGCACAATGATGGGACTATTAGCGACAAACTGACCATTAATGTCTTGACGATACCGTTCCCCATAGTTAGTGGGGTGCGCGATGGCAACTTCTTCTCGCGGTTGATTGTTCGAGAAGGGGCGATAGGGGTATCTGCGGGGATAGGCGGGAAATGTGGCTGGCGATGCCTCAGGGATAACCCGACGAAACCGTTCTAGTGTAGGAATGCCAGAGGTAAAAGCGGTTTCAATATTCGGCTGGGGTGGGTACAGTTTGGGTCTGAGCTGACAGCCCACAACGGGTACCCCTGCGGCTGCGTATCCTGGTCGGATTCTATTGCGATTAACGAACTGCGCTAGGAGCATCTCTGGCTGCTGGGTGATCTTAAAATCAGCCATAGATTGGATGGCGAAACTTGCTTTGATGCTACCCATCACCAGCGCCACTGCGAGGGCAAGGCTGCCTAGAATGACCCAAATTTTATGCTTCATGGCTTTTGTCCCCAATGGGTTCTCACAGATCGATACTTAACACCAGGATTGTTCTTCTGGTGGATTGTGGAGTAGTTCTCGGATATTGGCTTCGATCACGCGATAGCCCACATTGCCGTTGAGCCGCTGTCTTCCTTCGTTAAAAATCAGCGTTGGGCTGACGGTGACGGTATGTTCTTTCGCGAGTTCAAAATCTCTGGACAGGACGGCATAGGCTTCGCCGCTGTCAATTTGCGCTTTGATTTTGGTGACGGGCAACCCTAGGGTTTTGGCAATCTCAAACTGGACTTTGCGGTTAGAAATATCCGCAAGGTGAGTAAAAAAGGCTTCGCGGAAGGCCCAAGTGGCAGTGTCAAAGAGGCTGCTCGAGGTTTTGCTTTGGGCTAGCCCTTTACTTTCCAGCAGTTTGATGGCGTTGAGAAACAGATGACAGGCGGTGGAGGAGTGGGGAATGGCCTGAGTCCAGATGTCTGGATGCACTTTGACGTGACTAAACTGGGCCACAACGCCTTTGACGTGGTTGCTATAGCCCTGCCATCCGCCGCGATCGCCCCAGTTCTTTTCCAGCTTTGGACGGGCATCGCCAAACACAGGGGTAAAGTGGGGTTCGATGACAATTTTGTTCCCAAAGGCCAATTTCAGCTCATCAATGCGGATCTGGGCAATGTAGGCCCAGACGCACAGCACATCAGAAAAGTAGGAAATACGAATGGGTTCCACGCTACCCCATGACCTGAATGACGGGTCCCTTGGCTAAACTGCCAGGGCTGAGGCTGAGGGAGCTGACTTTTCCCTTGCGAATGGAGGTGCCTGACATGGCCTTCAAGAAGTCATCCACGGGCTGAAGGGTGCAGGTGAATGCATCCGATGCTCCGGTTTTGTAGTGGGTGGGAATAATGAGCCTGGGTTGGAGCAGGGCGATCGCCGCCTTTGCCTCCTCTGGTGTATAGGTTTCATCCGTCCCGCCTACGGGGATAAACAGCACATCTGGCGTACCCAGCAAAATCTTTTGCTCAATATTGAGCGGAGACGCAATGCCGCCTAAATGCACCAAATTCAGACCACCCTGTTTCCACTTCCAGACCGTATTGCTGCCAAAGCGGAACCCATTCTGGCGATCGTGAAGGGTGCGAATGCCCTGGAACTGAAGCCCATTGGTTTGGTACGGCCCAGGCTCAAACAACAGCTTGGGCTGACCGGGCAATCCTTCCACCACCCCTTCATCCAACTGACGGCTACTAATCAGCACTAAATCTGCGGAGACCTTAGGTGCAGGGAGCTTAGCAGTACAGCCCAAAGAGCGAAAGGGATTGACGAGAATTCGAACTCCACTCCCACTAATCAGGAAACAGGTATGTCCTAGAAACTGAATGGATACTGACTCAGCCGCCGCTGCACTCCCTGTATTCAAGTGATTGGCTAACCCCGCACCCAGGCTTGCAATGAGTCCCCCTTGGGCGTAGCGAAGAAACTGCCTCCGTCTGATAGTCATGCGTTCAGTCTTCCTTAAATGGTGCAAACTCTAGGAGCGTGGTGTCTCAAAATCTAGTATGAGTGTACCTGTCAATGGCACATTCCTCAAAAAGACCGTTAGATTTGGCCATTGTTCCTGGGAATTCAGCCTAAACAAGGCACCCCAAAAAGCAAAGGCCGCACCGTCCGTCAAAATAGTTGTCGCAGCCAAAGCCACCACCCCAACGCCTTGATTTGCTGCGGGGGTAAGGCGGTCTGGCCATTGGCGATTGCCCCATCCACTGGGTGTTAAATACTTGAGAGCAACAGACTCATTTGAAAGGCCCAGGTCTGCTCAAAGCGCTCCCAGATAAACCTCAGTTCCCTCAGATGGTGGGGATTATTCTCTCATAACATGGCGAAGAGTTTCCCAAGTTTTATAGGTATCCAAATGACTGGCGGCATAATTAAAGCATAGTAGCTCATCACTCAAAAACTGATCGTGCTTCTCTAGACGCTCATTAGACATCGTCGCCGCTAACTTCACTGCATCCGCTGGGCCTTCATCCACCAACTCGCCAAGATGCATCATCAGTTCTTCTGGGGAGACCTTGTGAACGGCGATCGCCAAATTATCACGTTATACCTTCAACCCTTTTCTCTATGACCTACGGATTGAAAGCCACCGCTCAAAGGACTTTTGGCTTTCGCCGCTACCTCTGCCTGCTAACAAACCTTCTATGCCAATATGTTCATCTAATTCAGGCCATTCAATAGCATAGCCATCGCCGAGTAATTGCCAGTTTTGTCGTTCTTCTGGCAGGGCGTGCTTTAAACGGGGATGCCAGGCTAACGGAACGATCAAGCTACGACCGTCGGCTAACTCTACGACTAACTTCTCATCGGTCACAATAACTTGGATTGTGATCGGATCGGTTTCAAGGAGCAAAGTAGTCATTCCAAGCCTCCAGTAGAGTTTGTTCGTGTTCTTCAATGATCTAATCAATTTGGTTTAGCTCGTGTTCTTTAAAAGCCTCGATTTTTTGCCAACGTTACTGGCTGAAGCCAATACTTTACAATTTGACGATCTCGTTTGACGTGAATATGGGCAGGTTCGCCGCGATCAGAACTAAAAAAGATGAAGCTATAAGGGCCAACTTGAAGAACGGTAGGCATTGGTAGTTATTCGTCTTTGAGTTCAGTGGCGAGTTTGTCTAGTCTATCGTTGGCGTCTTTTGTAAAGCGCAAGCAAAGAACGCCTGCTCCAAGTCCGGTGGAGGCGGCGAAGCTTCCTTCGGGGATGTGACCGAATACAACTTGGGCTGCACCGACGACGCTGACGATGGCACTGACGGCGGTAATGCCTAGGGCTAGGTCAAAGCTAACTCTGGCTTGGCGACGGCGTTCGCGGCAGATATTGAGGCGTTCTTGGTCAAAGTTGTTGGGATCTGAAGTAGGTTGTGTCATTGTTTATGTTCCTTTGGCGGGAGGGATGAAGGGTATGATATTGCGTTTTTTAGCTGGAGCAAGCCGGAAACGGTACATAGCTGAAACCCAATCTCCCCTGAAACCCTTGTCTGGAAAGACTCTGAAAGTCTTCCAAGTTGTGCAGGGGGCCTGTTAAATCAGTGGACTCTGTAGCTGAGTTTGCCACCGCCAAGTCCCTTGACATCTGGTTCTCGATACGAGAACCTAGAGGAATGGTTTCATGTCCGTATATGAGGTTAATCACCAAAAGAAATCTGAATAAGGCGATTTCACCTTACTCAGATGCAGTAAGCGCAGTAATCGGATGGTTGTCGGTTTTTAAGGCCAATAGCTGGAAATCTTTGAACGAGATTAGAGAAAATTACTCGGCTTCTGTAGATGAAGTGTATGGGTACACAATTTTCAATATTAAAGGTAACAAGTACCGCTTAATCGTGCGGATAAATTATCAAGCACAAATCATTTACTTCAAGAAGTTTATGACGCACGCTGAATATAGCAAAATCAATTGGTCAGACGAGATTGAAGTGAGGCAGAAAATGGAATAAGGCAAATTGAGATAGACGAATTGTCTTTTTTTGTCACTTTATTAGCTAAATATCCCATCAAGAATTTTAAGTTGAGGAATAATGACTTTAACCATTGAGAACGCGATTTACGGCAAGCTTCTTTCAGAGTCTCAGCCGAGAGTCATCCATGATGAGCCTGAATATGATCGCGCTCTTGAAATTGTTGATGTTCTGATGTCCAAGCATGAATTGACCCCAGAGGAGCTAGAACTCTTACAACTCTGGGCAATTCTTATTGAAGATTATGAAGAACAAAACCATCCCATACCCGAAGCAACGCCTCATGAAGTGCTTTTACATCTCATGGAAGTTAAAGAAATCCGACAAGTTGACCTAACTGGAATCTTAGGTTCAAAAGGTGTCGTTTCAGAAATCGTCAATGGTAAAAGATCCATTAGTAAAGCCCAGGCTAAAGCTCTAGGGGAATTTTTCAAGGTAAGCTCTAGCCTATTTATTTAAGTCTGGCGAACCATCCACAATCCCCCGAAGGGTCTCCCAAGCTTTATAAGTATCCAAATGACTCGCCGCATAGTTAAAACACAACAGCTCATCACTCAAAAACTGATCGTGCTTCTCTAGACGTTTATTAGACATCGTTGCAGCCAAATCCACCGCATCCGCTGAGCCTTCATCCACCAACTCGCCCAGGTGCATCATCAGCTCTGAGGGGGAAACCTTGTGAACGGCGATCGCCATTTCATCTCGCCCCACTTTCAGCCCTCGCGCCACCAACTGCACCAGAATCGTGTTGAGCACCACATCCCCCTGCCAACAAAACAATAGCGTTTGCTTGCCTTGGTCGATGACTGCCGTTTTCTCTAACCCATAGGCCGCAAAATTAGCGCGGGCTTCGCTAAGTAAGGTTTGAGCCGTCGCGTCTAAAAAAGTCGGCACCTCATTGCTACAGTACAGCCGAAACATCTCCTGACGGATGCGATCATGGACATGTCCCACACCGCCGCTAAACTTGGGGAGCTTTGCCGTAGTTGCTTCTTCTACCTCAACGCGTCGTTGAAAATCATCCACCGTCAGCGCCCGCCAGCGTTTGCCGCCAAAGATAAAAAGTGTATTGGCCAGGAGTGGAATATTAGTTGGTAGGGTGCCCAAGGATTTGCCCTGATGGAGCACTCGATATTCTTGGGGCGTGGCAAAGGCACTGTAGAAACTGTAGTGGCTGACAATGCGATCGCCCTTTTCTCCCAGCAGCAGACTTCTATCCTCGCTCTGCGCAATCAGCTCATGCTGCCCCAAGCATTTCAGCAGCTTGATAAACATGGCCTGATCCACTGACCGGAATGGCCCTGTCTCACACATCGTCTGCCATGCCTCATCGGCGCGGATGCCGCCCTGTTGGGCAATGAGCGAGAGCAACTGCTGAATTAACGTAGACAGATGCAGCTTATGGACAATCGGCGGTTCGCACCAGCCTGCTAGCAGAAGGTTCAGAATTGCCACAATCTGCACTAGGTCTGGGTAGAGTGCATCCTGAGGATCTAGCTCAAATTCTGCATCGGGGACGGTGACGTAGAACCGGGCGATCGCCGCATCCCCTGCCCGTCGTCCCGAACGTCCAATCCGCTGGCGCATACTGGCAACAGAAAACGGTGCCCCCACTTGGGCAATGGAAAGGACTGCCCCTACGTCAATGCCCATTTCTAGGGTGGTAGTGCAGACAAGGTTAGAGGGGCGATCGCTCCTGAGATACGCCTCAGCTTCTTCCCGCAGTTCCTTGGAGAGACTGCCGTGGTGGGGCCAAAATTCATTCGGGACTTGGGCTTTTTCGCAATGGCGGCGCAGGAGGTCGGCGTACTTTTCTACGCTGCCGCGACCGTTCATAAAAATCAGGTTGCGGGTGCCGCGTAGATGGGTAAATAAATGACGGCTAATTTCCAGTTCATCACGGGAGGCATCCGTGGCTCCGGTTTGGAGGGTTTCCCAGTCCGCCAGGGTTTTGCGATAGCCGCGCACCTGAATTTTGAGTTCTCCACCACTGCTAGCAGGCGCAATCAACTGCACGGCTTCTGCCTGACCCGGACGCAAAAACTGCGCCGCTAGGGACATATCCCCCAAGGTAGCGCTCAGGCCAATGCGGGGAATCCGGCGATCGAGGGCAATCTCTACCCGATGCATGAGGGACTGTAGCTGTCTGCCCCGTTCGCTGCCAATAAAGCAGTGCATTTCATCAATGGTGATGTAGTGCAGGTTTGCCAGCAGGGTCGGCAAGGTTGACCCTCTTAGCGTCAGGAGTGCTTCTAAGGATTCCGGCGTAATGAGGATAATTCCGGCTGGATTTTTAAGGATTTTTTGTTTTTTGTTGGAGGCAATGTCCCCATGCCAGGGGGTGACGGGGATATGGAGGCGATCGCCAATCTCTGACAGCCTCCGATGTTGGTCGTTAATCAGTGCCTTCAGCGGGCTAATACCCAATACCCGAATCCCCGCTGCGGGTTCTTGGAGGAGCCTGGAAAAGATGGGCAGAAAAGCAGCTTCGGTTTTGCCTCCGGCAGTGGCGGCGGAGATGATCAGGTCGGTGTTGCCGGAGAGAATTGGGGCGATCGCCTGTTCTTGGATCGGGCGCAGCTTATCCCAACCCTGTGACCAAATCCAGCGCTGCACGCCTTCATGGAGTGTTTGAATACCATTGCTTTCTTGAACGGTTTGAGTCTCCATTGGGCACCCCAATTTTAGGATCGGTTTTGATAATACTGGCAATTGCCTGCCATGTTACCGAGTTGTGCCTTATTTCGCGAATTTAGAACGAATCAGTACACCCGTAGGGGCGCATGCAATGCGCCCTCTTCCAAGATGGTTGCCCTACATCTAAGACGGTTTGATTTTCCCAAACAAAGATGGGATGTTGCTTTACACCTTGCAAAGGCGCGAGCAACGCGCCCCTACGATATTCATGATTAACCTGTCAATTCTCTGGCGATCATTTCTGCCTGCTTCAGGACTGTTTCTGTGGCGAGTAACTGCATATCTGGTGGGTAGCCATATTGGCGTAGGATGCGCTTTACGATGACTTTTAGCTTTGCCCTTACACTTTCTTTAATCGTCCAGTCGATAGTGGCATTCTCGCGGATTTTTTGGGTTAGCACTACTGCTAGTTCGCGCAGCTTGTCTTGTTGCATCAGTTCTCGGGCACTGTCGTTGTTGGCGACGGCGGTGTAAAAGGCGTATTCATAATCAGACAACCCCATTTTCTGCGCTTCTACGTCGGAGGCGACAATCTCTTTGCTGATGTGGATCAGCTCTTCCATGACTTCGGCGGCGGTGATGATTTTGTTCTGGTATTTCTTGATGGCGTTCTCTAGCATTTCCATGAGGGTTTTGCTTTGCACCAGATTCTTCTTGGCGCGCACTTTCAGTTCGTCGTTGAGCAGTTTTTTGAGCACTTCTAGGGCAATGTTTTTGTGTTCGTATCCTTTCAGTTCTGCCAAAAACTCATCGGACAGAATGGAAATATCTGGTTTCTTGATGCCTGCTGCGTCAAAGACATCGATGACCTGTTCTGAGACTAAAGCTTGGTCGATGACTTGGCGGATAGTGGTTTCAAGGTCTTCACTACCACTGCTATTTTCGTCTGTGCTGTCAAATTTGGACAGACGCGCTTTTACAGCTTGGAAAAAGCCCACTTCGTCTTTGGCATCTAACGCCTGCTCGTGGGGAATGGCGATCGCAAAGGCCTGAGATAACGCGGTCACTTGGTTGAGATACCGTTTTTGCCGTCTTCTAGTCCGAGAATGTGTTCTTCTGCGGCGAGGATGAGGGAGAGTTTTTGGGCGGTGTCGGACTCGAAATAGTCTTCGTAGGCGAAGCCGTAATATAGGGCAGATACGATTTCGATTTTTTCTAGCATCAGGTTGACGGCCTGCTCTTGGGCAAGGGTGGGGTCGCCTTTGCCGCCTGCGTCGGAGTAGAAGGAAAGGGCTTCTTTGAGGTCGGCGGCGATGCCGAGGTAGTCTACGACAAGTCCGCCAGGTTTGTCTTTGTGGACTCGGTTTACCCGTGCGATCGCCTGCATGAGGTTATGCCCTTTCATGGGTTTGTCGATGTAGAGGGTATGCATACTAGGCGCATCAAATCCTGTCAGCCACATGTCGCGCACAATGACCAGTTTGAGCGGGTCGTCGTCGTTTTTCATGCGATCGGCTAGCAATCTGCGCTGGTCTTTAGTGGTGTGGTGTTTGGCGAGTAATGGGCCGTCGCTGGAGGCTGCGGTCATGACGACTTTGATGGCACCTTTTGTGAGGTCGCTGTCGTGCCATTTGGGTCGGAGTTTGATAATTGCTGCGTAAAGTTCGGCGGCGATGCGGCGCGATAGGCTGACGACCATACCTTTGCCGACGAAGACGGTCTGCCGTGCCTCGAAGTGAGTAACGATATCTTGTGCGATGTTTTGGATGCGTTGCTGGCTGCCAATCAAAGCCTCCATTTTTGTCCACTTGGATTTGGATTTCTGGGTGGTGGTGAGGTCTTCTTGCTCTAGTTCTTCGTCTAGTTCGGCGATTAGTTTTTTGCCTTCGGCGCTGAGGCTGACTTTGGCGAGGCGGCTTTCATAAAAGATTCTGACGGTGGCTCCGTCTTCTACGGATTGGGCGATGTCGTAGATGTCTACGTAGTTGCCGAAGACGGCTGGGGTATTAACGTCGGCTTTTTCGATGGGGGTTCCGGTGAAGCCGAGGTAGGTGGCGTTGGGCAAAGCGTCACGCAGGTATTTGGCGAAGCCGTAGACGACTTTTTTGCCGATGATTTCACCGCTGGCTGTTTTGTCGTCTAGGGTTTTGGCGGCGAAGCCGTATTGGGTGCGGTGGGCTTCGTCGGCGATGACGACGATGTTGCGGCGATCAGAGAGTTCTTGGTAGATGTTGCCTTGTTCGGGCTGGAATTTTTGGATGGTGGAGAAGATGACGCCGCCGGAGGCGACTTTGAGGAGGTCTTTGAGTTGTTCTCGACTTTCGGCTTGGATGGGGTCTTGGCGCAGGAGCTGTTTGGAGGCGGCGAAGGTGTCGAAGAGTTGGTCGTCTAGGTCGTTGCGATCGGTGATGACGAGGATGGTGGGGTTGTCCATTGCCAGGACGATTTTGCCTGTGTAGAAGACCATTGAGAGAGATTTGCCGGAGCCTTGGGTATGCCAGACTACGCCTGCTTTTTTGTCGCCTTGGGGTTGGGTTTGGGCGGTGGGTAGGCCGTAGGTGATGGGGCTTTCTTTTGATGAGGGTGAATGCAGTTTTTGGGGGAATATGGAGGGCGCATTGATGGCGGAGGGCGCATGCAATGCGCCCGTACGGGATGCGGCGCGAAGGGTGGAGGTGACGGCGGCGTTGACGGCGTAGTACTGGTGGTAGGCGGCTAGTTTTTTGACGGTGGCGATGCTGATGATGCCTGTGTTGGGGTCTTCTTTTTTGCTTTTTTCAAAGACGATGAAGTGGCGCACCAAATCTAGCAGGGTAGTTTTGTTTAACATGCCCTGGATGAGGGTTTCTAGCTGGCTGATGAGGGGTGAGGCTTGGGTTTTGCCGTCGGCGGTTTTCCAGGCCATGAAGCGAGATAAGCCTGCGGAGAGGGATCCGGCTTTGGCTTCTAGGCCGTCGGAGATGATGAGGCAGGCGTTGGGGGTGAAGAGGCTGGGGATGGTTTGTTTGTAGGTTTCGAGCTGTTGGTAGGCGGCTTTGAGGGTGGCGTTTTCGTCGGTGGGGTTTTTGAGTTCGATGATGACGAGGGGGATGCCGTTGATGAAGAGGATGAGGTCGGGGCGTTTGTTTTGGTTGTTTTCGATGACGGTGAATTGGTTGGCGACGATGAATTCGTTGTTGTCTGGGTTGTCGAAGTCGATGGGTTTGATGAGTGTGCCGCGTTCGTCGCCGTCTTTTTGGGCGCTGATGTTGATGCCTTCGGTGAGGAGGCGGTGGAAGGTTTCGTTGTTGGTTAATAGGTCTGGGGATTGGATGCGCTGAAGTTCTTTGAGAGCGGTTTGGAGGATGTCTGGGGCGATGTTGGGGTTGATGCGGCGGAGGGCTTGCTGTAGACGGGTGGTGAGGATTACTTCGTCGTAGCGGCTGCGTTCCGAGGTGGGGCTGTCGGGGGAAATATCGGGGCCGTGGATGTAGGTATAGCCCTGACGCTCGAATAGCTGGATGGCAAAGTCTTCGATCGCAGTTTCGGTGAGTTTGCCGGACATATTTGTTGCCCCTTTGATGGTGCTTTCTCTTTGAAGGTCTCTTGTAAATATGCCCACTTGAGGGAGCGAAAATCTTTGCTAAATTGGAAAAGCGCTCTCAAAAAAGTTTTTCTCTCTCATCTTAAATATAAAAAGAATTTTTGGTTCTGCCGATAGTTGGGCTGGGGCTACGGTTCTTCGCTGGGGGTTTGGGGGGTGATGGCGTTCTGCAAGGCAGCGAGTTCGGCTTTGAGTTCTTGTTCGCTGGGGAGGTAAAGTTTGTATTTGGCGGCGAAGAGGGTTTGGTTGTTGATGCTGGAGTATTTGACGATGGTTTCGTTTTTATCGCTGCATAGGATGATGCCGACGGTGGGGTTGTCGTCGTCACTTTTTCGGGTTTCGTCGTAGAGGCGAACGTACATGTCCATTTGACCAACATCCTGGTGGGTGAGTTTCCCAGTCTTAAGGTCGATGATGACGAAGCATTTGAGTAGGTAGTTGTAGAAAACTAGGTCAATATAAAAATGGTCGTCTTCGACGCTGATGCGTTGCTGGCGATCGACAAAGGCAAATCCTCGTCCGAGTTCTAGGAGAAATTGTTGGATGTCGGTGAGGATGGCTTGTTCTAGGGTGCTTTCGTAGAGTTGATCGCTCTGTTGGAGGTTCAGAAATTCTAGGATGTAGGGATCTTTGACAAAGTCTTTGGGGCTGTATTTGAGGGTTTTAGTGTTTTCGTTGGCTTCGGCGGTGACGGCTTGTTTGTCTTGGGAGAGGAGGAGACGCTCGTAGTAATGGGTGTTGATTTGGCGTTCGAGGGCGCGGACGCTCCAGTTGGCGGCGGAGCTTTCTTGGATGTACCAGTTTCTGGCGGTTGTGTCTTCGACTTTGAGAAGCAGTAAG
>JANLSD010000001.1:0-7472 GCA_031362245.1 Acaryochloridaceae cyanobacterium OTE_25_metabat_464 | reverse complement strand
AATCAAGATATCGAAAGCATGGGTTGAAGTGTTGGGAGAGGACAGGGCTGTCATGGGTGCTCTGTGAGTTTGTGACGCTCGACGATCTTAGCGCATGGGGCTTTTGGCTACAAAGCGCGGACTCTTGGTGCGAAGCTATCGCCTGATTTTGCTTCAGGACATGAGGGGCGATCGCACTTTTTCTATGGCTGCTGGAGTTTGGCGATAGCTAGTTCTTTCAGAGCGGTGACGCACCAAGAGTCCGCAGTGCGTTGATTGGGCGATCGCTTTGGGTGGCTGTAGCGATAGTGGGGCGATCATGATTGCAAAGCAGACTGACAACACCCACAGAGGGGTATGATAGCTGTTACTTTGTCGGCGAGTTTATCTGAGCACCAGTCAGCCGCGATGCTTCAAAACCAAATATTTATATACTAGGCAAAAAGCTATAAATGAGCGAACATTCGGAAACAAGACTCCCACTGATTAATAAGTTAATAAATTTGGGATGGGATAAAAATCAAATTCAATATGATCCTGAATGGCGAGTTCCTAAAAGCCCTAGTGAAGCAAGCCGTCGAGAAAAAGGGCAGAGCTTCAAATCTTTTCCTATTGATATTGCAATTTTCGACCATCCATCACATGTCGGCGAGTATCAGCATTTACAAATAATTATAGAGACAAAAGCTCCCAATATAAATGAAGGTATCAATCAGCTAGAAATATATATGAGCTTAGAGCCTTATGTTCTTCTTGGAATATGGACTAATGGCATAGATTTAAGTCTTGTTTACAGAACACCAGATGGAAAGTTTGATATACAAACAAAAGGCTTATTACCAAAGCCAACAGATAATCTTATTCGAGCAACCAAATCAAGGTTAACTTGGGACGATCTTGAAGAACCAAGCACAGCAGATTTAAAGAAAACTTTTTCGAGATTATTAGATGTTGTGGTTAGCAGAGATACACTAAGTACTAGACGTGATGATCAATTAAATAATTTGTGTAATGTTTTACTGGCAAAGCTAGAAGGAGATAAAATAGCTAAATACTCACCTGAGGAGCCAGTACCCTTTCAGGTTTGGGATACTGAAGATGAGACTGCACAAAAAGTGAAAGATCTGTTCTCTGGAATGCGTATTGCTCATAGCGATCTGTTCTTGACAGATAGCGACACAGATATCAATCTTGATGATCATACAATCCATACTTGTGCGTATGAAATCTCAAAGTTTAAATTAAGAGATACTTCTATAAGTGTTATATCAGAAGCATTCCAAATATTCAGAACTTCAAGCCTTAAGTCAGAAGAAGGACAATACTATACTCCTTATCCAGTTATCCGAAGTGCTATTAAATTACTGGAAATCAAACCTGGTGACAAAGTTTTAGATCCAGCCTGCGGCACAGGTGGATTCCTGTTAGAAAGTTTTAGGCAATTAATCGAGAATCATCCAAACATGACAGATGGTGATACCAAAAGCTGGGCTAATAGGCATTTATTTGGTGTTGACAAGGATAGAATAAATGTAAAGCTCACTAAGGCAATAATGCTTACAATCGGCGATGGCAGTACAAATACATATTTAGGAGATTCGATTCGAAAGCATCTATGGGGAACATCTTTTCGAGACTTGCAAACTGCTTTAACACCAAACTCTTTTACCTGTATTGTAACGAATCCACCATTTGGTCAAGGTCTAAAAGTTTAAAAAGTTGATTCAAAGGCTGCTGGACTTACGATTTCAAGAAAGCCAAAAAAGGATGATGATGGAGGATTTAATTTTTCAAAAACTATTTATGAAGAGAGAGAAATAGGAATTTTATTTTTAGAACGTTGCCATAATTTGCTCACAAAAGGTGGACGCCTTGGCATCATTCTTCCAGAAACTTACATGTTCTCACCGTCTTATGCATGGTTGCGTCATTGGTTGCAAGGAAAACTGGAGTTAAAAGGAATGCTCAATATTGCTATGGAAGCCTTTCAAGGATTTTGTCGTGCGAAAACAAATTTCTATATTTTCGAAAAGGTGAGTGAGTAAATGCATAAGCCAAGCTGGTTCAAGGATGGGCAAACATTGATTGTTAATGCAAAAACATGTGGCATCAATAAAGATGGACATGAACAATATATCGTGAATCCTGAAACAGGCATAAGATCAAGCTCTGACATAGATGATGACTTAGCTGAGTGCTGCGATCTGATTAAAAATGGAGACTTCAGCAGAAAGGAAATCTTATATCATGCAACAAGTAAGATTGTCAAAAGTGATGTGTATGTACCTAAATATTTTGACTATAAAACGTTAGAAGGAATTGAAATTTTAGAATATGAGAATGATGGCCTTACTCTAAAAACGCTTGGTCAGATGAAGCAAGAGGAAATGATTTTGATGTTTGGCGGACATGGGAGTCCAAGTTCTGATCAAAGACTGGGGGAAATACCATATATTAAGGTTTCAGATCTTCGTGCTGGTCATGTAAACATAAATCCAACCAATATGGTACCTATCGCTTTAGCTGAAAAATTTTGGGGCACGAATAATTCCGGATTGTTGGCATATGACTTGCTCTCACCTGAAAGAGCATCAAAAAATATTGGAGAATTTTGTATCCTAATGCCAGGGCAAGAAAATGCTGTGCTTACAAAAGAAGTAATTGTCGTGAGAACAAACACTGACTTATTCGATCAGTTTTATCTGCTATGGGCATTAACTCTTAAAGAAGTAGTTGAACAATGGGAGCGGATTGTATTTATGCAAACTAACCGTGAGGATGTCGGTAAAAGGATGTATGAAATTCAGATACCAGTGCCGAACTCTAGAGAGCTTGCGGATAAATTATCTTTCGATTTTAGAAAGTATTACAATAGCTTAGAAAAAGCAAGAAGATCTTTCGTTGATGCAATTAACGCTAGTGCTTTTAATCATCATATCCACCTAGGTGACTAGCGCTTTTTTAAGTGAAATTCTGGATAAATACTCTATTACAAATCTGATTTTTCTAAAGATCGCCTCCATATCTAAAGAGAAGGAGATCACCCTACTTTTCTTGCACTAAATTGGGCGATCGCATAGGTTTGAAGAGAAATAATCGAGCTTGAGAAGATCGGCGATCGCAGCGTTCATCTGTGTAACAAAATTGGGTTAGATTTTGCCCTGGATGCCCTGCGGGAAAGCTAGCGCGATCGCTTGAGCTTATTTCTGAAAAGCGATCGCTTACAATGACCATTCAAACCATAGTGCGCGATCGCCCAGCCCATGAGTGGAATTGACCGAAACATCATCCCCGATCCTCGATCCATCCTCATTGATCGCCATTTACCCAACACACCCCAAGTTCAACGATTGTTACGCAGAGAAGGCAGGGCACATGTATTCAGCGATTACGAAACCCTAAAACGAGTCACTGAAGCTATCATCAAAAATGGGGGACGCACAGGAATAAACGATACAGAAGACGATTATGAACGATACGGACTCTACTTTTCAGAACCCATCGGTTACATAATTAGAATCGACGGAAGCCAAACCCCACTTTTCTACGGTGAAATCAAAATCGTAAAACCCACAGGTGAGTATCATGCTATCCCACGCACCAGCCCTCGCAGAACAAGCTAAAACCTGGAATTTTTTAGAACTCTGGGTTGATCCAGTATTATTTCCGCCCAAAATCCTCATGTTAGTGAGCGACCAAGACGGCACCTGTCGTATATTTAACCCCACATCCGACTATAAAGTTGTTGTCACGCACTCAAACTATCAAGCAGCCCAGGAATGGCTTCTTGAGGATGAATATGAACGGGTCAAAGGTCAAATGCTGGCAGAAGAGGTCTTGTAACGCTGAATTGTGTTCTCCAAAATTCACCCAGCCAACTTCAAGTCCTAAAAAATTGACCTAGACGTGGCTCTTGAAGCCCTGCGGGAAAGCTAGCGCGATCGCTTGAACTTATATTCTGAAGTGCGATCGCCCTACCAGTCGTGGGGCATTTGCAAAGGCGATCGCCACCATAACCAAAGCGAATGCGATCGCCCTGTTTTTCCTCTGCTGAATAGGGCGATCGCAGATTTTCTCTAATGGGCGATCGCCTAAAATGAAACCCTTGGAGCAGATCCTATGCCCTTGACAGAAAACTTTTTCCAGTCCCACTATTGAACCCACCGTCCAAACCGTAAAGCGGTATATTAGCCCTAAACAACTTTAGGAGTAAGTGGAGTCATGACCTTTGCCGAGGCAACCATTGCGATCCCCAACGGGCAGCAGTGGGCCGTTGCCACCCTCTTTTTCATTGCTGCCTTTATCTTTGCCAGCCTGGTTGAGTATTGGATTCATCGGCTCATGCACGTCTCCCCTCGTATTGGCGCAAAGCACCGTGACCATCATCGACGGAACGAAGGCCAAGGCGTCCTGTGGGAGTTTCGAGACTATGTGCTGGGTAGCCTGATTGCCTTGCCTGTGATGTTTTTAGTATCCCCAACAGCAGGGTGGGGTTGGTTCCTCGGCGGCATCGGCTTTGCAGCCTTTTCTGCCTATGCCCATCAACTCCAGCACGAGAACCCCTTGAAATGCTTCTGGATGAAAATGCCCGTACATTACGTACACCATAAGTACGGTATGTGGAATCATAACTTTGGGCTTGCGGTTGATTGGTGGGATCATGTGTTTGGCACCTACAAGGCCGTCGAGTGGTTGACCCCAGACGAACTCGACCGCCCAACCCTTGGCTATGCTCAACTGCGATGGTGGTAATTTGACAAACGCATTTAAAACAAATGTAATTCAAGCAATTTATACCGATGGCGCTTGCTCCGGTAATCCTGGCCCTGGTGGATGGGGCGTGGTCATCCAGTTTACAAACGGTTCCCAACATGAGATAGGCGGTCATGCCCCCCAAAGTACCAACAACCGGATGGAGCTTCAGGCTTCCATTGAAGCACTCAGGGCACTGAAAACCCTGCCGCTGTCTTCTCTAGAAGCCTCCCTTCATACCGATAGTGAGTATGTCAAAAACGGGATCACCAAGTGGTTGCCCGGTTGGAAAAAGCGGGGGTGGAAAACCGCCCAAGGCAAGCCCGTCTTAAACCAAGATCTTTGGGAAGCTCTTGATGAACTGAATTCATCCAAAATTCAATGGCACTATGTTCGTGCCCATGTTGGACACCCTGGCAACGAACGCGCCGATGCGATCGCCCGTGCCTTTTCTCTGCGTCAACCCCTATCCCTCCGGCAGCTCGACACCCCCATGCCCGAACCCAAAGATACGCCCAAAGGTACCCCCCAAGTCGCATCAGAACCTAGCTCCAGTAGCGATGGCAAGTCCCTTGAATTACGGGCGTTACACCTACGGGATTTGCTTGAGATTTTGGAATTGGCCGATGCGATCGCCACCCAAGGCTACCTCATCACCAGCGCCGAACTGGCTGACCTCATGGATGTTCATGCCAGCGCCGTTACCAGCCGAGGCGATCAGTGGGTCTGGCGCAATTGGGAGGTATCGCGGGCGCGGCGCGAAGGCAACCAAATTTTGTGGCAACTCCAGCGCGTGGGCGATCATGCCTAGCGCAGCAACAGGCGGCTCAAGAACAAGAACGGGCCAACCAGGAACAACAACGAGCGAACCAAGCGCAACAGCAAGCAGAGCGCTTGGCTGCTCAACTGCGGGCGCTTGGTGTCGAACCAGACGCTATTTAACGCTGCTTAGTTTTCTTTGCCGAAAATGCGTCCTTTGACTTGGTCGTATTCTTGCTGAAGTTCATGCCGTGTATTTGCGTAGAGCATATAACGCACCACAAACCAGCCTGTAAAGCCTAGTCCAACCAATTCAAAGGTGGGCGCAAAGAGTGGAATGGCATTGAGCCGTGCTAAAACGCCATCGGCAACGGCAATTCCCAAACCTGCCACTAAAATGAGACCTACGGTCGTTAGGGGCTTACGATACTCGCCAAAAATGCTGCCAAAATAGTCAGGGAAAACCGCTAGAAATTGAAGTGCTTTTTCAAGCTGTTCTTGCCATTCTGGGGTCGCAAAGCTGGGATCTGAATTGAGCTTAAGTAAGGTGCCAGGGGACACATTTACGTCTAAAGTAGTGGGCGTGCCGACGTCTGTGGAGATCAATTCAGCCGTTTCGGTCATGGGTTCAAGTTCGGTATTCATAGTTGTACTCTGAGGGTCGTCTTTAGGAGAATGATGCTTGATGCATTAAAAAGGTCTTTGGTAAGGCTCAAGAGCGAAGCCGTACTCTAATTTCAATATCAAGGTCTTTGTACTGTACCCTATGCCTGTAAAAAGTTGGTTGGCCAAATTCTACAAAAAATTGTTGGGTTTTGTCTGCCCTATGGAAGATTTGTTGAACCCTAGTGGCTAGGGGGATCTCCGGTTGTGCAATAATTTCTTCGACAAGCTGCTAGCAGCGGTCTCTTTCTCGCGTACAAAGATTGCAGAAAATTTCAAATCCTCCCATTCAAGTCTAAAGTCAGGGTATGAAGTGCAAAACAAGCTAAATCCTATTGTCGTAATCTAATGCACGTTTTAATGATTCGTCATGCCGAATCCTTGGGCAACCGTGAATATCGTATTCAGGGACGGGCAGATTATGCATTGTCGATGCAGGGGATAGAGCAGGCTCATGCTTTAGGGCAAGTGCTGGTCTCTAACGGCTGGAAGCCAACCCATATCTACACCAGCTCACTTCAACGAACCGTCCATACAGCGGAAATTTTGCGAGACTATTGGGCAACTCGTGAATCCACGGCTCATTTAACCCTCTGTCCTGATTTACAGGAAATCAAAAACGGTATTTTAGAGGGCCTAACTTGGGCGGAGGTTCAAGAGCAGTATCCTGACTTGGCTGCGGCGTTGATGGCCTCTTCGGACTGGATTCCTATTCCAGGGGCTGAAAGCCTGAAGGCCGCTCGCGATCGCGCTCAGCAATTCATCCAAACCATTACGACCCAGCACAATAATGCGGATCGGCTCTGGATAGTGACTCACGGCGGGTTTTTGCAGTATTTGGTGGCGGCGATTTTTGGGAGCGATCGCACCTGGGGTCTCTCTATTCCCCCCACGGCAGTATTTGAGTTTGAGCTAGATCTCGACCGTTGGAATACCACAGATCAAAATCGATACAATCCCCTGCTGTGGAAAATTCATCGCTTTAATGATGCTTCCCATCTCATTACAGAAAACTAAAAGCTTTGGCTTATTATTCTCTGAAGAAAGATAAGTTTTTCTTAACCTTCTCAAGTCACAATCAGATCCGTCAGGCTCACTGAGACGTTGAATGACTTGGATTGATTTTAGCCTTCGCCTTGGGGTTGCGCTGTTTTTGGGTGGGGCTATTGGGATTGAACGACAATGGCGACAAACCAAAGCCGTGCTGAAAACGAATGTTTTGGTTTGTATGGGTTCATCTATGTTTGTAATGATGTCGGTGATGACCCCAGGGGATTCTAGTCCGACGCGGATGGCGGCTCAAGTGGTATCAGGGATTG
>JANLSD010000415.1:0-1765 GCA_031362245.1 Acaryochloridaceae cyanobacterium OTE_25_metabat_464 | reverse complement strand
ACAAGTCTGAAATAACTGATGAGTCTAAGTTTGAGCACTCTGCATTACCCCACCCCAGCCCTCCCCGTATAAAGGGGGGGGAGCCCGTCCATATTCTTCCCCCCTTGGTAAGGGGGGATTGAGGGGGGTAATGCAGGGTGTTTAGAGAAAGTCCAACTTGTGTTGTACACCGCAGCTTTTTAAGGGGGATTGAGGGGGATCGAGTGTAATGGTTTTCTGGGAAAGTCATTATTTGTAATCTACCGAGACAAGCTGGTAGGGTTAGGCATTTTCCTGAAGTTGCTTAATCAGCCAATCTTCTACTGCCTGACCATCTTTGCGTTTGAGTTCCGTTTTAATCAAAAATGGTAGTTCAGAACCAGCGGGAGCCTCCTGTCGTGCAAAGGTAATGGTATAGTTCTGTGGGTTTTCACCTCGCTCCATCAGCCATTGCTCCACTTTAGATGCGGCAAAAAACGACTGACCATCCTTGAACAAGCGTGTAATTTGCAGCTCTAAAGAATAGGGACTAAAGCGAGCCATAACAATATCCTCTTTTTAACGCATCATCCATAGATTTAATCACCGGAAATATGAATCACAACGTCGCGTAAAGATCCTTGTTGTCGATGCTCCCAAAGGTAAATGCCCTGCCAGGTACCGAGGACTAAGCGGCCTCCATTGATGGGAATTTGCTCGGAGGTGTGGGTGAGCACGGTGCGGATGTGGGCCGGCATATCGTCTGGGCCTTCGGTGCTGTGGCGATAAGGTGCACCTTCAGGAATCAATTGAGCCAGAAAGGTTTCGAGGTCAGCTAACACGTCGGGATCAGCATTTTCTTGAATGATGAGGCTGGCGGAGGTGTGCCGCAAAAATAAAGCGCATAACCCCATGGGAATCTTCGATTGCGCGACCGCATCCTGCACCTGGCGCGTGATATTGGTCAGGGATTTCCCCCTGGTCTTTACCTGAAGAAGCTGCTGACGATGATTCATGTCTAATGATAAAAATGAAGGTGTTAATCGCGGCAATTAATTTGCGGCTGAAGAAAATATACGCTCAATCGCCCCTCATTATCCCATGTCATTATGTGCCTTCATGAGGCATTATCTTAGAAGTGCTAGGTATGTGTATTGATAAAGCTAAATATTTTCTGGGGGAATTTATGTCTGAATCCAAATCTCAATCGACGCGCTCACTGGCTAAAGCTCAAGCGGTGCTGCGAGCGCAGTGGCCTGAAGTGATCCAGTACTTGGGCGATCGCTCCAATCCTACGCCTAATGTACGCCAAGCCTCTCCCAATAAAGCCCTTGATGCCCCTGAGCCATAGAGTCGATGCAACGGACTTCAATTTCTTCTGGTTAACATAGGGTGGTTTAGAAAACTGGGCAACCTGCTGGAGTCGATTGGAGTCGTTGTGGGCCAGTGACGGCAGAATTATAGGCGACAAGCACCACTTCGCCTTTGGCGTTATAGACCCACCCTTGGGCAGGCACAATTTTCCCGGAGGATAGGGGCAAAGGACTGGTTTCTTTTGAGGCTGACTTTGGTTCTGGTGTTGAAGCACTCAGGTTGGTTGGTTCTACTAAACCGACCTGGGTTGATTCGCTGTTAAGGTCTTGGCTGAGGCTGGGCGGCAGTCCACCGAGACCACTACGGGTGAATTCGCTGCTGGATGATCGTCGGCAAGGGTTTTGGGCAACGAGTGTGCTGGGGTCAATAACCGTTGTGGGTAATTCAATAAGTCCCTGATTTGGATCTGTGGTTGTATTAATTTGGACTTGGC
>JANLSD010000390.1:0-40769 GCA_031362245.1 Acaryochloridaceae cyanobacterium OTE_25_metabat_464 | reverse complement strand
GCCAAAATCTGAAACTCGATGTGGCGAGGCTTTTCAATGAATTTTTCGAGGTAGACGTCGCCATTGCCAAAGGCTGCTTCCGCTTCGCCTTGAGCCGCCAAAAATAGCTTAACCAAGTCTTCTGGCTCCCGCACTAGACGCATGCCACGCCCGCCACCGCCTGCTGTAGCCTTCACCATCAGCGGAAAGCCGATACTCTCAGCAAGCACCTTTGCCGTCTCCTCATCCGCCACAATGCCATCACTCCCCGGCACCGTCGGCACCCCTGCCTTCTGCATGGTGTCTTTGGCGGTGGACTTATCCCCCATCCGCCGCATGGAATCAGGAGAAGGGCCAATAAAGTGAATATTATGATCTGCGCAAATCTCGGCAAACTTTGCATTTTCGGCCAAAAAGCCATAGCCGGGATGAATCGCCGTTGCCCCTCGAGTCAGGGCCGCTGAAATGATATTGGGGATATTCAGATAGCTTTTTGCACTGGGGGCTTCACCGATGCACACGGCTTCATCGGCCAACTGCACATGTAGTGCAGACTGATCGACCGTAGAGTGAACCGCTACGGTCGCAATTCCCAACTCTTCACAAGTTCTTACAATGCGGAGGGCAATTTCACCGCGATTGGCGATCAAAATTTTGGAAAAGCGCATGTTTTCAGGGGGTGTAGACGCGCGAATAGTAAATGAGCCATTAGGCTCAGTCAACCGTTCATCCTATCACGTTGTTATAGACCAACCTCTGATTGATCAAGAGACTACAAGGAACGCGAAGTCAGACGAACGCTTCAATTATCGTCCTCCAGGAATCGGTTCTAGGGGCGGTGGCGATCCATTTTGTAGAGGCGGTTCGTTCCCCAAGGGTGCGGGTGGTTCCGGTGCTGGGGCGCTCCGTTGTTCCGAAGTTCGTTCTCTGGGTTCAGGACTGGGTTCAGATTTTGCAGCGGGTGGGGGTGGCTCGCTGGCCGCACGAATTTGGCGACGGCGTTCTGACCAATCAGAAATGCGAGATTGCGCTTCGCCATACATGGCTCGATTGCCACCAATATCCGAAGCTCGGGCGATCGCCTCCGTCAGCCGTCCATCACTGGCAAGGCCATCCGCTTCATTCAAAATGGGTCGATCTTCGATGGATTGAATCTGGGCCACCCACTCTCCCGCACGGGCCTGAGCATCTCGATGGAGTGCTCGATTGGAGCCAATCTTGTCGGCGGTTTGAATGGCAGCACTCAGGTCTCCTGCTTTCGCCAGGGCGATCGCCTGATCTAAGATCGGCTGATCTTCAATGCGCTGAATCCCATCTCCCCACTGGGCCACCAAGGTTTGGGCCGCATCTCGCAGGGGTTGACCGGACAAGACTTTCCCCGCCTCCGTCATCGCAGACTGAAGGCTGGCAATGGTGTTATCCACCGCCATCTGCTGGGCGCGGGCCATAAACTGACGATCTTGAAATGAATCAACCTGCTTCTTCCAAGACGCAATCAAGGTTTGGGCCTGGACTCGACGGGGTTGATCGGGGCCAACCATTGCAGCCTGTTCCGTCGCGACGCGATAGCCCGACACTTGATCCATACCCGCAAACCATTGGGCGATCGCTAACTGCCCCCAGCTCTGAATTTGGCCTTCCCATTTCTGACGCTGGGGTTTGCTATTTTCATACACAGGTGTACTGGTATCAATCTGCGCCGCCAATGCCTGGGCCTGAATTGCAGACCAAAGCGTATCATCCTTAGAAGCCATCCCTGCACGACCTAACTGCAAATAAGAAGCGGCCACCTTTGCCACCTTCGTTGTGGGCGGCACCTTTTGGGCGGCATCCACCATCTGCTCATAATTGCCATTGGATTGGGCGGACTTGGCCACATCCACCAACTTCGCACTCCACTCCTCAATCTTTTCGCCCACCCGCTTACGCGCCAACCGATGTGGATCAATTTTGCTGACCGCCTGAATGGCCTTGGCATAATCTTCAGGTCTGCCGGAATCCGCAATTTGTTGGGCCGAAGCAATTTTGTAGAACGCCTCTTGCTCGACAGACATTTCTTTCACAATTTTGTCCGCTTGGCCCTGCCAGTAGCTGCTGCCAATCTGAACCAAATCTCGGACTTGCTCCATCGCTAAGCCCCAATTTTGATCCTGAATCGCAACCTTAGCCTTCTTAAAGGTCGCCTCCCCTTTTTGCCAATTCATCTGCCAATCTTGGATCATCGCCTGAGAGTTGGCATGAACCGCACTGGTCTTTGGCACTTTTTGCGCCAGGGCAATGCCTTTTTTCAGATCTCCTGCTTCTACCTTCTGGCGCGCTAACACCAAAATAGACTCGGACCAATGATTGGAAAGCTGCCGTGATTGCTCAAACAGCGGATTGTCTTCTCCAATAGAGCCTGCTAAAGCAAGTGCCGACGACAGCGACGCTTCATCCCCCTTGCGGGCCGCCTGATCAGCACAAAACAGTTGCCCCGAATCAGAGAGCGTTGCCTTGAAGAGTTTTCCACAGTTTTGCTGCGCGGGTAAACCCGTCAACCATTGAAAGGCAACAGCTCCCGTCAAAGTCGAGGCTCCCAACACCACCAGCCAAAATAGACCCTGCGATCGCCTGTAGGGAAAACGCGCCCAAGCCTCTCGCACAGGCGTAAAAAAAGTTTTTTTAGGCTCAGCTTTAGGCTCAGCTTTAGGGGCAACTTCAGTCTCTAGGTTTGGCTCTGAAGGCGGGGCTGAAGAAGGATCGTTCGTGGACATCGGAGGAACTTAAACAATAAAGAAGGGCAGGGAAACTGTTCTGAGGCGACTGGTTTGGTTTTATCTTAGGGCTTTAGGTCTCGAATCACAAACTTTGCCAGGTTTATAGAAAACAGATATATACAAAAAGGGTGCGCAGTGTAAACATTACACGACACACCCCGTAATATGGATGAAAATTTAACTGAGATGAGCACTTTCTAAGAGGAAAGGCCGATCTAGGCTTTTGCGGCCTGGGCTGCAATTTCTAAAACAGATGTAAATCCATCGGGATCTAAAACGGCAAGCTGCGCCAACATCTTACGATTTAGCAAAACATCTGCCTTTTTCAAATTGCCGATGAGTTGGCTATAGCTCATTCCATGTAAACGGGACGCCGCATTGATGCGGGCAATCCACAGGCGACGGAAATCACGTTTGCGTTTACGGCGATCGCGATAGGCGTTTCGCAGCGCCTTCATCACCTGCTGGTTAGCAGTACGGAACAATCGAGAGTGTGACCCTCGAAAGCCCTTGGCTAACTTAAGAATTTTTTTGCGGCGCTTGCGAGCGACGTTACCGCGTTTGACCCGTGTCATGTCTTCGTCCTTGTTTCCAGTGTTGTTACTTGAGAGATGCGCTCAAAATTATGCGTAGGGCATCATAAGACTGACGTTTGCAGCATCCCGCTCGTCCACTACAGCCATGTGAGACAGCCGCGTCTTCCGAGAGGTTGTCTTATGTTCTAAGATGTGATTCTTATTTGCCTTGCGACGCATAAACTTACCACTTCCGCTGCGCTTGAATCGCTTTGCGGCTGAGCGTCGCGTTTTTAACTTTGGCATGGTGTTCCTAGATATTAAACACAGTCTTTAACTATATTATATAAATAGCCCAAAACGCAAGATCTAATTTTTATTCTTGGATTTAGCTTCGGATCTGAATAGGCATAATCAAATACGTCACTTTTTGTCCAGACACGGGGGACAAGATAGCTGGCATGGTCTCGGCATTGAGCTGCATCTGAATTTCGCTGCTTTGCACGGCTTTCAGGCCATCACTCAAGTATTTGACGTTAAAGGCAATCTCAATGGACTTGCCTGAGATTTGAGCCGGAATGGATTCTTCTCCACTCCCAAATTCTGGTGCTTCGGCGGACAAAAAGAGACTTTGGGCTTCTTGATCAAGCCTCAGACGAATGATGTTGTTTTTGCGCGCTGCCAAGACCGCAATCCGATCTACTCCACTCAAGAATGCCTGCCGATCCACCGCCATCTGGCGCTCAAAGCTACGGGGCACAAGCTGGTTATAGGCCGGATATTGACCATCTAAGAGACGACAGCTCAGACGCTCAGTCCCCTGTTCAGACTTCAGCTCAAACACAATCTGGGTTTTATCAGAGCGCACCTCTACCGTTGCAACGGTGCGTCCTAACATGCGTTCTAGTTCTCTCAGCGCTCGGGCGGGAACGGTGACGTCGATGTTGTCGGCATTGCTGGATTCAGGAAACTGGGCGATCGCCAATCGATGCCCATCAGTGGTCGCCATTTCCAAGCCATCTGTCGAAGAACTGAAATGCAGCCCCGTTAAAACTTGTTTGCTTTCGTCTGAGCTAGATGCAAATAGGGTTGCCTGTAGACCTTCCGCCAAAACAGCAGTATCCACCTGAAGCGGCTCGATGTCGGCTAACGTCGGCAACTCAGGAAATTCATCTGCGGACAATCC
The DNA here is from genome assembly GCA_031362245.1 of Acaryochloridaceae cyanobacterium OTE_25_metabat_464. Lineage (GTDB taxonomy): Bacteria > Cyanobacteriota > Cyanobacteriia > Thermosynechococcales > Thermosynechococcaceae > JAAURS01. The sequence goes on along the minus strand of JANLSD010000390.1, from coordinate 36,333 downwards.
CTGCATCTGGTAGCGTCCCGAACCACAGGCGAGAGAAACTGCTAAGGCTTCGGTTTCAAGATGAACCTCTTTGTTGGGAAGCTTTGAAACAATTTCGCTAAATAAACGGGCAGGCAATGTCAACATTCCGGTCGTTTCAACCGTTGCAGGGATCCATACCTGCATACCAATACTCAAATCAAACACCGAAAGCCCTAAGCGATCTGGCTCTGCGGTCAACAGGACGTTCGCTAAAACAGGATGAGTTGGATTTGACGGAACAATGCGGCTTAGTAGGGAAAGTTTAGAACTCAAGTCACTCTGGGAACAAACTAACTTCATACTGCTGCCGACATCTGCTAAAACAAAAAACTGATTAAACCGTCTTGAACCGATCTGTAGCGACCAACATCCTACCACCCTTTTTCCGAATCTTGGGCAGAACCTTATCCATCACCCTTTTGCTCTTAAGACTATTCCTATTTCTTTTTAAACTTTAAAGATAGTAGTTATAGTAGGGGCTGTGGAAACTGTGGAAAACTTTTTGAAGATGCTGATACATAAGGGTTTAAGGCACTTCATGCCTGTGGATAACTTGTGGATAACTTTGCCTAGTTATCCACAGCCTGTGGAAAGTTAAAAAGTATTCCACAGGCAAGCCTAGTTTTCCACAGAGTTATCCACAGGGTTATCCCCAAAAAAAGGGGAGTTATCCACAGGCTGAAATGAGGTTTACATTCGGTAACATAAAAATTTATTTTTCTCAGAGACAACACTCAACAGGTCTCAGTGATTGACTTTTTTGTTCTGATCTTGAAAAACTTAACAAAAATTTATATACTTGAGTTTGAGCTAATTTTAATGGCTGAAATGACTGTGGGATATACTGTTGAGATGGATGATAGCTGAACTAAGATTTGCGATAGATTCCAAATCTAATTATGATGCAGATAATAGTTCAAAGTTTTGTAAAGTCGCTTGAACAAGAATGTCCTAAAGATTGGTTCTGATGTTCCGCTGGATGCCGAATCTGGCGTATTGGACTGGCAGCGTTTGGATTTGAGCTGGGTGGGTGATCCGGTGGGCCTTTTGAACGGTGTTCCTCGGCACCTGTTGACGCCACCCTGGCAGGTGTTGGTGTTAGGGGATGGTTCTATGACGCGTCATCTTCAGCTTTTGACGGGCGAACCCATTGCTGTGGATGTGTTTGATATGTCCCTGATTGGGACGAACAACGATCATGCGTCGGATTTGATTCAGGCAGTGCCTGGGCCACGATTAAGGCGACAGGTGTGGTTAAAGACTGCCTCGGGGCAACGTGTGGCCTATGCCACCTCTTGGTGGGAAGCCAGCCATGTGGATGAGTATTTACACAATCGGTCTATCCCCATTTGGTCAAGCTTGGCAAGCCTGCGGATGGAGCTGTATCGCGATATTCGAGAGGCTTTTCTGGGGCATTCCGAGGCATTAGAAATTGCCTTTGGATGCCCAGGCCCATTTTGGGGGCGCTACTACTTGTTTTGGCATGATGGTAAGCCGTTGACGCTGATCTATGAGGTGTTTTCCAATGGCCTTGAAACGTATTTGGGCACATCCTGTCCAGCGCCTTAAGAGGGTAACGGTTCGTTGGGCTGCGTATTGGCAACAAAAAACGTGGGCCAGCCTGATAATTCTCGGGCTGGCCCACGTTTTTTGGGCTGTTTTGATTAAAAAACGAAATTAAGCGCCTTTGACGGTTTTGGCCATATCTAGGTAAGACTTCATGTTTGCGCCGGGACGACGGCGGGGGCCAAAGGTTTTGTAGTTACTGGCGAGTGTGGGTGTCACCGTAACGGTGGGCTGTGGAAGGTTGAGGGCAGTAACAGTCGTGGTTGCGACAGCGGCTGCATTCTTTGCTTTTTTGGATGATTTAGGCGCAACGGTAGGTGCGGGGACGCCCCCTGTATCGGTGGCTTCAAGATAGAACGCTTTATTCTTTTTCTGCTTTGCTGGAGCTGATTCAGCGTTGGCATCTTTTTTAGAAGACAGCAGGTTGAGAGGCAGCTTGAGGATGGCACCAAAAATCCCAAAAATAGAGGCAAATATCTTTTTAATAGACCCGATCATGAACATTTCTCCTGAGCCGTGCAGTTTTATACTGATGAAAATCGCGAGGTGATGAAGGTTGATGGGCTAGGCAATATCATCAGCCCAGACAGGAGCCGTAACCTCGCAGACGGTGTGATCGTCGGATTTAGGCTCAGTTAGCGACAGTGTCTCTCAAAATTATCAGGGGTTGATGTACCTCCTGCAAAGACAAACGTTTCGTTTCGTAACAAATCCTCAGGTTTTGGGTCTGTGGTTGGGTCTTGCGAGAGTTACTAAGGACGATGGTGATCAATGCGTCGCAAGTCACCCTCGATTTCGGTACACAGGGATTTATTGTGGGGATTCGTTTTTAGCGCTTTTTGAAGGTATGCCTTGGCTTGGGTGAGTTTACGATCTTGGATGAGTTGTCGGCCCCATTGCTGGTAAATAATGGCTTGCCACTGACGAATTTCAGGATCTTGGGGTAGGCGGGCTTGGAGGGCTTCAACGACGGCGATCGCCCTAGGTAGGCTCCTACGCTTCATCAGGTCTTCGAGCTGACGGTAGGTTTCAAGCTTCAGCTTTTTGTCGGCAAGGGATAGTTCTGGTGGGGCTGTCGCGGTTGCAGGTGTAGGGATTGGTTGGGGTTGAGGTGCTTTGGGTGGCTGGGTAGATGGGGCGGTTTGTTGTACGGAAACGCTTACTTCTGGCGCGGGGCTAGTGGTGCGTGGCGCGGCGATGGGTTGCGCGGTTGGTCGTGCGGCGGCAATTTTACCCAGCACTTTATAAGCTTCGGTAATGCGAATAAATTGGTCGTGGGCTTTGCTGTTGTTGGGGTTTACGTCGGGATGGAGCCGACGGGCTAAGCGTCGATAGGAGGATTTAATGTCTTCTGGGCTGGCGATGGAGGTGAGTTCTAACAGTCGATAACATTCGATAATATCCATGCAAGTTTGACGCTCACTAGCCCAATGATTTAATCCCCCTGTCTTAGGTTAGGCAATCTCTATCAGTTTCTTTCACCCAACGTTAAGAATTTGTAGTCTGTACGTATGTTTGCATTACCCTAACATCTACGCCATAGGCGCACAATCTTGAAGCAAAGCGATTACGAGGGAAATGGATAGCAAATTTGTGGACAGCAACTTTATGGACAGCAACTTTGTGGATATGGGCTACGTCCAATGAACGGTAACGTGTTACTGCTGGTGCAGGTTAAAAAAATGTCGCGAGTGTGGTGCCTGAGTCTGATTGCGTTAGGGATAATGATCGCCCCTTCCTTTCCTGCGATCGCCCAAGTCCCAACCCTGGAACCCTCTGGGGTAAACCAAGGGGGGGCTGTGTTGCCGGAGTCGATTGGTAGTGCGGTTTTGCAAGCTGCGGCGGTTGAGTCTGGTTTACCGCTAGCGCAATTAACGGTGGAAAAGGCAAAGGCGAAAACGTGGTCGGATGGATGTTTGGGGTTGGCACCGCCGGATCAAATGTGCGCGGCGGTTTTGGTGAGGGGTTGGGAAGTGACCGTGGCGCACCAACGTCAAGAATGGGTGTATCGCACCAGCGCGACGGGGCAAAAAATTGTGTTAGACCCCGCAGGCAGTCACTTAAGTCGATTGATTGTGCCCCCCGCTGAACAAATCCCTGCCAATCAGCTGCCTGCTAAGTTAGAGCGATCGGTGGTGTTTCGGGAGATTAAATCCGGTGGCTTTGCGGGAATTAATCAAGAAATTAGGCTGTATAAAGACGGACGTTTGGTGAGGCAGCCTCCTTCAACATCGCCAAAGCCCACTCAGGGGGTGGTGATTCGCACCCTGCCGAAGGCTCAGGTTAAGGCATTTCAGAAGGTATTAGAGTCTCGTCATTTTGGACAGTTTGGGGGGCTACGGTATCCGCCCAAAACGGGGGCTGCGGATTATTTTTCCTATACGCTGGGGAACTGGCAGACGACGGTTGAATATACAGATATTAGTTCAAAGGAATTGCCGCCGGATTTAGAGCAGGTGATTCAGGCGTGGCGATTGTTGATTTCACCCAAATGATGTCATACCAATTCTAGAAAATCACGCTATAGACCAGATCCCCCCTAACCCCCCTTAAAAAGGGGGGAATGGTCTTATTCCCCCTTTTTAAGGGGGATTTAGGGGGATCTGGTCTGTAGCTGTAATAGTGGATTTGGCACAATGCATTACCAACAGAGGGCAAAGTGTTTGCCCCTACGAAGGATGGAAATAATCGTAGATTTGTTGGGCGAGGCGTGGCCCTATGGTGGGCACTTCGGCAAGCTGTTCTGGGGTGGCTTCACGGATGTAATCAATAGAGCGAAACACGCCGAGAAGCTGTTTCTGGCGGTGATGGCCCAGCCCTGGGATTTCATCCAGACGCGATCGCCGCATTCTCTCCGTCCGCTGCTGACGATGGAAACTCACTGCAAATCGATGGGCCTCGTCTCGGAGTCGTCGCAAAAGCTGGACGCCAGGTTGTTCCGCCTCGGTTTCAAGGGGATTAGATTCCCCTGGCAGAAACACTTCTTCCCGTTGTTTTGCAAGGCTAATCACCGTCAGCTCATCCATTAATCCCATTTCAGTGAGAACTGCCACCACCGATGAAAGTTGGCCTTTACCGCCGTCAATCATCACCACATCGGGCCAGTCTTCGGAGCCTGCGCGGGGTTTGTCAGGGTGCAACCCATAGTCTCTAAAGCGGCGTCCGATGACCTCTGCAAGGCTGGCAAAGTCATCGGAGTGACCTGCCTTAACGTCGGGGTTGCGGATTTTGTAGCGGCGATAGTGCTGTTTGGCGGGCATGCCTTCCACAAACACCACCCGAGAGGCCACCGCGTCTGAACCCTGGATGTGGGAAATATCGTAGCCTTCAATCCGGCGAGGCACATCGGGGAGATCTAGCAAGGCCGATAAGTCTTCCATGGCACTTAGATTGCGATCACGGGTTTTCTGCGCACGGGCCAGCTCATATTGGGCATTGCGCTCCACCATCTCAATGAGGTCGGCCTTGGACTGGCGCTGGGGGCAGGTCACTGTGACCTTACGACCCTTGCGATCGCTCAGGTAAGCCGCCAAAATATCCGCCTCAGGGAGATCCTCCTGCACCAAAATTTCGCTCGGAAACTCCACTGGATCGGCACTGGCGTAGTGGTTTTCTAAGACACGCTGCAAAATTTGCCCCACGGTGCCAGATTGGGCATCGGCAGCAAACCCTAAGCGCCCCACCAAACGCCCTGCGCGGATTTGGAACAACTGCACACAGGCGTACTGGTCATCTTTGGACAGGGCGATCGCATCTCTCGAAACCGTATCGTCGGGCAGCGACACTTTTTGATCTGCGCCCAGGGTTTTGAGTCCATTGATTTGATCGCGTAGGCGAGCCGCCACCTCAAAATTGAGATCCTCAGCGGCCTTTTCCATTTGGGCTGTGAGCGTGTCAACCAATTCCCCCGCTCGCCCCTGAAACACCATCGCCACCTTGGTCATAATTTTGTGATACTCCTCCGTGGAGACCAGCTTTTGACACACGCCAGGGCAGCGCCCAATGTCGTAATTTAAACAGGGACGATCTTTGAACAACGGCTTGGGGCGTTGGCGTAGAGGAAACACCCGCTTGATGATGTGTAGGGTCTGACGCAGCAAAAACGTATCGACGTAAGGGCCATAGTAGCGATCGCTTTTTTTCCCAAGCTGCCTTTTTCGCGTAATAAAAACTCGTGGATAGTCCTCAGACCAAGTAATACAAACGTAGGGATACTTTTTGTCGTCTTTGAGCAACACATTGAAGTGGGGTTGGTGCTGCTTAATGAGATTGGCTTCAAGGGCCAGGGCTTCGGCTTCTGTGTCGGTGACAATAAACTCAATTTCAGTCACCTGCCTCACCATCAGCGCAATGCGGGGGCTGAGGTCTGGCAGATTGCGGAAATAAGAACGAACCCGAGAGCGCAGCTTTTTGGATTTTCCGATATACAAAATGTTGTCAATCGCATCCCGCATGAAATAAACGCCTGGTTCCGGTGGGATCTCCTTTAGGCGATTTTCGAGACGGTCTGGATCTTTAAGCAGCGATTGAGGGATTGACGTTTCGATCACCATGTAACGTTTTGGGCATACTAACCATACAGATCTCTATTACCTATTGTAATGTTTGTCTGTAAAGGGCTAAAGCCTGGTTCTATCGGCAAATACTATCAAAAACGTCCATGCTCCTGAGAACGTTACTTCATTTATCGCTTACGCCATCGGATGTTATCTTGCCAGATCGACTACGGCACCAGTTGAACTTAGCGTCAGAGCAGGATTGGGAAAATGTTCTGCCAGATTTAGAACTCCACCGTTTAATGCCGCTGGTGTATTACAGCGCAAAGGTGCATGACCTGAAAGACTGCATCCCTAAATTTGCGTTGGACAAACTGCTGCAAGCCTACCTTTATTCCCTAGGGCGCAATCAGATTTTCTTTAAGACTCTGGCTTCTGTTTTAAATTCGGTCCATGCCGTTGGGGTTTATCCCGTCATGTGGAAAGGGGTTGTGCTGGCTGACCAACTGTACCCAGATCGGGCGACTCGACTGATTGGAGATATTGATTGGGCGATCGCCCCCTATGAACTCAACGCCGTGAGTGACGTCTTTGCTCAGCTTGGCTTTACGCTTCAAGAGAAAATGACCACACCTGATGCCGTATACTTTCTGGGCAAAAATCGGGTCATTTTTGATGTGCATCACCGCGTACGTTTATTTGAAACCAAAGAACATCTGCCTCTGACGCAAATGCTAGAACCCACTTCAGAAGGTCTGCCGAATTTTCGGATTTTAGAGCCGACTGCAATGCTGACCCATTTGACCGTTCATATGACTGGGCATCGAGCCGAAACAGGGCCACTGCTGTTCTGGATCTTAGATTTTGTATTTTTGTTACGCAAATGGGGCCATTTAATGGATTGGGAGCGCCTCCAGCAATTAATGCCAGATTCAGAAAGCTGGACATTTCTGGGGCAAGTGCTTCGGTTTTTAGAGGTTGAGCTGAATGAGTCGTTACCGCCGGATCTGGCAGCCTTTGCTCAAGGCTACAAACCGTTCACCTTAGAATCGATTACGCGTCAGTGTCGGTTAGCCCTATGGGGTTTGCCCCGTCCCAAAGGTTGGTTCAAACTCATGGCTTGTCGCTTCGGCTTAAAATCGGCCACAGTTAAAAAATATCCTCATCCCAGTGATTTGGTTTTATGGGCTGCGGATGCTGTTTCAACCGTGAATTCATAAGTGGCCTCCCATTATTTTTGAATGGTTTCAGTTTATAATGGAAGCAAATAATTTTTCTTCATCTCCGATAGATCAGCGCTACCTTCTGGTATCAGGGATTACCTGTTATTGTGATGCTGAAGGTCATCGATATTTTGATGAACTTTGGCATAAAGACTTGCTAGAGCATTTCCAATATCTCAAAAATTTTACCCTTGCATCTCCCTGTATCTATGAAAAACCACCCTCAGACTGGATTGAAATTGATGCTATAGAGTCAGAAGATTTAAATATTAAATTCATTGATCTTCCGGTTGATTCTCATTGGTTAGAAGCAGTAATGCATTTGCCTCTAACTGCCTCATTGCTTTGGAAGGCCGTTAAACAGTCAGACATCGTCCATGCAGGTATTGTGGGTTTTCCGCTTCCCTTTGGGTGGTTGCTGACGCCCGCCGTTTACTACTGGAAAAAGTTTTATATTATTGTGGTAGAGTCTGCCCCTTGGCGACTTCATCCAGGACGATCTGCTTCTTTCAAAAATAGATTGCGAGAAAGTTTGTTTGAGTGTATGGGACGTTGGTGTTTGAGGCAGACTAATCTTTCTATTTTTACCCAAGAAGAGTATCGCAATAGTTTTTTAGATCAAAACAATAAAAATGGATATGTGATTCCTGCGTCATGGATTGATGATAGCAATATCATATCGGATGAAACTGCACATCAGAGTTGGGACAAAAAAGTTGAGTCTCAGTCGCTCAATATTATGTTTGCGGGTCGGCTAACGTCCAGCAAAGGAATTTTAGTTCTTTTAGAAGCTTTGAGTGTCCTTGACCAAAAAAATGTTTTAATTCACCTTGATATTTTAGGTCAAGGTGAATTACTGAATGAGTGTGAGAGCTTTAAAGAAAAATTGAGCAATTCTGTTCAAATTAATCTATTAGGAACCATTGCCTACGGCAGCGCTTTCTTTGAAAGAATGCAGCAGTACCATGCCGTGGTTGTTCCTAGCCTTTCAGAAGAGCAGCCTCGCATTGTCTTTGATGCGTATTCTCAAGCCTTGCCCGTGGTGGCGAGTGATACGCCCGGTCTACGCAGTTGTGTCTATTCCCAGCAGACAGGGGTTTTGGTGAAGCCCAATGATGCGATCGCCCTGGCATCTGCCCTGCATGATCTTTTGCAAAACCCAGAGCAGCTTAAAGCAATGGGGCTAGAGGCATTGAAGATTTCCCGTCAGATGAGCCATCGAACCATGCATCAAAAGCGATGGCAGCTTTTGGTGGAATCACTCCAGAAAGAAATCTGACGGTTCTTGATTGATTCCTAGATTAGGAGCCAAGCTTGAACGCTTCAAGCGTCAAGCCATAAATCATTCCAATTTTGGTGTCATTGATCAAAGCGAGGAGTATAGAGCGTGGGACAATCTCTCCCTTGGCGTTTACCCGTAGCCTACGCTTGTAAAAAAATCGGCTAATCAGCTCCATCAAGAAAACCGTAACCCCCGCCACCAAAATATCCCATTCTGATCGCGCGCCAAAGGTTGTGGAAAGGGCGGAGGCCAGAAAAAAGCCGAAGAGGAGGCTAATGATTGCCAGGGAGGTTCGCCGCCAGGGGTTCTGTGCCCAACGCGACAAACGCCCAAAATTGACCTCTAGTAGCGTGTTTAGACGGGTATTTTGCATGGAAATTTTCTATCCGTTTTGCTTGAATTCAACCCTGTATCAATGAGTTGCTTCCGCTTCAATGTATCGCCTATGGTGGAGCCGTATCCAATGTTTTACTCCTTGAACTTGCATGAATGCAATTCTCTTGAACAGCAGTTTCAATCCCTCCATGCTTTTGGCCGTAGACACTGAAACCTCCCACCAAGCGCCTTTGGTGTTGGCGGGGGTGATTCTCAGCCTAGTTGTTATTTACTGTGCCAGCAAGTTAGGTGCTGAACTTTCCAGCCGATTGGGTTTTCCACCCGTCTTGGGTGAATTGGTGGCGGGTGTCCTTGTTGGCATTTCTGCGCTCCACCTTATTGTTTTTCCAGGCGTTGGGATGGACGGTACCCATTCGATGGTGATGCAATTCTTGCAGCTCACCAATGGTCTAAGTCCTGAATCTGTGAATCCGACCTTTGCGGCCACCAGTGAAGTGATTTCCGTGCTCTCAGAGTTGGGGGTGATTGTTCTGCTCTTTGAAATTGGGTTGGAGTCTAACCTGAGTGAGTTGCTCAAAGTAGGTTCCCAAGCCTTATTGGTGGCAACGGTGGGGGTGGCGGTTCCGTTTGCGGTGGGGACGATGGGAGCGATCGCCTTATTCCACATTCCGATCATTCCAGCTATTTTTACTGGGGCAGCCTTAACCGCCACCAGTATTGGGATTACCTCAAAAGTGCTATCAGAATTGGGGCAACTGAAGTCCACCGAAGGTCAAATTATTTTGGGCGCGGCGATCGCTGATGACATTCTGGGCATTGTGATTTTGGCAGTGGTGGCCAGTCTGGCGAAAAAAGGCGAAGTGGATCTTTCTAGCATTGTCTATTTGGTAGTGAGTGCAGTGGTCTTTACTCTTGTTGCCATTGTGTTTGCCAAATATTTCAACGCAGCCTTTGTGGCGATCGCCAATCAATTTTCAACCCGAGGTGGCCTGATTATGGCAGCGGTTGTGTTTGCCCTGATCATGGCTTATATCGGTGCTGCCATTCACTTAGAAGCGATTTTGGGGGCGTTTGCAGCGGGCTTGGTCTTAGACGAAACGGAGAAGCGCGAGCATTTAGAAGAACTGATCAAACCGATCGCGGATGTCACCGTCCCCATTTTCTTTGTCACCGTGGGTGCCAAAACCAACTTAGCGGTTTTGAACCCCTTTATTGAATCCAATCGAGCGGGGTTAATCATTGCCTTGTTCTTAATTACCGTGGCGATTTTAGGAAAGCTTGTCACGGGTTTGGCGGTTTTCGGTCACAAGAAAATTAACCGATTGGCGATCGGCGTGGGTATGATTCCCCGAGGAGAAGTGGGGTTGGTGTTTGCGGGGGTGGGGGCCGCCAGTGGCATCCTTTCTGATGCCTTAAATGCTGCCATCATTATGATGGTGATTATTACGACGTTTATCGCACCACCCTTGTTACGGGTTGTCTTCCCTCGCCCTGTTTCCTAAAGAGAGATTAGAGCCGACTAGAATCCATCCAAGCCACTAGATCCAATGAGCAACCCAGTGTATCGGTTACTGCTAATTGATCCCGATCCCGTATTCCGGCTAGGACTACGGGCATGGTTGAACCCGCTTGCTGACCTAGACATGGTGGCTGAGGCAGATACGGCAGCGCAGGCCGTGCAAATGTTGGCGGGAACCGCAGCATCGGAGCCTTCCCAACCCGCACTCATGATAGATCTGGTAGTGTTGGGCTTCAATCTGGGTCAAGGGCCTCTCAATCTTGCATCTGCGCTAGAACTTTGTCAGCAATTGAAATCCCGATATCCCGCTTTGCCCATTCTTGTCATGGGCTTTCCCCAAGACGGGGCTGATTTTTCCGCTTCATGGGCTGGCATCGCAGGATATTGCTTGAAGGGGCAACCTGCCCAAGAACTGGTGACAGCGATTCGGCAGGTTGCGTCAGGGCAGACCTACTGGAGCGAGCGCTACGCACCCAGCGTCCGTAACCCCAATGTGTCCGATGATCGCCCTGCAAGCATGTGGGCTGTGGTCAAGCAAAATCTTTACTCGTCAGGGGTGCAGTATATTGATGCGGCGCGATCCGATCTGGAGGCGCAAAGGGGGAACTTCGGTTTATCAACGACAGACTTAATCGCCAAAGCAGTCTTGGCAGGGCGGATGCGGGAGTTGGCGGCGGCCCGTTGGTTGGTGAATCGGCTGTGGCAACCAGGGCAGCCTCGAACGGGACGTTCAAGCCCCAGTTTCATGACCGATGATTTCGCCTCGGGACGTGGTTTGATTGCGCCAGATAATCGCGATCGCCCATCGGTCAACCTACAGGTCAATCCAACCGCCACCCTACAGGCCATTCAGTTGAGCCTATTCAATACTACAGTGGCTAAAATCCAGGAGAATCTGGCCAATCTGACCCCAACCGTTCTGGAAATCGATATTCTGCGTGAAGCTCAAAAACGAGAGCTGCTGTATATTATCCTGCGTCAAGTTGAGAATAGTTTGTCCGAACTTCGCTTTGCTGAGACGCAACTGCATCAGGTTGCAGAAAAACGATCTGTCATACTCCGCGATGTTTGGCAATTGTCCCTGACGGAGTTTTTTGGCAAGTACTACACGTTAACGGATCCCAAAAAAGGCAGCGTGAGTGTGGTTGATGTCCTGCTTCAGGACGCCCAGGTGGTTACAGCCACAATCTTAAATAAGATTCCCCAGGTGGTGGAGCTGCTCTCCCATCTTTTATTTCAAGCCCCCTTGGTCATCGACAGTCAACCCTACGAAGTGGGCACTCCCGAAGCCATGTATCGAGCGGAAATGCTCCTCGACAACCTCCTGATTCAAATCGCAAATGCGGTGATTCAACCCCTCTTAAATCATTTTGCCGATGTGGAAGCCGTCAAACAAAAGTTTTATACCTACAATCTGATTGCCTCTCGCGATATCGAACGCTTCCGTAACGATCTCTCGTGGAAATATCGCCTAGAAACCTATGTGGCTGAACCCCAAGCGATTTTTGAAAGTCGCTATGTTTTGTGGGGGTTGGCAGGATCTGGTATTAGCCAAGTTCCTATCTATGCCCCTCGTACTCAAGAACTGCAACAGCTCCAAGGCATTCGTCTCGCTGTCACCCTCGCCCTTGAGTTGCAAGATGCGATCGCCCCTCGTCTACGATCTACCCTGTCGTTTTTAGGGAGCGGGGTGGTCTATGTGTTGACCAATGTGGTGGGGCGCGGGATTGGCCTGATTGGACGCGGCGTTTTACAAGGGATTGGCAGTGCCTGGGACGAGAATCGATTTAAGACAAAGGGGCGATCGCAATAGATGCTGCTTTTTTTCCTATGACTGAAAGGATCGACAGCAGGATACCATCATTAGTTTGAGAGTGAATAGGAAACGCTATGACCGTTTCGCGGAGCATTTGCCTGGGTTTTATTGCCGTCATTTTAACGGGTACCCTGCTGTTAATGATGCCCTTTGCCACCACCAGCGGTCAGTGGAATGAACCCATTGTGGCGCTGTTTACCGCCACTTCAGCCGTCTGCGTGACTGGGCATGTCGTGGTGGATACCGCCACCTACTTTTCCAGGACGGGGCAGGCCATTATTATGCTGCTGATTCAGGTGGGCGGCTTGGGCTATATGACCGTCACTACCTTTTTGCTGCTGCTACTGGGCCGTCGCTTTGGTCTCAGAGACAAAATTGCGATTCAGGAGGCGCTCGATCGGCGATCGCTTCAGGGCAGTACCCAAATTCTTCAGTCCATTATTGCCACCACGCTGCTGTTTGAGCTGACGGGGGCTTTTATACTGCTGTGGGTGTTTGTCCCTGATGTGGGCTGGGCTAAGGGTCTTTGGTTTGCCTTGTTCCATAGTGTCAGCGCCTGGAATAATGCGGGCTTTGCATTGTTCTCCGATAACTTGGTGGGGTATCAGGGTTCGCTGGTGCTGAATTTAGCGATTACGGGCTTGATTATTTTTGGCGGCATTGGCTATGAAGTCATTTTTGAACTGTATCTTCTCTTGAGAGAGCGGATTTTGCGCCAAAAACTGCGGACGGTCAGGTCGCTTAATTTTAGAGTCGTCGTCAGCACCACTTTGTTTTTACTGTTCAGCGGCACTTTGGCAATATGGCTCATTGAAATCCGAAATCCGAAATCCCTGGGTGACTTAGCTCTGCCGCAGCAACTTCTTGCCGCTTGGTTTCAATCTGTCACCAGCCGCACCGCAGGATTTAACACCATTGATGTGGGTCAAATGAGCCAAGCAGGTCTCTTTATTACCATTGCGCTCATGTTGGTGGGAGGCAGTCCCGGCGGAACTGCTGGAGGCATTAAAACCACTACGGTTCGGGTGTTGACCAGTTGCACGAAGGCAATTCTTCAGGGCAAAGAATCGGTCAATATTTATCAGCGCCAAGTCCCCCTTTCACTGATTCTGAAAGCTGTGGGGGTGACAGTAGGTTCCTTGGCGACGGTTATTGTGTCAACCATTTTCATCGCTATTGCTGACCCAGAGCTACACTTTATCCAGATTCTGTTTGAAGTGGTTTCTGCATTCAGTACGGTTGGTCTTTCCATGGGGATTACGGCAAAACTGTCGGCTATGAGTAAATTGGTTTTGGTGGCAACGATGTACATTGGTCGCGTTGGAATTTTGCTTCTGATTGGCTCTCTGTTGGGAGATCCAAAACCCTTTGTGGTTCAATACCCAGAAGAATCGTTGCTGGTGGGGTAACACGGTGGAATACTGCAAACAAAGGAACGGTCATTCATGAATTTTTCTTCCCTAAACTTGTTTCGCCCCCTCAAACCAGGGAGTCGTCGCCAGTTTGCCGTGATTGGCTTGGGGCGTTTTGGCCGAGCGGTCTGTGAAACCCTGCACAGCAATGGATACGAGGTCTTAGGGGCGGATGTAGACGAGAAGCGCGTGGCAGATATTTTGAGTTTAGGGGCAGCGGCCCATGCGGTACAGATTGATTCAACGGATCCCCTGGCGCTTAAGCAGGCGGGCATTTTTGAGTTTGATACGGTGATTGTGGCGATTGGCAACTATCTTCAAGAAAGCATTATCACCACGCTGGCGGTCAAGGAAGCGGGGGTACCCCATGTGGTCGCAAAGGCATCTTCAGAGATTCATGCCAAGCTGCTGCAAAAGGTGGGGGCGGATCGCGTGGTCTTGCCAGAGTATGAAGCGGGCTGTACTTTGGCGCGATCGCTGACCAAAGCAGGCATCCTAGACCGCTTTGACCTAGATCCAGAACACAGCATTGTGGAAATCACGGTGCCAGAGTCGTTCCACAATAAAACCATCGCTGAGCTTCGACTGCGGAGTCAGTACGGCTTAAACGTGCTTGCAACGGGGCACACGCAAAAGTTTGATATTAATCCCAGCCCCGATCGGCGGCTACAGACGGGTGATCTGCTGGTGGTGATTGGAACGACTGCCGATATTGATCGCTTGCCCCTCTGATAGGAGAGGTACCGAGATTTTATTGGGCGTCTACGGCTAAGGCCACGCGATCGCCCCCAATTGCCCTAATCTGACCCAACACCCTCGCCAGTTTTTCGTAGGTCAAGGTCTTATCAGCCTGAAACACAATGACGCCATTGGGAGACTTCTGCAAATAGGTTTGAAGTTGAGTATTCAGTTGAGCGGGTTCAATGGTTTTATTTTGAATGATGATTTGCCCCTGCTTATTCATCCCAACCATTAAGGGTTCCGGTGTTTTGGCATCAGGTGCCGAGGGCTTGGCACCCGTATCGGTTTGGGGTAAATTTACCCCAATCACATTTTGCCCCGTGGATAGGGTCATAGAAATGACAATAAAAAAGGTCAAGACCGCCATTAACACATCCATCATCGGGATGAGATTGACCTCTATCATGGGTGTCGGTTGGTTTCGTCGGCCATAACCCATAGGGGAACCTCAAAAGCAATGTTACTGAATATCCAAAACAGAAGGGAGATCCGTCCTAAGGGCAGTGGAAGGCTGAGGTGGAGCAGAGGAGGAACCCCCCTTAAACGATTTGAGTTCACACCAGATTTGTCTATAGATTAGTTCTAACTCATTGCCGACTTCGTTAAAGTAGTCTATTTGCTGGGCTTGAAGCGACACAAAAATCCGAAAGAAAACCAGTGCGACAATGGCAACAATCATTCCCGTTGCCGTCGCAATTAACGCCTCACCAATCCCAGCGGCGGCTTTATTCGCTGATCCTGCACTTGCGCCGCCGTTTCCAATTTGAAGGTTGCTAAACGTATGGATGAGTCCTGTTACAGTTCCAAGCAGCCCTAGGAGTGGCGCAACGGCAACCACGGTTTCAAAAAGCTTATCCCCCTTACGCATCTTGACAAATTCTTTGTCTGCCGAAGCTTCTAAGGCAAGGTGAAAGGTTTCTGGCGTGGGATGCTTGAGCCGGAGCGGAGACATTAAGAATCGCCCGATTGGGGTAGCTTTGGCATAGCTGGCAAGTGTTGCAGCCTCATCTAGATCTTTCTGAGCAGCTTGTAACACGTCATGGACAATTTGCTTTTCATGGCTCAATAAATGGATCCAAAACCAAGCCCGTTCCAAGGCGCAGGAAAACGTCACAACTGAAAAACCAAGGAGCGGAACCATGACTGGCCCGCCTTGCATGACTAAATCTAGAATGTTGGACATATACTCTAGGGCGATTGCAACAGTTTGTGATTGGCCTGGGGTGCCAGTCACGAGCGAAGGCGGCTTGATTCAGTCTAGAACGCTGGCGCAAACCACAGATCCAGTTTGACCGCACAACGGTAGTAGAAGAGACACGCTACGGTGATACGCTCTATAAAGGGCTGTGTTTATCATTTTAAGATCTTGTTGTTAAGACAGGGAGGGAGTTGAGGATATGCAATCCTTTGTTCGACGTATTGGTTTATTAAGTGCTTTAGTTGTGGCCTGTTTGGGCGTTTTGAGCTGGTTTGGGCCTGTCAACGCAGCCATTCTTAATGGCATGCCGCACTCGACTTTGTTTGCATTAGAAGCCGTTGATAATGCGGCTGATGCTAAGTTGGGCAGTGAATTTGGCAAAAAGATTGATTTAAATAATGCCAATATCAACGCTTTTGGACAGTTTCAAGGACTTTACCCAACTTTGGCGCGTTTGGTCATTCAAAACGCTCCCTACGATTCTGTAGAGGATGTTTTGAGCATTAAGGGCCTCTCAGAGCGTCAAAAGGAAACTTTAACAGCAAATTTTGATAATTTTACTGTTACTTCTGTTGAAACAGCCTTAGTTAGTGGCGATGACCGCTACAACAACGGCGTTTATCGATAGATTCTGAGTTGAGTCTGTATCTATTTCTTTACAAAGTGGCGATCGCAAAAAGTGCGGTTGCCATTTTTTTTGTGGCTTGAAAGGGTAACTTGAATGGAAGTGAGCTTTGGCGGCTGTTCCCTTCAATTACCCTGTAAAGGGGGGGTGGACTACGCTAAGATACTTAACCAATAGGACTTAGGCAGCACTTAGCGTCATCGTTTATTCAGAATTCCCTTGAACGCTATAGGTCAATTCGTAAGGGTTGTTTTGCTTAAGCCCTAACCCATACATCGGAGTTTGACGGGACTTTGCAATCTCCCCTACCTGGCCCTAAAACGAATTGTTTTGATGTCTTAATTGTGGGTGGTGGTGCGGCTGGACTCTATGCTGCGCTGTCTCTGCCTCAAAATTTAAGCGTTGGTTTAATTAGTAAAGAAGCGTTGTCGCTCTCTGCCAGTGGCTGGGCGCAGGGCGGAATTGCGGCGGCGCTCGATTCCAATGATTCCCCTCAACTCCATGCTGAAGATACGTTGATGGCGGGTGCAGGATTGTGTGAACCCGAGTCGGTTCAGTTTTTGGTAGAGCAGGCCCCTGCTCAGGTCAAGGTTTTGCTAGAGATGGGCATTGCCTTTGATCGCGCAGCGGATGGACTGGCCTTTACCCTGGAGGCAGCCCACTCCCGACCACGGGTGCTGCACTCGGCAGACACGACGGGGAAGGCGTTGATTCAGACGCTGACCCATCAGGTGTTGCAGCGTCACAATATTCAAATTTTTTCTGATGCGTTTACCTTGGGATTGTGGACGCATCCCCAGACCCAAGTCTGTCAGGGCATCTGTGTGATGATGGCGACGGATGTGGTGTGGCTGAGGGCACCTAGGGTGATTTTGGCGACGGGGGGTGGCGGTCAGGTCTATGCCCAGACAACGAACCCGGCGTTGAGTACGGGGGATGGGGTGGCGATCGCCTGGCGTTCCGGCGCAGCGGTTCGGGATCTAGAGTTTTTCCAGTTCCACCCCACTGCGCTGACCGTGGAGGGTGCTCCCCGCTTCTTGATTTCTGAGGCCGTGCGGGGTGAAGGCGCACACCTGATTGATGCCGAGGGGCGACGGTTTATGTTTGACTACCATCCCCTAGGAGAACTGGCCCCAAGAGATGTGGTGAGCCGATCCATCTTTATGCACCTTCAGAAGATGGGCAAAACTGCCGAGGCGGCAGCGCTCGAAAATGTTTGGCTAGATCTGCGATCGATTGACCCAGAGAAGGTGCGGCGACGGTTCCCTAAAATTATTCAGGTTTGTCAAAAATGGGGCATTGATGTGTTCTCCCAACCCATCCCCGTTGCGCCCGCAGCCCATTATTGGATGGGGGGAATTGAGACGGCATTGAACGGTCAAACGACGATTACTGGACTTTATGCAGTGGGGGAGGTGGCCAGTACAGGGGTGCATGGTGCCAACCGATTGGCGAGTAACTCTTTGCTGGAATGTTTGGTGTTTGGGGCACAGTTTTCGACCTTGGAGCCGCTGCCTATCCCTCAGGCCGAAGGGGAAACCTCTACGAGTCTTGATGTTTGGTCAGGGATTGACTGGGATGGGGATGCTGCCGTAATTGACCAGATTCACCAAGGAATTCCGGTGCTGATGTGGAGCAATGCGGGGATTTGTCGGGTGGCGGATCGGCTGGAAGGGGCGATCGCCCAACTCAGCACTTGGCGACAGCAGTTTCAGCAGCTTGGTCTCAGTCAGATTCTGGCAGCGTTGCCTCTAGGTGTTGCTTTGGCGTTGCCCGACTCAACGGCAAGGCTACGGATTCGGCGCTGTGCCGAAACGCAAAATTTGCTTGACAATGCTGATTTAATCTTAAAAAGTGCGCTATTTCGCACAGAAAGTCGGGGTGGACACTATCGCATTGATTTTCCTGAAACCGATGGGGCGTGGCAGGTTCATACCCAGGTAGAGGGGAATGGGTGGTTGCGATCGCACCCCGTTGGCCCTGAGGTCGATTTGGGGAATGAGGAGATGGTGTGAGACAATCACGACAACATTGGCGTTTCTTTTGCGCATCGTTTAGGTCATTTCCGATATTGAAACTACCAACATTCTGGAAGGGCGCAAGGTCTTGCGCCCCTACAAAACGGTAATTTTTTTAGCAGAAACCGCCTTATCTTCCCCGTGCGTTTTTGATCCTTTCTTCACCCATTCATGAACATTACGCTTCAGCTTTTAATCATTGTTTTTCTGCTGCTGGTCAATGCTTTTTTTGCGGCTGCGGAAATCTCGGTGGTAACAGCGAACGAAACTCGGCTTAGAACGTTGGCAGAACAGGGCGATCGCCGTGCCCGTCTGGTAGAAAAAATTACCCGCGATAGCACCCAATTTTTAGCCACGATTCAGGTCGGCATTACCCTCTCTAGCTTTTTTACCTCTGCCACTGCGGCTTCTCAGCTTTCTTACCCGTTAATTGTGCTGCTCCAACCCTTTTTGGGCAAAGCTGCTGGCTCCACTAGCCTGATTTTGGTCACAATTGGGATTGCCTTTGTGAGCCTTATTTTTGGGGAGTTGGTGCCCAAGCGACTGGCGCTCAAACACGCCGAGGCGATCGCCCTGCTCACGGTGGAACCCATTTCTTGGCTTCAGCGGCTCACGTCTCCGGCTGTCAGGTTTTTGAGTTTTGTGACGACGATGATTTTGAGATTGCTAGGTAGCCCACCTGGTGAAAATGATGCTGCCATTAACGTCGAAGAAATTAAGGCTTTGGTGAACGCTGCTCGTCTGGGCGGCACGGTGGGGATGCAGGAGCAGCGCATTATCTACGGCGCGGTGGAGCTGAGCAACCTGACGGTGCGGGCGATTATGGTGCCCCGCGTGCATATGCA
The DNA here is from genome assembly GCA_031362245.1 of Acaryochloridaceae cyanobacterium OTE_25_metabat_464. Taxonomy (GTDB): domain Bacteria; phylum Cyanobacteriota; class Cyanobacteriia; order Thermosynechococcales; family Thermosynechococcaceae; genus JAAURS01. The sequence goes on along the minus strand of JANLSD010000390.1, from coordinate 17,235 downwards.
GTACATCAAAACCTCCGCCACCATCGAAGACGCCTACAAAATGACGGCAGAAACGGCCCATACGCGTCTGCCTGTGTGCGAAGGGGAGTTAGACCGAATTGTGGGTGTGCTCCATGCTAAAGACCTCATCCGTGCCCAATCCTCTGAGGATAAAACGCCTGTGACGATTCGGGAGCTGATGCGGCCTGTGCGATTTGTGCCGGAATCTAAACCTGTGGCGGATTTGTTGCGGGAAATGCAGCAGAGTCGTCTACATCTGGTGATTGTGACCGATGAGTTTGGCGGAACGTCGGGTTTAGTAACCTTAGAAGATGTGCTCGAAGAAATTGTGGGTGAAATCCGCGATGAGTACGATGCCGAGGAGGAGCGAGAGTTTCACCGGGTGGATGAATTTAGCGGCATCTTTAAAATCCGTGCCAGTCTTTCGGTGGTGAACAATGAGATGCATGTGCGCTTGCCGCGAGAGGATGCGGCAACCATTGCGGGGCTATTTATGGAAGAGCTGGAGCGGGTGCCAGAACCAGGCGATCGCCTTGAGGTGGGGGATGTGGTATTGACGGTACTGGAAGATGGGCAGCGGGTACAGGTAACGGTGATGCCGCCTCAAAATGAAGAAGAAATCTAGGGCGGTGTTGACTCGTTCCTTTTTGCTCGAAGAGCCTGCCCCAATAATTGAGGCGGCAAGAATCCTTCAGACAAGACAAAATCATTGAACTTCTGAAGGCTGAATTGTTTTCCGAGTATTTTCTGGGCTTGCGATCGCAGCGCTAAAAATTGCTGCGCCCCATAGAAATAAGTCGGTGCTTGACCTGGAAATCTTGAAATGTAGCGCTTAACTTCTTGGTCGGCAAAAAACTTAGAAAACCCAGCATCTTCTGTCAAAACCCTAAGGGCATCAGCGGTGGTAATTTTTCCGAATTGAAGTTCAGGCTCTAAAAATGCCCGTGCGGCCCGCAGCAACTGAAACTGATGGGACATAAATTTCCCTTCAAGGGGCATGTAGGGCTGCATGATTGTCTCTGCATAGGTTGCCCAGCCTTCAATACTAGTCGCATTTCTTGCAAAATCGCTGCGGGCCTGGGATAGATGCTGCTCTCTAATGGTGGAAAGCTGTAGATCGTGACCTGGTCTACCTTCGTGAGCGGTGAGTGTCCATGATATTGCCGGATTTGTGAAATCATTGTAGAGCTTGGCCTTTGCTGAGTCGCGAAGCACCGGAATTACAAAGGAGCTGGAAGATTCCACATATAGCGGTACTGGAAAATCTTCAGTTTCTTTCACTGTGGCTAACCGAATGTTGAACTTCCGCTTAGGAAGTGTGACTAAATGTTCGCGTTGAATAATGGCTTCCAGGTCTTTCGCGCGATTTTGATAGAGACGCAAAGTATCTTCGGCTGAAAGCTGTTCTTTTTGGAGTGCTTGAATGACTTCTCTATAGTGAAGTGCCTGGAATCCCTTTTTTTGGGCAACCTGTGGCGCAAGTTCTTCCATTTGCTGCTGGACTTGGGTGAATGCAGTATGGGCTTGCTGCATTACTGCTTCAATGGGTGTTTCAATACCCTGCTTTTCTAATCTAAACGCATAGACTTCACGGGGCAGGCGAAAGTTCTGCTCCGCCTTGGGCAAAACTTGGCGACGAATAAACATTTCATAATTCAACAGTTGCGCTTTTAGCTGAGTGTAAGCTTCTGCATAGTCTGGAATATTTTTCTTTTCCAGAAAAACTTGAATTTCGTGGATTTGCGATGCATTGCTGTTTAAATCAGTCTCTAGCTGATCTTTACTGGGAAAATCCAGTTCAGGTTTTTGGAGCTGTGATTGAATTCCTTGTTCTAGCGAAGCTGCGAGTGCGATTCTTCCAGGTTCTAGACCCGCATGCTGCTTCAGCTTTGCCAAGATTGCTGCTTTCGAGTTAGAGGATGACTTTGATGTAGATTTGAGACTCTCTAAAATGGCTTTACTCAGATTGATATAGGGCACCTGATATTTCTCATCAAGTGCATATGAGCGCAACTCTCGCTGTCCGGCCTTAATTAAAATTTCCAAATCTAGATGCAGCTCGGCATTCTTTTCTTGAGAAAGTTTTTGTTCTAAACTTCGCACAGATTGAATCAACTTTTGCTGTCTACATGCTCTAAAGGTTGGATCGACTTCTTCTAAACTTTCGCTTACGGCAAGCTTTTTCTGACAGTCTTTAGCATTAATCGCCTTTTCTAAAACATCGGCAAATTTATTGCTTTGAATCACCCAATCTGGGGATTTAGCTAAAATTGGAGGAATGGCTGACGAAACTGCAATACAGACATAGCAGGTGAGAAGTGCGATCGCGCTAAGCTTAAGGTAGAGACCTTTGGCCCATCTTAGACGCATTTTCATAGAAAAATCCCAGTCACTTTAGTGAAATACATTCAGCCGTACACGATTTGATCTGCCAGCCCCACTCAGAGAACCTGTCGGCACTGCGGCGAAAACCTTTATCCAAATAATGATTTCTACAGGCTAAACCAAGATGCGCCAAACCATAGCTTCTTCTCGGACTTCGCACTCAACACAGAGCTATTTAGAGTAGATTTTGAACGCTGTTTAGAAAATTCCCCATGACTTATACCGAAAATCCTTTAACCTATCCTGCAACTGCCACCATCAATCAGGTTGATGACTACCACGGCACTTTTGTTCCTGACCCCTACCGCTGGCTCGAAGACCCAAACTCTGATGAAAGTAAAGCCTGGGTTGAGGCACAGAATCAAGTGACCTTCGGCTATCTCAATGACATCCCAATGCGTGAAGCCCTCAAACAGCGGATTACGCAACTCTGGAACTATGAAAAATACAGCATTCCCTTGCAGAAAGCTGGCCGTTACTTTTATCTCAAAAATGACGGTTTACAAAACCAAAGCGTTCTTTATACCTTGCAGAGTCTTGATGCAGAACCGCATGTTCTGCTCGACCCCAATACCTTGTCTGAAGATGGCACCATAGCTCTCGCCGGCACTGTTGTAAGCCAAAATGCCAAACTCATTGCCTATGGATTATCCACCGCTGGCTCTGACTGGCAAGAGTGGAAAGTTCGGGATATAGAAACAGGGCAGGATTTACCCGATCTGCTTAAGTGGGTGAAATTTTCTAGTGTCTCTTGGACACTGGATCATCAAGGCTTTTTCTATTCTCGCTACGATGAACCTAACAATGCGACCCAACTAGAGGATGTCAACTATTTTCAAAAACTCTACTACCACCGTCTAGGAACGCCACAGTTAGACGATCGCCTAATTTACGAACGTCCCGATCAAAAAGAATGGGGCTTTAATGGAACCGTTACAGAGGATGGTCAATATCTCGTCATTTCGGTTTGGAAAGGTTCGGACTCGCAGAATCTGCTGTTCTATAAGGATTTAACGGTTGATGGCTCCGTGGTTGAGTTGATTAATACTTTTGAGGCAAACTATAGCTTTATTGATAATGACGGTGCGGTCTTCTGGTGTCGCACAGACTTAGAAGCGCCTCGGGGACGAGTGGTTGCAATTCCCCTTGACGCTTCAGACAAGCAACATTGGCAAGAAATTATTCCCCAAGCTGATGAGACCCTGGAATATGGGGTTGGTTTATTGAATAACCAATTCGTTGCGACTTATCTCAAGAATGCTCATACCCAAATCAAGATATTTAACCTTGATGGCACTCTAGCACGCGAAATAGAATTGCCTGGATTGGGCACAGCAGGTGGATTTAATGGGAAACGTTATGAAACAGAAACCTTTTATATCTTCACGGGGTTTACGACACCCACCACAATCTATCGCTACGACATGGTGAGCGGAGAAAGTAGCCTATTTCGTCAGCCCCTCGTGGATTTTACTCCAGAAGATTATGAAACCAAGCAGGTCTTTTATCATAGCAAAGATGGAACTCGTATTTCCATGTTCATTACCCACAAAAAGGGACTGGTATTAGATGGCAACAATCCTACCTATCTTTACGCTTACGGTGGGTTTAATGTAGCTTTAATGCCTTATTTCTCACCGAGTAATTTAGCTTGGATGGAATTGGGTGGTGTGTTTGCTGTCCCCAATCTACGAGGTGGTGGTGAGTATGGTGAAGACTGGCATCAAGCCGGGATGAAACAGAACAAGCAAAACGTATTTGATGATTTTATTGCCGCAGCGGAGTGGCTGATTGCAAACCAATACACGTCATCCCAGAAATTGGCGATCGCAGGGGGTAGCAATGGCGGGTTATTAGTAGGTGCCTGCATGACGCAACGTCCAGAATTATTTGCTGCGGCTTTACCCGCAGTGGGAGTTATGGATATGCTGCGATTCCACAAGTTCACAATTGGCTGGGCCTGGTGTGGTGAGTTTGGGTCTTCGGAAGATCCAGAAGAGTTTAAAACTCTGTATGCTTATTCGCCATTGCACAATCTCAAGCCGGATACCGCCTATCCTGCGACGTTGATCACAACGGCTGACCACGACGATCTCGTTGTTCCGGCTCACAGCTTCAAGTTTGCAGCGACTTTACAAGCAATGCATACAGGAACTTCGCCTGTGCTCATCCGCACTGAAACCAAAGCAGGGCATGGTGCGGGTATACCCACGGCTAAGATTATTGAGGAGAGAAGCGATCTCTTGGCATTCCTTATCCGTGTTTTAGGGATTACTCCCTAAACACTTTTTATAACGCTGCAACAATCCAACCCAATTACCCGTCTGACTTTAAGCTTCTTACCGTTAGGCAGACCGTTGTGAGTGCTGTTCTCAACTGCAAGCTTCGCAAAAATGCAAAGGTACCTTCGTGAATGAAACAGCTTTGAACATCATTCACTCCATGATTCGACGGTGCCCGCGCATGCTTCTGTATGGGTTAGGGCTGCCCCTACTCCTTCAGGGTGTGGTTGCCTGTACAAGCCCTGCGGATTCTTCTGCGCCATCGCCCAAGGTGGTTGCAGCGCCTGTCAATGCGGTGGTCGCCCTCGGTCGCTTGGTACCGGATGGGGAAGTGATTGAGGTGTCGGTTTCCAATGCCCAGGACAGTCGCCTGAACCAGATTTTTATGAAGGAGGGCGATCTCTATCAGTTGATGCGGGTGGGCTGGAATGGTTTGAAGCGGGTGTATCACAGTGTGATGCATTTTGATATTAAGGCTGGACAGGTTTGGATTCAGCAAAATATGACGGATGTGGATGTTGCTGAGGAGTTGGTTGAAATGGGGTTTTGAAGGAGGATATCGTTTTGGGTTTACCTCCTGCTTACAAGCGTCCCTATACAGGATACGGCGTTGCTCAAAGGCGATCGCTACGCACAAGCGTCCGCAGTCGTAAAAGCCTCAACATCGATCAAATTCCCCACACGCCAGTGAGATTGCCGAATGAATTGAGCAGCGTAGGCTTGAGCGGGTGAGTTCATTCGGCGATCGCCTGCCTGGGTCAATACTATTCGGTGAGTCTCAACATCATTGCACTCGCCACCCTGCCCCCAATTCTGGCTGCACACACCAGTCTGCGGCGCGACAATCCCCTCCTGGGAGGAGCCAGGGGCGGGTCAATAGATAAAGCCTTGATTGAGAGAGCTGGTGTAAAAAACTTTTTGCGTATCCGAACTGTATTGGATATACCCTGACCCAGCTTGGGTATACCTAAGACAAACTTGGACATGAGGCAATGAATTGACAAGCGCTATGATCTCTGATGATCCAACGTGAGTGATTTACAACAGCTCAGGAAAAGTAATGCCAGCATCCCCCGCAATCCACTGCGGATATTTCTGCATAATGCGGGCGTATAGATCCGAATTTAACCAAGTTGTTAACCACGTCTGAAGGTAGGGCCAAGGCTGTGTGTTAAACCAGTCAGAATCGGTGATTGAAAATTGCCGCACAAAAGGGGCGATCGCCATATCTGCCAAAGCCCTATGATTCCCAAACAAATAGGGCGTTTCACTCAACTGAGTGTTAAGCCGTCCCAAGTATCGCGCCCCTTCTGAGCGATGAAATTGAGCATCAACCTCTGGATAACGCTCTGGGTATTTATAGCGATCGAGGTGCATCTTAAAGCCATCATCAAATTCAGCAATTAGGGTCAGCATTTGATCCACTGTGCCTTGCGAAGGTGTCAGCCAACCGTCAGGGTCGTTGCGCTTCAGTGCCCACAGCATAATGTCAAGGCTTTGATCTAAGACCTGCCCTTCCTCATCAATCAACACAGGAACAGTCCCCTTCGGGGAAACATCCAGCATCGCTTGGGGCTTATCTCGCAGGACGACTTCTCGTAGTTCGCAAACCTGTCCACTGATGGCGAGGGCTAACCGAGATCGCATGGCAAAGGGACAGCGCCGAAAGGAATACAAAATCGGATGTTCCTGCTGGTTATTCACGAGTTGCTTGCGATTGTACACAGCTCCCATATGACGTTGTTGACGTGCTTGGGCCAGTTCAATTTGCTTTTGCCGTTCAGTAAAAGCCCGCTTTTGCTCCTCGGTTTTTTGACCATAGCAATGGGGACAACTCACGCCCACCATAAAAAGCTCAGAGGCTTTATCCGCTTCACTCATGGGGTTTCGGCAGGCGCGGCACAGTTCATAGTGACCTTGCTGCAATCCATGACGCACCGTCACGCGTTCATCAAACACAAAGCACTCACCTTCCCAGAGGCTCTCGTCTTCGGGTACGGTCTCTAAATACTTTAAGATGCCACCTTCAAGATGGTAGACCTCCTCAAAGCCTTGACTACGCAAAAAGGCAGTAGATTTTTCGCACCGAATGCCCCCAGTGCAAAACATTGCCACCTTGGGTTTATCTTGCAAGGCTGCTTCTTGCTTCACCCAGTCCGGCAATTCAGAAAAGATTTTTGTGTTGGGATTGATCGCCCCCTTAAAGGTGCCCACACCCACCTCATAGTCATTTCGCACGTCAATCACGACCACATCGGGTTCAGTAATGAGGGCGTTCCAATCCTCGGGTTTGACGTATTGGCCTGCCATCTCGGTTGGATTGATGCCAGGAACCCCCATTTTTACAATTTCTTGCTTGAGTCGTACCTTCAGACGGTAGAACGGGGGCTTATCAGCATAGGATTCTTTGTGGACTAAATCTGCCAATCGCGGGTCTTGCCGCAGAAAAGCCAAGACTTTATAGATTTCTTCTGGGGAGCCTGCAATGGTGCCGTTGATGCCCTCTGCCGCTAGCAGAATGGTGCCCTTGATGTTGTTTGCTTCGCAATAGGCAAATAGGGGATCTTGAAGCTCTGCAAAGTCTCGTAGTTCAACAAATTTATAGAGTGCAGCAGTGAGGAAGGTTGTCATTGTCTATGTTGGAGGGAGGGAGCCGAAGTCTATATTCCTCCCCCCTCACCAAGGGGGGATTGAGGGGGGTAGTGTAAGGTGTGCCATAAAAATTCTAGGAAATTAATGTTGTAAAGGTACCTAATCATCCCCACCGATCTGAGCGATCGCCCACCCCCCTCGTAAAGCCTTTAGTCAGGCGATGACTTTAAGGGAACGGCCTTCTCTAGGCTCTGGAGGCAGCACGGCGATAGATCAAATTTCCAACCCGCAGGCCCATTGCCGCAACCAATAACCCCGTCAAGAATGGATAGATTAACGCAATCGTCCCATGTTTAGCAAAGGAGACAAAAAAGGCAATCCACAGGTAATAGGCTCCGACGGTATGCAAAATATGCCAACGCCCCTCACCTAACCACTGCATGGCACCATCCCATGAGGTTGCTGCCATCAACACGATGAACACATAGCCCAAGATTCCACCAGGACTATAGTTGAGGGCTGTGCCTTGAGAGACGAAGGCGAGACCGAGGATGGTGATCGCATGCCAAGCATGGGACACGGCAAAGGAAAGTCCAAAATAGCGTCGATTGGCGCGAAGCCATTGTGTGCCAGCGCTAGGCCATAGGGCAGCAAGGGTAGATCCTAAAAAGGCCAATAGAAACAGGAGACAAGAACTCCGAGCCGTTAAGCGAATGGCAACCCGCATGCCCGTTTCGTTTAGCCCATTAACCGCCCAAATCGCAGCAACCATGATGGATACTGCGATCATGGCCCAGAGGACAATATGCCATTTTTGAATAGATAGCTTAGGGATGACTATCATTCAATGTCTCTCCTTAACCGATGTTGCCTAGGATTCTTCGTCGGTGTCAATTTTAGGCATATAGCCAGGACGCTCTTTGCCTTCCCAACCGACAGGGCGTTTGGAGTTATAAAACGCAATTGACCCTAAGGAGACGGCAGCAAAAAAGCCTAGGGCCAATACCCCATAGAAGGCATACAAAGAATGTGAACCCGTTCCGGTTAAAGTCGTCAGGTCAAAGGCAAAAAGCATAGCGGCAGTATCCAGCAGTGAAACATTAAAGATAAGGATTCTTTCTAGAATACTCGCTTTTCTGACGTCTTGGGGGGCGGATCCGTCCCTCAAAGGGCGCTTTTTCGAGGCTCAAATTTCCTGGCGCGATGACTTGACACCATAGAAGAGCGATACTAGACTTAGCGGGAGTCAGATTGTTATGCCCTTCTGTGGCGCTAGATATAGAACTCCAACGACCCTTACATTTAGCTCTAAAGATAGTCCTATGGTTGTATCCCAGTCTCCCGTTACCGAACTCAGCGAATCTCAGAGAGCCGTTTTACAAAAATATTTCATCAATAATGAATCCACCTGGGAAGCGGTGGTGGAGCGTGTGGCTCGGTATGTCGCCAGTGCGGAAACCACGCCAGAACTACGGGACTACTGGCAAGAAAAATTTCTCTCGGTCTTGATTCCGATGAAGCTGGTGCCGGGTGGCTCCATTTTGGCGAACTGCGACCACGGTACGCGAGGGCTATTGAACTGTTTTGTGTTGTCAGCAGAAGACAACATCCATGACATTACGAAGTTGGTGTCCGATGCGGTGTTGACCACTAAGTTTAGGGGTGGCGTTGGCATTAACATTGGTGCGGAAGGCCAGAAGGGCTATATCCGACCCAAAAATGCACCGTTCCAGGATGGGCGGGCGCTAGGGCCATGTGCGGTGCTCGATATGGTGTCAGAGAATTCTAAAAAAATCACGACGGGGAATAAGGCGCGGCGCGGCGCATTTTTGTTTTCGATGGATTGGAAGCATCCCGATATTTTGGAGTTTATCCAAGCCAAGACCCAATCCACCATTGATGCAGCAGTGACGAAATCCGTCGTTGAGAAAATGGCGCAGTTGGTACAAAGCGATTTGCCCCAGGAGGAGAAGAATGAGAGGCTGCAAGCGCTAAACCAAGAACTCTCGACGGCTTGGGTGGAGACGCACTTAAGTCCTGAAGGGAAACGCGATCGCCGTTGGCACAATGCAAACATCTCTGTACAGCTCGACGATGAGTTTTTCACGAAACTGGATGCAGGTGATGGCTTTGCCCATGAGCTATGGGACAAGATTGCCAGCAACGCCCATGCGACCGCTGACCCTGGCCTGCTGTTGATCGATAACGCCAAGCGCCGCAGCCCCATCCGCGATTTTGTGACCTGCACGAATCCATGCGGTGAAATTTTTCTTCCGCCAAACAGCGCCTGTAACCTCGCATCCCTAGTGTTGACGAAGTTTATCCATCGCAATGAGAATGGCGAGATTGAGATTGACTGGCAAGATTTAGCCCAAACGGTTGCGATCGCCACTCGATTCTTAGACAACGTCCTCAGCGTGGCAGAATTTGCCACCCCAGACCAAAAGCACAATGTGCGGCATGTGTTTCGGCAGTTAGGCTTAGGCATCATGGGCTGGGCAGATTACCTCAAACAGGCGCGGATTGCCTACGACTCCCCACAGCATTTGGACGAAATCGATCGCTGGGGTGGTTGGATTGCCAACTATGCCTATCGTGCCTCGGAAGCATTGGCGGCAGAGAAAGGAGCCTGTGGCGTGTGGCCCCAGATTCAGGATCTACGGACGGGCAATATCTTTGAGCGTTGGCTCGATAGTGAAGGCAACCAGTACAACGGTGAAGAAGCGTTGAAGTCTACGCGCCAGGACTTAACCCAAGTGCCGCGCCGAAATTCCACGGTGCTGTCTATTGCACCGACGGGTAGTATTGCTCAGTTGGCGGCTTGCTCTTGGGCCTTTGAGCCAGACTTTGGGCTGACGATGTGGAAGCAGGTGTTTGTGGATGCATCTAAAAACGAGCAAAACTGGATTCAAATCCTGAACCCATATCTGGAAGCGCTGAATCTTCCAGAAGCGGATGCCGAAATTGTAAAGCGATCGGGTTCGCTGAAGGGCACTGAGTTTGCAAAGCAGTACCCCGACATTACGGCGGCGTTTAAGATTGCGCGGGAGGTGCCCCCTGGTTGGCATATCTTAGTGCAGTCTAAATGGCAGGACTGGATTGATTCTTCTATTTCTAAGACGATTAATTTGCCCAGTCATGCAACGGTGGATGAAATTAAGCAGATTTACCGTTTGGCGGCGAAGGCTGGTTTGAAGGGTGTGACGATTTATCGTTCTGGCACGCTGGAGTCTGAGCCGATTAAGGTGGGCGATGCGGAGAAGTCTGGGAGTTAGGTGGATCGTGGGTTTAGTAAAATCCAGATTTGCCAGCGGTTGAAACCGCGCCTACACAAACAAAGTCCGCCTACGCGGACTAAGAGCGGATTTTAACCCGCGCAGGCGGGTTTCGTTCTTGTAGCCGCGATTTCAATCGCTAGGTTCATTCAGTCCCAACCAACCGGGCTTCGACTTCGCTCAGCTCTCAACTCAGGATTTGAAGAATTAGGTACTTTATTTCTAGGCATATCCCGAATCATGGCAAGCACACAGGCTTTATTGACCCTAGTAGATTCTTTCCCTGAAGCATTTTATGACCCAGAGGAGTTGCAGGCAAGCATTAGCACAACCGCCCCAGCAAACCAGCTCCAAGAAGCCGCTCGGATTCAGGCGCTTTTGGATTTGGCAACAGAATTCCCCCAAGCGTTTGCTGACCCCGAGGCAACTCCTGCTAGGGCGAAAGAGTCTCCCAGGCCGGAGGTTCAGGCTGTAGTGGAAGCGGTAGCGTCCCCGACTGTAAGTGCAAGTTTACCCGCTGGGTACGAATTCTCTCTCAACCGCACGATTCCTACGTTTACTTGGGGCAATATTGAGGCGCACTTGAGCTATTCGACAGTGGGGCTAGCGTCGCTGTGGCTGGTGGCGGGCAAGTCGGGGACGGAGATTCAGTCGCTGTGTGAGGCAATCTGTCGGCTGACGAATTTGCTGTTGGCGCATCAAATACCTGTTGCGGAGATTGTGCGGCAGTTGCGCGGCATTCGCGGGGCGGATTCTGAAGGGCTTGGCCCGCATCGGGTGTTGGGGTTGGCGGATTTGATTGGCAAGGTGTTGCAGGAGGCTCCGGCGACGTTGAAGGTTGGGGCTGCGGCGACCGTGGCGGTGGCACAGGCTGTGACAGCAGCGGCGACTGTGCTGGAACCTGCGAAGGTTGAGGCTGTGATGCCTTTAGGCGATTCTGTGGTGAAATCTGGTAGCGAGTTGTTATCGCCTTCGTTACTCGATTTATCGGACAACAATCATCGGATGGGTCTTTGTGCTGAGTGTGGATCTGAGTTGCAGGCAATGAATGGTTGTTCGGGTGGGGCTTGTCTGGTGTGTGGATTTAGTAGTTGTTCTTGATTGAAAATCTTACGCTCATCAAGATCTATTTGAGCTTAATTTTGCACAGATAAACAAGCAATCAACTTAGATATCATGTTTGACAATAGCTATTATATTGACATTTTACGAAAAGGTTCAAGCTACTGGAATCAGTGGAGGATAGATTATCCTGAACATCGCGTAACCCATGGGAAGCTTGATTTTGCAGGTGCAACACTCACAGACTTAGATTTACAAAATGCACATCTTTCAGGCATCAGCTTTCAGGGTTCATCTCTCATTAATGTCAATCTTAAAAATGCAAATCTTTCGAAAACAGACTTTCGAAAATCAAAACTAAATCATGTAGATTTTAGCTCTTCCGAGCTAGTTGGTTCATATCTTGATAATCTAGATCTTAGGACTGTAATTCTAACAGATGCAAAGCTTGACAATACATTCTTTGGTCGGAGTAATTTGAAGGGGGTAAGCCTAGAAAAAGCCAGGATTCACAGTGCAAATTTCTACGAGGCTAATTTAGAAGAAGCCAACCTTCATCAGGCAGGAGGTATGAATGTAGAGCTAAGCCACGCAAATCTTCGATTGGCAACTCTAACTCAGGCATACCTATTTAGAGCAGATCTAACTGATTCTGATTTTACAGAGGCAAATCTTTCAGGTGCAGATCTAAGTAGTGCTTTTCTATTTGGAGCCAAGTTCTTGAGATCAGATTTGTCTGATACTAATCTTAAATATGCGCAAATCAATGAAGCTGATTTTGAAGAGGCACGCTTAATTAACTGTCAGATACATGGAGTTTCAGCTTGGAATATAAAAAATTTAGATAAAGCTATTCAAAAAGATTTAATTATTAATGAGGATGATGATTCGAGTATTACTGTAGATGATATTGAAATTGCGCAGTTTATTTATATTTTGCAAAATAATGAAAAAATTCGCAATGCGATTGATGTAATCACTTCAAAGGTTGTGTTAATTCTTGGTCGATTTGGTGAGCATAAGAAGATTCTAGATGCTATTAGAGATGAGCTTCGAAAGAGAGGATTTACACCAGTGATTTTTGACTTCAAAAAACCTCTGAGTCGTAACTTAACCGAAACCGTCTCAACTTTGGCTCATCTTTCGTTATTTGTTATTGCTGATTTAACAGATCCAAGATCTATTCCTCAAGAACTCACAAGAATTATTCCTCATAATCCTTCTGTACCAGTTCAGCCTTTAATTCAGTCTTCTGAAAATCCATACGGAATGTTTGACGACTGGAACGATTATCATTGGGTGCTTCCAATCTTTGAGTATAACACGCAGGATGATTTGATAAGTCAAATTGAAGCTAAAATCATAAATCCTGCAATCAATAAAATTAACGAACTTAAAGCAAAGAGATAAAGATAATTGTAAGTTGAACAGCGATCAGTCATTTTGGGTTGGTTTGCAAGGATGTTTTGGTTATTTTTCTGCGATCACCTTAATTGTTTGTTGGGACTATGGCGATCGCCTTGCCAAAGATTTTGCTTGAGCGGGGCGATCGCCCGCCCTGTGTGTTGGTAGTTTGAGGGCGATCGCAGAGAGTAAGGAAACGCTGAGGACAATCGGCGGTTTTATTGATGCCAGTAAACGAAACTTTGCAGACCTCAGCCAGCAAGTCTCACATTACTAACCGGAGCAATACTCAGTCGAAGACCAAAAGGCTCAAGCAGGCGATTAAGCGTTTGCTGAGTCATATTAGAACTAGGTTTAAGCGCACGACTAAGATTAGAACTGGGTATATTAAGCTCTGCTGCAAACTCCTTAAGCCCATAGGCACGAATAACCTTGCCTAGAGCTGCCTGAATTGGAATATCTTCTTCCACTGCTGCCAATAAAAACTCCCGTGCAAAATCGCGATCCTGAAGGTCTTCAGCCAATCCTTCATTCCAATCTCTACTTCGGCCTCGCTTAGTCATCTTTCCCTCGCTTGCAATAGTCATCCCAATACTGCTGAGCTTGCCTAATATCCTTAGCCTGCGTTCGTTTATCGCCTCCAAGAAGGAGAAGTAAAACAGTACGACCATCTAGAGCAAAGTAAACTCGATATCCTGCTCCAAACATCAACCGAGCTTCCCAGACTCCATCAACCAAGGGCTTCGCATCTCCAAGATTTCCATTCTCAAACCGCATAACTCGCGCCTGAATCCTAGCCCTTACCGTTTTGTCGAGAGATGATAACCAATCTCGATAAGGGCTTTCATCTTCCCGTGTCAGGTACTCGCGAACTAGAAATGAATCCATTCCTAGATATTATCATATATGATAAATAAAAGACCGTGATTGTCTCGTACATAGATTATCGCGAGGCTTCGCGCCAAAAGAGAGTCCGCATTTCTGGCGGATGGGGCAGGCGATCGCCCCTATGTGAAGTGATTGGGGTGCGAACGCTGGGGCAAGCGTGGTGAAGGCTGGGGCAAGCGTGGTGAAGGCTGGGGCGATCGCCTCACTCAACAACCGTAGCCGTCCCTTTAGTAGCAGTGGCTAAAACTTCCAGAATCTTTGGAGCCAAAGGCTTTAAATCCGCCAAACGATTAGAGAACGCATGCAAAACAACGACCGCAACCCCAAACTGCGGCAAATTCTGTTGAAACGATAAATTCCGATCGACCGTAATAAAAACATCAAACTCCCCCTCAGCAAGCGCAAGGAGTTGACCATTTTTGATTCCAGCCCAGCCCATTTGCGGGACAGTTTTTACCTCATAGCCAATAAACTCCTTGGCCAACCTACGATCGATGCATTCATCTAAAAGTAGCCTCACCTCAAGCCCCCGTCCCAACAAGCTGTTTTCCAGCTTCTTCCAACAAAGCAATGACTTGTTCCCTAGTCACCGTTGGGAATCCATCTAAGAAATCATCAATCGACTCTCCTGCCTTGAGGTAATCCATCAACGTCTGTACCGGAACCCGCGTTCCAGTGAAAACTGGGGTGCCACCCATCACGTCAGAAGATACGCTAATCATCAAAGAGTCTTTCAGCATTAGTCTTTGACCTCTAGTCTCTATGCTAAATAGTCTATCAAGGGTTGAGTGGGGCGATCGCACTTCTAGCAGCCGAAAGGTGATTCTCCTGCGGAGACGCTGCGCGATCGCATCATCCAAGATTTTGCTTGAGCGGGGCGATCGCCCTGTGTGTCGTAGCTTGAGGGCGATCGCCTTGTCAGAGGCTTGGGTTGAGCGGGGCGATCGCAAAGAAACAGACAAGACCTAGGTGATCGCTTTTTCAAAAGTTAGCTAGGTTTAAAAGATAGTAAATTGCTGCCGTGGCCCATCAAAATCAATCCGATGTAGATTAAGAATATCTCGTCCCACAATCAGCAGTTCTCCAATAGTGTCTATGGAGCAACCATACACTTGATGAACTGGATAGGTATGACGATCAAAAACCAATCCCACTAAATAAGGCACAGCCAAAGCGACTTTACCACCAACAGGAATACGAATAGCGCGATCGCAAACCTGAGCCTTGACTTTAGCCAGGAAATCAAAAGGAACCAGCGTACAGTCTGAGCCAGTATCTAAAATAGCTTGAACCTCAAAACTAAGTTCAGGTTCAAGACCAGGTGTAGCAAGCATTAGCGACATGATGGGAATAGCAGGGATTCCCGAAGAAATCGGCGTATATGAATAACTTCCCAAAATCTCTAGGGACGAAAGGGAGTTCTAACAAGTGGTTGGGGGTCTTCAGCGCATACCTTTTTAATGAGCAAAGGCCGAAGACCCGTTCGATTATAGGCACGAATCGTCAATGCAGCTCGATCTTCATCCGTATCAAGAACATTGCCATCCTCGAACCAGACATATTGCCCTCGATAATGCTTCAACAATTCCGGACGCATTTGATCGAACAGTTGAGCTTGATGTTCGATGTAGTCCAAAACGTCAGGGTCTGGATATACGTCCGGTGTTGTAATGGGGTTAGAAACCATCGTTTAAGTATGCAACTCTCCCTTAAGTGTAATGCTTTCAACGACCCGTTACATACGATGGCGATCGCCTTGCCCAAGATTTTGCTGGAGCGGGGCGATCGCCCATAATAGATAGAGCACCATCGCATCAAACGGTCATGGACTGGAAACTTCATATTCATTCAGACCCCAACATTCTGCTTGGCAAGCCCATCGTCAAAGGAACGCGTCTGTCCGTAGAGTTTATCCTAGGGTTATTTGCGGAAGGCTGGACAGAGCAACAAATTCTAGAAAGCTACCCGACACTCAATGTGATCGCCCTTCAAGCCATTTTTGCATTTGCCGCAGAGTGCCTTAAAGAAGACGTATTTTACACGCCGCTCCTGACCGCTGAGGCAGGTTAGCAATGCGGCTTCTAGCAAATGAAAATTTTCCCTTGCTCAGTGTCAAACTAATACGGCACGCAGGCTATGACATTGCTTCGATTACCGAGGATTCCCCAGGAATAGAAGATATAGAAGTTTTGACCCGTGCGGTCAACGAACAAAGGATAATCCTGACCTTTGATCGCGATTATGGCGAACTCATCTATCGCTTACGGAGACCATCGCCAAGAGGAGTAATCTATTTTCGGTTTCGTCCCCGTACCCCAGAAGAACCAGCCGCAATATGGCTAAACCTCTCACAAACTGAAGGATTACAATTCGAGGGACGGTTTACGGTCGTCGAGCGAGATCAGATTCGCCAACGTCCTCTTCCGTAGTCGGATTAAATCATTAGTCAGCGATCGCATTTCCAACCGCCGAAAGGCGATCGCCCCTATGTGAAGTGCTTGGGGTGCGATCGCCAAGGCAAGTGTAGTGAAGGCTGGGGCGATCGTCCTATGTGATTCGAGTGGAGGCGATCGCTGTAAAAAAATTGGCAGACAGGAGGCTCAATGCCTTTATCATCAGTGGATTAAGCTAAGCTAAAGACACATGGAACCAACCAACGAGCAAGCGCAAGGACTATATCGGCTCTGCTATCGACTAACCAACATCATTTATGCAGGATGGCAGTTCAAAACCGTTGAACTCGTCAGAATCGATGAGCGGACTGGTAACTTATACGTGCTTGCCGGAGATAGCATAGACTTCGAGATCAAGCCCACTGGAGGGTACGAGCCATGACAGAAGCCAACCTTGAGGCAATGAACCTTAACGAACTACGTCAGTACGTTCTAACCCATCGCCAAGACCAACAAGCCTTCCATCTCTATGTCGATCGCTCAAAAGCATCAGGTCGGATGATCGCGATCGACCCAGGCGATCCAAATTGGGAAAACACCCTGGAGCAAAAGATTCAGCAAGTATCTACTGGCGAAGCTGAATCTAATTAGTCAATCGAACATATTTTCATAATGCCTGACATTTGGAGTGCATAGGGAGATAGCTATGCACCAAGGGGCGGCATGTCCAGCAGCCGAAAAGCGATCGCCTTGCCTAAGATTTCGCTTGAGCGGGGCGATCGCCTCACTCAACAACCGTAGCCGTCCCTTTAGTAGCAGTGGATAAAACTTCCATAATATTTGGAGCCAAAGGCTTTAAATCCGCCAAACTATTTGAGAACGCATGCAAAACAACGACCGCAACCCCAAACTGCGGCAAATTCTGTTGAAACGATAAATTCCGATCGACCGTAA
>JANLSD010000319.1:0-4534 GCA_031362245.1 Acaryochloridaceae cyanobacterium OTE_25_metabat_464 | reverse complement strand
GACAACCCAGACAAAGATTGCGAGTGAAAAGACTACTACATAATGTTTTGGTTGACCCCAATTCCAGCCAGCCTTCGAGAAACCATCACGGAATATATAGCGACCTGCGATGTATGTGCCAACTGCGACCATAATCATTGGCAACGAGCTTAAGGCATAGCGCATAAATGGTGTCTTTGCCCAAAGCACATAGGCGATTTGAAATGGCCAAGATATCGCCATAACAATCAATAGATATGTTTTCAGCGAGAAAGGTTTCTGGGAGTTTCTCATTCTTGAACTTTACCTCCAATATTTTTGGCAGTTGTCTTCTGCTGAGGCAGACGCTTCGCGAACGGCAGAATCTTGTTCACCATCACATCTACGAATTTGGCTTACTTTTCCCCAAAGACGATCTTGGCTAGCTGAACGCCGATATCTCCAGAATTTCCATCTTCCCGATTGCCCAGGACGATGATGACAACCTTGTCATTGGGGTAGCGAGCAATAGAACTACTGAAGCCTTGAATTCCGCCGATGTGGCTAACTACTGGGCGATCGCCTTCCCTACCGATGAACCATCCATAGCCAGGGCCAGATCCGCCGCCGTTAGGGATTAGTACAAAAGGAGTAAACATCTTGTCTCGCAAGTTTTTCGGGATCAGTTTGTCCGTGTACAAAGCCCGATCCCAACGGTAGAGGTCTTCCACGGTGGAGTACAACCCACCGGCAGCATAGGGAATAGACATATCAATGAAATCAGCCAAGTTTGTCTGATTCCGATACCCGACAGCGAGGTCGCCGTTGTTGTGGTCGTAGCCTGAACCCACCATCTGCAACGGGACAAAGATATTCTCTTGTAAGAATGCCTCATATTTTTTACCTGATGCCTGTTCGATGATGGCACCCAGCACAACGTAGCCGGAGTTGCTGTAGCTAAACTTTTCCCCTGGCTGGAAAGCCAACGGTTTGTCTTTAAACCGTGCGATCGTTTGGGTGGGAGACGACGGCGATCCTTGGGTGGTCTGGTAATCTGGGAACCGAGCGAAATCTGGGATGCCAGAGGTATGGGTCAAGAGTTGATGAAGGGTGATCTTCTGCCATGTGGTAGGGCATTCTGAAAGGTACAAGCAGATGCGATCGCGCACGTTGAGTTTGCCCTGTGTCTGCAAGATCAGGATCGCCATCGCCGTGAACTGTTTCGTCAGTGAGCCAAGGCGAAATTTCGTTTGTGACGTGTTCACCAGGTGCTTTTCGTGGTTTGCCTCACCATAACCCTTTCTGACCAGAACTTTGCTGTTCCGCGCGATCAACACCGACCCGCTGAAAAGTTTCGCTTTGGTCAGCTTGCTCAGATATGTGTCAGCTTTGAAAATGATGTGCTGATCTGATGGGAAAGATGAGGTGGCGGTTTCAATCTGAGGTATCTGCGTTAGCGGAGTGGCGATCGTCGCTGATGAGGTTGGCAGTGCTTCGGCAGTGATGATGCCCATTAAAGCAATTGAACCAGCAAGAAAGAGAAATAGACCAGAAAGCCTTAGTTTATTCATGACAGTTCATCCAAATTAATTTGTTGATAGCCTTGCGAATATCTGTATCGAGCTAATGTTTTTGATCCCCATAAAAAGATTACAATAACTGCGATAATTGCAATTAATGAATAGTGAATTTCAGGATAGTCAACCAACGGATTGTGTGTATCATCCTTTGGGAATAAAGGTCTTCCGACATTCAACATCGTATGAAATAGAATGCAAGCAAATAAACTTTTCCTCGTGTTATTGTAAATCCAAACAATTAGAACTCTGACGGCAACTGTTCCGAGCGTTCCCCAAGCGATCCAAGTTAGATTGTGTCCCTGTTGAATGATTGACGGGTAATGCCATACTGCCCAAGGTATACCGATAAGGATACTTGCTGACAAAGCGCCAAACCGTTCTTGCATCGGATCAATGGCATAACCCATATAGCCAGTTTCTTCCGCCACAGCTCCGAGAAAAAATAAACTAAAAAGAAAAGGAATAGAAAGAAAAGGAATGTGAAAGTTAATTGAAAGCGGCAATCCAAAAAGATGGATTATGATATATATCAATAAATACATTAAAAATGGCATAAAAATGATAGGCACATACCATATTTTTTGTGTAATTCTTGAAAAATCTAAAATCCTCTTAAACAGTTTTTTAACACCAATTCTCCCTTCTGTTTTATAAACGAGAATGCTGGCTGCAATCAATGGCATAAATGCAGCGAACATGTCTGTTACAGGAAAATCTAACGGTAGCATTTTAACGTCAATTATTGTCCCTATTATCCATAAAGGGATAGAAAGAGCAAAGACTAGCAGAAAGAATTTTAGTGGTGATTTATTTGATAATGTGAGTATATTCATATTTCTGATTTGTTAAATATCGTTCGATACTGATTAGTTAAAAAGTGATTTTAGACGTAACTATTTCATCGTGTCCTGAGCCAAAACCTTATTCACCATCACATTGATGAATTTGTCTGACTCATTCATCCAGGGAGCGTGACCTGAATGCTCAAACCAAATCAATTCTTTGTGGGTTGCGCTCAGGAGATTAAAATACTCCTCGGTCAGCTTCGGCGACGTGGTGCCATCGTGGCGACCAATCAAAAAATAGACAGGCACTTTGAGGCGCGTTGCTTGCTTGCGAAAATCCACACCCCACAATTGCGGAAAGACAACGCCTACTGTTTTCAGTTCTCCTCGGGACAAATTCACCTTGTCGTACAATCCGTACTCAGAGCTTGTGATAAGGTCAAACAATATGTTGGACTTCGGTTTGGCGATCGCAGAATTCTGATGCTCATTCCTGTACTTGCTCAGTTCATTGAGGTAGGTCATAATCTTCGTCATAACATCGTTGCCGTAATAGGGCGGTGGTCCCTGCTGCTTGAGTTTTTCCACTTGCTGCTGGTCTCCGCGTTCCTGTGCCAAACGCAGCGCCAAATCATAGCGGATCGACTCGTTCTCCAGAAACGCTACCACCTGACCCGTACCAATAAAGGCATGAAACAATTCTGGGTAACGCTGTACCACCATAATGCCTAGGGCACTGCCCCACGACTGTCCCGATAGATAGATTTTTTCTTTGCCAAAGCGTTGGCGCAGGTTCAAGATCAATTCGTGGGCATCGGTAATGTAGCGATCAGGAGTCAGCTTGGAATGGTTGATCGCATCGAAGGATTTGCCTGCTCCTGGTTGATCCCAGTTGACGACAACAAAGTGTTCTTCTAGCCCAGCGAGGGCACGCTGCTCAAGCACGAGTTGGCTACCGCCGGGACCACCAGCCAGAAAGAGCAAGACTGGACTGCGCGAGTCTTTGCCGCGAATCGTAATCCATTCTTCAGCGCCGCCTAGTCTCACCTTCTCCAGTACGGCAATACTGTTGGGCATGGGTTTACCGTTTGCATCAAGGATAGGAGGGGTAGACGCGAAAAGTTGCGAGGCGAAAATGGCGAGGAGGGCGATCACTATAAACCCTGCAAATTCGGCAAGCACTACACGCACAGTAAAGCCAAGCCGAAACACCGTCACCAACAGAGCGACCTCTGCCATTACAAATAGAATCAGGATTGCTGGAGGAACGGTGGTGCTAATAGACAGTAATGTGACTGGTAAAATTGCCAGAAACATCAAGAGGAATACCAGAAGTCGTAGCGATGTAAGCGCGATCGTGCTAACAATTTTCAGTCTGGCTTGCTGGTTCAACTTCAGATATGGGTTGCGAATTATAATAACAAGTATTGATGCTGCCCTGTTCACTCAATCGCTATTGCAGGTCTTTCTGTACCAAATTTCCACAGCAAGATGACACCCAATCCGAACAGATTGACCAGGAAAACGATCAACCCTCCGAAAAATGGAATGAGTGTTAAAACGGTCACGGTCGCCAAGCCCACCAAGAACTGCTGCTGTAACGATCGATTGTCATTACGAACCAGGCATTGACCGACAAACAGTGCCACGCCCAATGAGCCGACGAGAGCCGTGATCACCGCAGTAAGACTTAGGAGTGGAATCAGCGGAATACCAATGAGCGTAATCGCTAGAAAGACGGTGGCAAAGATAAGGGAAACGATCGCTCCGATGCCCCATAGAGCGGTTAGACCGGAGTGTTGACGCAATTTTGTCGCCAAATTTGGTAAGAACTGGGGGCTAGTTTGTAAAATAATCAGCCCGAGAATAGTGGCTACGATGGCGGCACTGATTCTAAAAATGGCACTGAAGAAATACCGAGCGAAGAAACTACTTCTGCCTCGATCAGCGCCATACATCATGCCATGTCGATCGCTGAAGGTGGCGCGTTCACCACTCACGATCGCACCAGCTTCCTGTACGATTTTTCCGCCAAATGAGTAAGCATCACCCTCTACCCGCGCTCCTTTTTTCAATAGGACATCTCCGCCAAACGCGATCGCAGTGTCCACAACTTTGGCATTAGGGGAGACCGTAACATTCCCGCCAAAAGCAATAGCATTTTCGACCACTTGGTTTTCTGATACGGTCACGCTACCACCAAAGCGAATA
>JANLSD010000276.1:0-19932 GCA_031362245.1 Acaryochloridaceae cyanobacterium OTE_25_metabat_464 | reverse complement strand
GGCTGGGAGAGGATTGGAACTATCTCAGTATGGTGCGGACACAAAGGCCAGTCGGCGTAGCTCCTGGCCTTCGGGCTGGGAGAGGATTGGAACAAAGGAAAACCTTGGGCAATGAAAATGCATTGCGATCGTAGCTCCTGGCCTTCGGGCTGGGAGAGGATTGGAACCTCTTCCCGTGTTGCCAGTAAACCAAGCTTCGCGGGTAGCTCCTGGCCTTCGGGCTGGGAGAGGATTGGAACTAGGGCAGTTGCTAGATTTACCCCCCAACCAGATTTGTAGCTCCTGGCCTTCGGGCTGGGAGAGGATTGGAACCCGAAGGAGGCGAACCCTATCGCACTACGAGCAAGCTCCAGAATAAAACCCCCAGAGGATGAAATGGCGATCGCTCACCGCTTTTACCTTCAAATACTCAAGCTTCGCCTGCTGAAGCTGAGCTTGAACTTCATCAATTCGATAGGCTGCTAAAAGGGAATTATAAAAATCTCGACGCAAAATTTCGGGTTCATTGGCGGCATTCTGATCCACAATTTGGGCAGCGCTTTGAGTGCTATCAGGACGCATCAAATCCATGATAAAAATGGCGGCATTGGGTTTCGCCCATCGATGGATCGATTGCCAAAGCACCATTGGGTCGGCAAGATGGTGCAGCAGACTGTTTGAGAAGATTAGGTCATAGCGATCGCACGGTGCATCTCCATCGGGTAAATAGGCTTCATGGAGGGCGATTCGTTCCCCTAATCCCGCTTTTTGAATGGCCTCATATCCGTAGTGCAGCATTGCAGGGGAGCCATCTAGACCATCAATTTTCCAGTCCGGCAATGCGTGGGCTAGGCGAAGGGTAACATCGCCAGAGCCACAACCAATATCTAAGGCTGTGCCTGTCTGGGGTAAATCCGGCAGAGAGGTTTGCAAAAGTTCAATGCAGCGATTATGGGCTTCGGCAAAGTCGGCTTCGGCGTAGGCACGGGCTTGCTCTGCCTCGGTCATTAATTCTGGTTCTGGAATGCGATTCATCGTCATGAAAGTTAGTTCATTGGGCTAATTGTCTACGATCACCAGACAACATACTGATACTCAAACCCACTGCGCCGCCTTGGAAACACCGATCGCCTCCAACAACTGCCGATCGCAATCCGGTTCTGGATTCTCCGCCGTCAACAGCGTCTCCCCATAAAAAATCGAATTCACCCCAGCCATAAAACAGAGGACTTGGGCTTCTGGTGTGAGGTGGCTGCGTCCTGCGCTTAAGCGCACACGGGCCTTTGGCATCACAATCCGCGCCGTGGCACACATCCGCACCAGGTCAAAGGAATCCACATGGGATTGGTCGGCAAGGGGCGTGCCTGGAATGGGCATTAGTGCATTGATGGGAACACTTTCAGGGTGCGGGTTCAGCGTTGCCAAAATCTCTAGCATGCGGGCGCGATCTTCTAGCTGCTCACCCATGCCGATGATGCCACCGCAACAGACCGTGATGCCTGCATCGCGGACGTGGGAGAGGGTTTGGAGGCGATCGCCATAACTCCGCGTACTCACAATTTGGTTGTAGTACTCAGGGCTAGTATCTAGGTTGTGGTTGTAGGCCGTTAGCCCAGCATCCGCTAGGCGCTCAGCTTGCGGGGGCGTCAGCATTCCTGCGGTCACGCAGGCTTCCATACCTAGGTTGCGGACTCCCTTGACCATGTCCAGCATTGCATCAAATTGTTTACCGTCAGGGATTTCACGCCATGCCCAACCCATGCAGAAGCGATCGGAACCGAGTTCTTTGGCTTTTTGGGCGGCTGTCAATACTTCAGCAACGGTTTTGAAGGGTTCTGGCTTTATTGCGGTGGGGTGGTGGGCGGATTGGGCGCAGTAGCCACAGTTTTCAGCACAGCCTCCGGTTTTCACGCTCATCAGCGTGGCAAGCTGAATATCGGTTCCCTGCCAATGTTGACGGTGAATGGTTTGAGCTTGGTAGACCAGATCGAGCAGGGGCAGATTGAGCAGATCCAGAATTTCGGCAGTCGTCCAGTCGTATCGAAGCGTTGGCATAGGTTAGGGGGCAGGGGTAGAGGTTATAGATCGTCCAGAATGACTTGAAGCTCACGATAGATAAACGCAAGCTCATCTTCGGTGATACAGTAGGGCGGCATGATATAGAGTACATTGCCTAAGGGACGCAAGAGTAGTCCTTGCTCAATCCCTCGTCTGCGAATTTCTAACGAAAGCTGATTGAGATAGCCTGGATGCTCCGTCACCAAATCCATTGCGGCGATTGTCCCTGTCACACGCAGGTTTTTGAGTCTAGGATGGCCAGCTAGTTTTTCCAGGTGTTCTTTATGCTGCATCTCCATTTGCTTAAAAGCCGCTTCATGCTCGACCATCAGATCTAGGGATGCCAGTGCCGCCGCACAGCCTAAGGGGTTCGCAGCATAACTATGACCGTGGTACAGCGTTTTCTGAGGGTCGTCGCTATAAAAGGCATCGTAGATAGCCTCTGTGCAAACCGTCACCGCTAGCGGCAAGAACCCTCCGGTGATGCCCTTTGATAGACAAATAATATCGGGATTCACCTGAGCTTTGGTGCTTGCAAACCAGTCTCCTGTGCGTCCAAAGCCAGTCATCACCTCATCAAAAATCAGCAGTGTGTTGTTGGCTTTGGCAATGTGCTGAAGCTGTTGCAAAAATGATCGCCTGCACATTTGCATCCCACCTGCACCCTGCACCAGCGGCTCAACAATGATGCCTGCGTAGCGTTGTGGATCCTGGGCTAGGATTTGCTGAAGCTGTCGAAGAATCACCTGTTCGGCTTGATCGGCGCAGTCATCCTGTAAATAAGTGGCGGGATAGGGGATGAAGGCTACGTCAAAGAGCAGTGGGGTAAAGGCTTGGGTAAAGAGCGATCGCCCTCCCACCGCCATTGCCCCAAAGGTATCCCCGTGATAGGCCCCTTCAAAGGCCAAAAACGTAGTGCGGGGTTGACCTTGATTGGCCCAATACTGGTAGGCCATCTTGAGGGCCACCTCGATTGCCGTTGACCCGTTATCAGAGTAAAACACGCGGGTTAAGTGCGCGGGGAGTCTGCCCACCAGCCGTTCTGCAAGCTGCTCCGCTGGTTCGTGGGTGAACCCTGCAAAAATGACGTGTTCTAGACGCTTCGCCTGCTGGTAGATCGCCTCAGCGATTTTAGGATGTGCATGCCCATGAAGATTCACCCACCAGCTCGAAATACAGTCCAGAATCCGTTCTCCCGTCTCTAGCTCTAGCCATACCCCTAGAGCGGATTTCACCTTTAAGGGTTCGGGGGCCGTTTTGGCTTGGGTGTAGGGGTACCAAAGATGAGGGTGCATGAGTCTCTTTCAACGAGCCAGCTCATTATGTCAGATCCCCTTCCCTTAAAGCATCAGATGCAAATATTATCCCTTTAACCTACATAAATCCTGAAATTGCATCGTTTTTATCGAAAAATTGCAAATAACCTTGGGTTTTGTGGTTTTTAATACAAAATTTGAGGGAAGGGATTTTTAATGTGAACTTAGCTTAAGGATAAAGAAACCTTAAACTTCAAGCCTGTCCGACTTAAGGTTTTGTCAAACAATGTTTGATTGAGCGTTGAGTGAGCAAGGCTATTTTCGCTACTAGGTGTGAGGAACAATTGATGATGTCTACTAAAGCGTGGAGTCCTGTACTCCTAGGTTTTGTTTTGCTTGCGTGGTCTGGACTCCAGACAAAAGTGATGGCCCAAGAGCCGTCTTCTGTTGCTGTCCTTGAGGGGCAGGCAGCTCCAGCCACTGATTCTGTTCATCTATCTCCCCTGATGGGCGAACTTCAATCTGAGTCGCAGGTTACATCTGTTTCTCAATTATCTGATGTGCAGCCCACGGACTGGGCATTTCAGGCTTTACAGTCTTTGGTTGAGCGGTACGGCTGTATTGCAGGTTATCCCGACGGTACCTTCAAGGGAAATAGAGCCGCAACGCGCTATGAGTTAGCGGCGGCATTAAATGCCTGCTTGGATCAAATTAGCGATCGCTTTGCCACTAAAGAAGACCTTGCCACCGTTAAAGCCCTCCAAGAAGAATTCAAAGCTGAACTTGCCACCCTCAAAGGTCGCGTCGATGGCCTAGAAGCCCGCACTAAGACCCTCGAAGCACAGCAGTTTTCCACCACCACCAAGCTCCAGGGTGAGGTTATCTTTGCGCTTAGTGATGTATTTGGCGACCAGGCAAGAGTAGGCGCAGCGGCTGGAACTGGGCCAGAGATTGACTCCCGTGTTACCTTCACACAACGTGTCCGTCTTAACTTCTTGACCAGTTTTACTGGGAAAGATCGGTTGTATGTCCGCTTGCAGGAATCTAATCGCGATATCAACTTCGGGGGTGCCACGGGTACTAACGGATCGCGTCTGTCTTTCGATACAGGCAACACCGATAGCCAATTTCGCCTTGATCGATTGGACTACATGTTCCCAGTGGGCAAGAAGCTCAAGATTGATGTGTTTGCCAATGGTGGTTTCCATCACTACTACACCACCACCGTCAACCCCTTCTTTGAAGGTGGCGGCGGCGGAAAAGGGGCACTCTCCTTCTTTGGAGAACGGAACCCAATCTACCGGATTGGAACCGTTGGATATGCATCAACCTCTGGGGTAGGCGCAAGCTATCAAGCTACACCCAAAATTCGCTTTGATGTGGGTTATTTAGCTGGGCGATCCAATCTTTCTACGGGAACCCAGGCGGCAAACCCTGTTGCAGGGGTTTTGACGGTACCAGGGGTAACGGATAGCGGTCTGTTTGGCGGTAGTTATAGTGCCTTAGCTCAACTCTCGTTCAAGCCAACCAAAGCCATTGAAGTTTCGGTCGCCTATGTCCGTAACTACGCCCCTGATGGAAACCTCCGTTATTTTAGCGGTAGTACCTTTGCAAACAATCCTTTTGTGGCGCTTGGAAACGTTGCTCAACCCCTGATCTCCAATTCCGTTGGGGTGCAAGGTTCCTTTAGAATTTTGCCCAAGTTAGCGATCGGCGGTTGGGTTGGCTACACCAATGCGGATCAAGCCAATGGAACTGGCAATGCAGATATCCTTAACGGCGCGATTAATGTGGCCATTCCTGACCTCTTTAAGAAAGGAGCGGTTGGGGGTCTTATTGTTGGTGTTCCACCAACGGTGGTGGGCAGTTCCTTTGTAGGCGTTGGGGGTCGTCGCGAAGATCCTACAACACCCATTCACATTGAGGCACTGTATCAGTTCCCTATTAACAACAACATCACGATTACCCCAGGGTTGATTTATTTAATCAACCCCAATGGCAATGCTGCCAACTCTGACATCATTGTGGGCGTTGTGCGAACGACCTTTACGTTCTAGTTGACCTGACTTAACGTCTAGTTCAGACCATTCCCAGAACACTAAAGAGAGCTTATCTTTCGGTAAGCTCTCTTTTCGTTTAGGATTAATACCGTCTTGAACTCAATTTTCAGGATTCGTATCAATCTCTACAGCAGTCATTGTCAGAGCCACCTAGGATTAGAGCTAATAATTTGTAGTCTGTACTACAGCTTGGTCTTAGAAATGGATCCATTTGAGTGAGAAAGGGACAGCAAATTTAAGCCTATGCGAATTGAGCAGATGCAGGCATTTCTAGCCGTAGCCCAAACTGGAAATTTCCAGCGGGCTGCCACCCAATGCAGGGTCACACAATCCACCATCAGTCGCCAAATTCAGGGACTAGAGGAAGACCTTGGCATGCCTGTGTTCCATCGCGGTGGACAAAATAAACTCACCATTGCCGGGGAATGTTTGTTGCCCAAGGCGAAAAGAATTCTCTCCGAGTGGGAAGATGCCCTAAAAGCCGTCAATGACCTCAAAGATGGGCTTCAGACGGAGCTATGCGTGGCAGCCATTCACTCGGTTTGCGCCCACTATTTGCCCCCAGTATTGCAGCTCTTTTGTGAGCGCCACCCTCACATTCAGCTAAGGGTCACGTCCTTGGGGAGCGATCGCTCGTTAAAAGTTTTGCGCGACGGACTGGTAGACTTAGCGATTGTCATGAATACGCCCTCTTTGACCCAGCAGCCAGAAATGGTTGTAGATAAGCTCTACGATGAGCCAATCCAGGTGCTAATGGCGGCTAATCATCCCTTGGCACAGTACGAGATCGTGCCGTGGGCGGCGTTGGCGAAGTTTCCCCATGTGGTGTTTAAGGATGGCTACGGCATGCAGCGACTGGTTCAAGACCAATTCAAAAAGCTAGGGCTAGCACTGAATGCAGCCATTGAACTCAATACCTTAGATGCCTTTAGGGGTGTGATTCGTCAAGGGGATATGATCTCGCTGTTGCCCCGTGGCGCATTGGTAGAGTCTCAGATGGATCCTTCCTTAGCGGTCAGGGAATTAGGGATTTTGGTCAATGAGTCTAGTACAGGGGCTTTTACGCTGAACCGTGAGGTGGTGATGGTGACAACGACCGATCGGCTCTTGATTCCACCCATCGCTCATTTTAGGGACATGGTGCGTGAGCACTTAATTCCGGTGTTACAGACCCCTCCCATCTCGCCCAAGTATCCTGTCCTGGAGCCGCGATGAGCCAAGCTTTCCGAGAATTACTCAAAAAAGTGGGCAGCGGTACCCACACCAGCGAAAGTTTAACCCGCGCTGAAGCGGCGACAGCCTTGGAAATGATGCTGCGTCAAGAAGCCACTCCGGTTCAGATTGGCGCATTTTTGATTGCCCATCGGATTAAGCGCCCCACTGGAAAAGAGCTGGCGGGGATGCTGGATGCCTATGATGCCCTTGGCCCTAAGGTAGCGGCGATTCAATCAAAGCACCCCGTGGCGGTATTTAGCGTGCCCTACGATGGGCGATCGCGCACGGCCCCGATCCTCCCCATCACGGTGCTGGTGCTGGCAGCGGCAGGGCATCCGGTGTTGATGCATGGGGGAGATCGCATGGCAACCAAGTACGGTGTGCCCCTTATAGAGCTATGGCAGCAGCTTGGGGTAGATTGGTCTACCCTTAGCCTAGAACAGGTATCACAAACCTTGGAGCAGACTAACCTAGGGTTGCTTTACACCGCTCGTCATTTCCCCACTTCGCAACACCTCACGGTCGCCCGTGACCAACTGGGCAAACGTCCCCCCTTGGCAACCCTAGAGTTATTTTGGTGCCCCTATGGTGGGGAAGCCCATCTATTTTCGGGCTATGTCCACCCTCCTACAGAAGCGATGATGCAGGTGGCGTTTAAGCTGCATGGGCAACCCCGCTACACCAGCATTAAGGGACTTGAAGGAAGCTGTGATTTACCCCGCGATCGCACGGCAATTATTGGCACCTATACCGGACAAGATGAGCTGGATCGGCTGTTACTGAATGCCCGCGATTTTGATTTAAATGGGCCAGAGATAGGCTACACCGACCTTGAGACTTGGACGGCTGAGGTACAGCAGGTTTTACAGGGCCAAAATGATTCAAAACTCTATCCCGCTGCGCTATGGAATGCAGGATTTTATCTTTGGCATTTAGGGCTTGCGCCTAGTTTGGAAGAGGGGATTGCCCAAGCTCAGGCTTTACTTCAGGATGGTCGGGTGGCAGCACAATTGAGTTTACTTCAGCGTCATATTGCCAAAGCATGATCTACTCTCCATCACAACAGGTTACAGCGCTGGTTGTGGCAGGGGGCCGCAGTAGTCGAATGGGTACGGATAAAGCCCTAGCAACTTGGCAAGGCATTCCTTTGCTTGGGCGTGTATTTGCGGTGGCGCAAGCTTGCTGTACCCAGGTATCTGTCCTCACGCCCTGGCCGGAGCGCTATCAGACGCTTTTACCTAGTACTGTCAACTGGTTAGTGGAGCCACCCACTTTTGCAGGGCCAATGGCTGCGTTAGTGCAAGGCATGGAAGCCATCCAAACTCCGTGGGTACTTTTATTAGCCTGCGATATGCCGCAACTGAATGGGGCTGTTTTAATGCAGTGGATGCAGGCATTAGCGGATGCACAGATCCAGTCTGAACACCTTGCACTACCCCACCCTAGCCCTCCCCTTGCCAAGGGGAGGGAGCAAGAGCAAGATCCACCCTATTCTTCCCCCATTTACAAGGGGGGACTGTGGGGGTTAATGCAGAGTGTTCAAAATCAATCCAACTTGTCTATACAGGGTCAAGATCCCAAGGCAATCACCACCCACCATGCGATCGCCTATGTCCCCTACCATCAAAATCGATGGGAATCACTGTGCGGGTTTTATCATGTAGATTGCTTGCCTTCCCTTAAGGCGTTTTTGGCAGAACAGGGCGATCGCGCTTCGTTCCAAAAATGGCTACAGACCATAGATGCAGTGCCCTTAGCGGTGGATGCGGCGATCACCCCTATGTTTTTCAACTGCAATACACCCAAAGAACTCACGGTAGACTAGCAGAGATTCCGTCACTCCCCTTTTTTCATGCGCCATCGGCTCAAACTCTCAAAAAGTCAACTGCTCTGGATTTTGCTGGCGGTGGTCTGTCTCTTGCTAACCTGGCTGAGCGTTCATACCCTCGGCGGCTATAAGCCTGAGCAACTGCAAGCTTTAATTGGGCGAGCAGGGGTCTGGGGTCCTCTGGGCTATATTGCGCTCTATGCCGTGGGGACTTTGGCGCTATTGCCTTCAACGCCCCTCAATATCTCTGGTGGGATGCTATTTGGGCCGTGGTGGGGCATTCTGTGGACCAGTGTGGGGGCTGTGGTTGCAGCGGCGATCGCATTTGGCTTCAGTCGCACGGTCGGTCGTCCCCTAATGGAGCAGCGGTTGGCGGGGCGATGGCAAATGATGGATGCAGAAATTCATCGAGGTGGTTTGTTTTATATGTTTGCGATTCGGTTGATTCCTGTCATGCCTTACGGGATTGTGAATTTTGTTGCAGGGCTGACTTCGATCCGGTTTCAGGATTTTTTGATCGGCACGGTTTTAGGAACGGTTCCCAGCGTTTTGCCCTTTGTATTGGTGGGAAGTTCGAGTGTTAAGGCTTTATCGACCGGAAACCTATGGCCGCTGTTGGGGGCATTGGGGTTGACGGGGGTGTTACTCTTGTTTTCCACCTGGTTGAAAGCGAAGCGCCGTATTAAAGCTTGAGCCATAGGCTAGATTACAGTGATGTCAACCCTTCAAATAGTATTAGAAACTAATGTGCCAACTCTTAGGCATGAACTGCAACGTGCCCACAGATATCTGCTTCTCATTTACGGGCTTTTGTGCCAGGGGCGGTCAAACGGACGATCATCAAGATGGTTGGGGTATCGCCTTTTTTGAAGGGAAGGGATGTCGGCTATACATTGATGCAAAGTCATCGGTCACATCGCCTGTGGCAGAACTGGTCAAGCAGTATCCCATTCGCTCAAAGCATGTGATCGCCCACATTCGTAAAGCCACTCAGGGCGAGATTACGATCGAAAATTGCCATCCCTTCCGACGAGAGTTGTGGGGGCGTTACTGGGTGTTTGCCCATAACGGCGACCTCATAGATTTTGATAGACCCATTGAAGGACTCTACCAACCCGTTGGCACCACAGACAGCGAACTTGCCTTTTGTATGATCTTAGAAACCCTTCGTGCTGCGTTTCCTGATGGAAGGCCAACGACAGCGCAGATCTTTGAGGTTCTTCAGGGTATTACCGCTCAAATAGCGGCCTACGGTGTATTCAACTATTTACTTTCCGATGGGATTCATCTCTTTGCCCATTGCAGCACGAACTTACACTATGTTGTGCGCCAAGCCCCCTTTGCGGATGCACATTTGGTTGATGAGGATGTGACGGTGAATTTTCAGGGGTTGACGATGCCTGAAGATCGGGTGGCGGTGATTGCGACGTTGCCATTGACGGATAACGAGGACTGGACGGCGATCGCCCCCAACCAGCTCATTTTGTTTCAAGATGGACGACCTTGGGTAAATTTCAAATAATGTCTGCGAAAATGATCAAGCAGTTTCTAGCTCTAGAAATAGAAACATGTAGCGCGTGGTCATAGATGAGTTTTAGCTGAGACATCAGTTGTTATTTTCAGCATTCTATAAAATCTATTTATGATGAAAACATTACCTGAAAGAAAATATTTATTTTTAAGACTCTCTTTAATCTTGATCACAGGGTTTTTAAGCACTAGCTTTCTCAGCTATTGGGTCTCAACAAAAGCCATTCGTGAAGGCATTACGGATCAAGCATTGCCTCTAACTGGGGATAACGTTTACTCCAGTATTCAAAAAGATATTGTCCGGCCCATTTTTATCTCCTCACAAATGGCAGGTAATACTTTTCTGCGGGATTGGATTACTTCAGGAGAACAAGATCCATCACAACTACTTCGGTATCTCAAAGCTGTAAAAAAAGAACATAATACAATTACGTCATTTCTAATATCAGAAAAGACTCGAAAGTATTACTATGCCGATGGCTTACTTAAAACCATTAGCGAGAATGATCCTCGTGACAAATGGTTCTTCCGAGTCAGATCTATGAAAGAACAATATGAAACCAATGTAGATCCAGACTTGGGAAATGGGAATGCCACTACAATTTTTATTAACTATAGAATGCTTGATGGAAAAGGAAATTTCATTGGAGTGACTGGAGTAGGTTTGACGCTGAATAACATGAAGCAAATAGTTCAAACCTATGAGAAGAGATTTAATCGACGGATTTATTTTGTCGATAAGAAAGGTAGAATTGCTTTGAATAGTTCATCAGCCCAAACCTCAGAAGAAAATATTAATAAAATGGCTGGGATTAGTGATATCTCAGACAAAATTCTTTCCGGCAAAACTGAGCCTCGCAGTCTTTCCTATAATTTGTCTGGCAATAATATTGGTGGATCGACCATATACTTAAACTCTCGCTATATCCCAGAATTGCGATGGTATCTTTTGGTTGAGCAGAATGAAAGTGATGCTATAAAGCCTCTAAAGACAGTACTACTAATTAACCTTTTTGTGAGTGCTTTGGCAACTGTTTTGATCCTATCTTTAATTTTGCCAACCCTTCATCGTTACCAAAGTCGCCTAGAAAAAATTGCCACAACTGATTCGCTGACTGGCTTAATCAATCGGCAAGCCTTTGACTTTTTATTTGGCGAACACTTCAAAGATAGCTTACGAAGAAGTTCTACCTTTTCAGCCGTCATGTTTGATATTGATTATTTCAAAAAAATTAACGATCGCTATGGACATCTTGCCGGAGACAAGGTCATCAAAGAGGTCGCTGAGCTTGCAAAGAACTCAGTTCGTCAAAATGATTTTATTGCCCGTTGGGGTGGCGAAGAATTTATCGTCCTGCTCAAAGATTGTGGGCTTGCAGAAGCCAAGCAAGTCGCCGAGAAAATTCGGAGCGCCATTGAAGCTTACGACTTTGATTTGGATCGAGATCGCTCTCGTTTAACAGTCAGCCTTGGGGTTGCTGTTTATGCCCCCCACGAAACTGCTGAAAGTTTCTTTTTGCGGACTGACAAAGCGCTCTATGACGCTAAACAAAAGGGACGCAATTGCGTTTCGGGTTGAAAAAACTATCCGCTCCTAATTAGAACAAGCAGTTGAGTCAAAGCTCAACAACTCATCCAATTAGGAGCGGCCTAGTAGGGTCTCACAAGTTAAACCTGACTGCCGGGGGAACTCCCCATTCAGATGCGCTAACGCAAATGAGTTTTAAAGAACAGCCTCGGCACACAGTCGGCTCTGGTTAACTAGGAGACCCACGCGTATACTACTGTCTGGCATGGGCATCACCTCCATCATTCTGAACGATTAGCGGTAGAAAAGCAGCCCATTTGCTGCTGAACATAAGCTAACACATCTAATTCTAATTCTGGGCAGTCTGTAAGGATTTTTTGGGAAATACTCTAGTGAGTGCTGATCTAGGCCATTCGTCCAAACTGCCGAAAGTCCTCATCGCGATCGCTCAGTTTCGCCCAATCCACCCCCACCTGCTGCAAACGCTCCACCAATCGCGCACAGGCCAGACGCTCCGTGGCATAGTGCCCTGCATCAATGAGGACAAGATTGCGATCGCGGCTTTCTTGAAACTGATGGAACTTACAGTCTGAGGTGAGATAAGCCTGTGCCCCTGTCCGGCAAACCGCGTCGATATAGCTAGCCCCTGAGCCACCCAATACCGCCACCCGCGTAATGATTTCCTGACGGTTCGCGTGGGGAGACACCAATAGGTCTGGTGGGTCTAGGGCGATTTGAATATATTCTAGTAGCCTCTGAAGAGACAATGAAGGACGCAAATTGCCCACGCGACCGTAGCCTAAGCCATTTTGAGTGGACTGCACAGGTTCTGTGCTCTGAAGGTCGAGCAGTTGTGCCAACGCATCTGCGGTACCGTCTTTGACTTGGTCAAAATTGGTATGGGCACTGTAGATGCCGATGTTATGGGCGATCGCTAGTCGAACCATATCCCCAATCGCATCACCCTTGCGTACAGACTTGAGCGGGCCGAAAATGAGCGGATGATGGGCAAAGATGAGGTTGACGGGGTTGCCTTGCTGAGACAGGGCGATGGCTTCTTCCATTACTGTCAAGGTTGGCGTAAGACAGACCAAAACCCGTGCGGGTTCGTCTAAAATCCCAGGCTCAATCTGCCAGCCGCAGTTGTCCCATTTTTCTTGCCAAGTGGGGTCAGCCCAGGCTTCAAACCAGCGAATCAGTTCAGAAATCTTCATTACCCTATTTTACAGGGTGTATGCAGCTAATGAATACCCCATCGTCTGCGCCAACTTGAGGTAGATTCGCACTGGGACTGGGCTTGCTCTTGGGTGTGACGGAGGGCGATCGCCTCCATCCCCTCGCTTAAGCTTGGATCACGGTAAGGAATGGCTGCCCGCGTCTGAAGATGTTCTTGCTCCATCTGCGAAAGGGGCAATAGCGCGTCTGCGCACCACGCTGCCACCGTCCCCTGGGACCATTCATGAGACACCGGACTATTCTCAATGGGGATGGTGCCAAGGCAAAGACCTGCTGCCAGTAGCGCAGTCCGCACCGCTGCCGAGCGTGAATAGGTTGAAAGTTTGCCGTCTGTGGCTAAGCACTTCGCCACTGCGCCCAAAAACTCCACCGTCCAGAGCTGAGGACAACGACGCGGCGAAAACGGATCTAAGAAAATAGCATCCGCCTCAAAGTTCCGTTGCACAAGCCGCTGAATTCCTTGACGAGCATCCCCAATCAGGAGATGGGCACTCAGGTTTTCTTGTTGACAGGTGTGGTTATGGGCTAAGTCCCGTAGGATATTCTGTACCTGATCTGACCAACCGCTCAGCAACTCTGGCACCACCGCACCAATGGGCACCGTTGCATCCAGTTCTAGTCCATAAATCTCCACTCGACAGTTTGGATGAATGCGCCAGATGCTTTCTAGTGCTGCCGCTGTGTTGTAACCCAGGCCATAGCAAACGTCCAATAGACGCACAATGGGCCGCTGAGCTTTCACTAGGAGATCCGTCCCTTCGACAAACTTTTGGAATGCTTCTGTTTTAGCGCCGAGGGTGGTGTGAAACGTTTCGCCAAATTCCGCTGACAGAAATGTGTAAGAGCCATCTTGAGTGGGTTGGGGAATCCAGGTTGTCATATCACTTGTGGTAGTGCATTTTCATTGTCTTGAGCCTGGAGAAGCGATCGCCATTTTGGAGTAGGGGCGATCGCGAGTAAGCGAGCATCTGCGACCCATCAATCCGTTTGTGCTTTGACTACTTTGTCTAGACGATTAGACTCGTTTTTTGCTTGTTTGAGTAATTGCTCCCAATCGTCTGGAGGATGACCACTTTTAAGCATTTTCTGAAAAGTTCGATAGGCATCGGTCTTGCTCTCATAGGCTCGTTTGGTTTGCTCGTCGTTGACCCAGGCAAACACAATAATTTTGCTTTTGAGGTGATATCGAAAAAATAACCGATATTGCTGAAAGAATTTAGCTCTAAACCAATGCTTATAGTCGTCGTCTAGCGTTGCGCCCTGGCGATACTCGGTGCGGGTGGGATCTTGAGGAATGATATCAAAGGCTAGGGTGACGAGGCACTGTTTGCTTAAAGCGTGATAAAGCCGTCAAACCTTGATACATAAAACTTTCAGGGTTTCTTGCTTAAAATGCTTGTAAACCTTGCCAAATATTATGTTCAGACTATCCATCACGGACTAGCTGATCAGTGCCAAGTTGATTCTGAATATGGAATCAATGCTGAAGACATGGCACTGCCTTTGGGTGAAGTCCTGTCTCTTATGGTAATGCATTTGCATTGTCTTGGGCTAGAAGAGGCGATCGCCATTCTGGGGTAAGGGCGATCGCAGTTTGGCTACTTTCGCTATGGATCCAGCCAGTTAATCAGTTGAAGGTTTGGGACTCGGCGAAAGTCTTTGAGATTGCGCGTCACTAATGTTGCACGATGGGCTAACGCAATGCTGGCAATTTGGAGGTCAGCTCGACCCATTTTTCGCAGAGAGCGATCGTCGATTAACCGCTCAAACTGTTCGATGGCTGATTGGTCAAACGGCACAATATTAATCTCTCTGAGTAGTGCTTCTGTGAGAAATAGGAGGTCTTGAGCGCGAAGTAAGGCTTGCCCGTCGGTGGCTTTGAGTAAAAAGTCCATCCGTCCCCGCAGCAGCTCAATCTTGGTAATCAAGGTGGTGGCGATGTCTGGATCGTCAAGATGTTTGAGGTGCTCGACGACTCGCGAGTTTCCAGCATGAAGAGCTGTCAGGATATTCGTGTCCAGCAGATGCATTATGGCTTATGGTCGCCCATGTTCGATGGCTGACGGGCACGGTCAATCTCGGTTTGCAGGGTTTCGAGGGTTTCGTCGTGGGCAAGTGCTCCTGCTT
Source organism: Acaryochloridaceae cyanobacterium OTE_25_metabat_464 (assembly GCA_031362245.1). Lineage (GTDB taxonomy): Bacteria > Cyanobacteriota > Cyanobacteriia > Thermosynechococcales > Thermosynechococcaceae > JAAURS01. Next base: position 5,115 of record JANLSD010000276.1, on the reverse strand, counting down.
GTCTAAGAAGGGTTGTGCGTTTGTCACAGGTTCGCAGCCAGCAATCGAGTTCGGGCTTAAGAAATTGCCATGCGTGGTCAATGCACTGTCCTGGAATGTCGCCTTGGGATGCCCGTTTTGTAACGGTGCCTGGGGACAGATGCAGGTAGGTGGCGGTTTCTTCTAGGGTCAGTACAATTGGCAGGACGGATGTCATGGCAGCAGTCTGATGAGGTGTTTTTCTATTTTGACAGAGATAGAGCGTGGTTGGGGCAATGATGGCGATCACTATTCTGGGGCAAGGGCTATGGAGTTTAGATTGACTTAATCAGTATAAATACTTAAAAGAAGTCTAGTTCTTTAGGGAAAGCCGAAAAGCTTCCTAAAATTCATAAGACGGTGTCCAATAATACTGTTCTGGTTATTGTCAATAACAATGATGAGATAGACCTCTGAAGTCTTCGTGCAAACGAGAATATGTTCATAATGATTATTGCCAGTGCGATAGACATACTCGACGAACTGCTCCCATATCTCATGACCTTCAAGATCGGCAAGTGGAATAGCTTGAACATAAGGCCAAATATCAAGTTTTGGGTTTGCTGACTCAGTGACATCCAGCATAGGTTTGATAAAATAGGAGTGAAATATAGTTTCATCAAGATTTAGCATATTCATTTTACTTTTGCTAAAGTTAATTCATCAAAGACCGGTTAAAGCAGGTCTTCTAAAGCCATGAGACGAGATCAAGTAATTAGTGCTTTAAGACAACGCGAACAACCTCTCAAGTGTTTTGGTATCAAATCTCTATCAATTTTTGGCTCTGTTGCCCGCGATGAAGCTCATCCAGGGAGCGATATAGATATCCTCGTCGAATTCTCAGAAGCGCCAACCTTTGATCGTTATATGGATCTTAAGTTTTACCTCGAAGATTGCTTAGGTCAAACTGTTGATTTAGTAAGTTACAAAATGCTGAAACCTCAAATTAGGCAAGCCGTTGAAAAGGAAGCTATTCGTGTCGCGTAGCCTTCGGCTTTACTTTGATGACATTTGCACGAGTTGCGCCAAGGTTCAGCGCTATACCCTACGCATGACCTTCGAGGACTTTGTAGCAGACGATCGCACCTATGACGCAGTTGTGCGTAACCTACAAATCATTGGTGAAGCCGTCAAGCAAATCCCGACCGATGTTCGCGCACAATATCCAGCGGTAGAGTGGCGAAAAATTGCTGGTCTCCGCGATATCTTAGCCCATGCCTACTTTAGCCTTGAGAACGAAACACTTTGGGATGTGGTGCAAAATAAAATTCCAGAACTCTCGGAACAAATTCAGCTCATCATCCGAGAAACAGGGGAAGGAGAAATTAAGTCTATGTGACCGTTCAATGCTCTAGCTCCCTGAGCGGAGTCGAAGGGAACGACGCAAGAGGTGTGCATGATGTTTAGGTGTACTTGAAGTTTAGGTTGGCTTCGCTTGCTGCTGGCTTCGGCTCCGCTCAGCCAGCGGTAGAGCTGAAAGGACATCAAAATGATTATGTCTGCATTGCAACCTCAGGCAAAGCGCCCTGCATTTTGCCCAGCCACTCAATCAAATGCTCAAGCTGTTGGTCGGCTTTCAGCATTCCTAAACCGCGCACCGTTACTTTACCTGTGCTGTATACGAAACGCGATCGCAGATGTTCCGGCAAATTCTCTGCAAGTAAATTCCACGCAGGTTCCTCCATCGGGGTTTCCATAATGACGTGTTGTTTGGCCTCTGGTTTAATGCGAGAGAACCCTAGGGATTTCGCAATTTGCTTGAGTTCCACAATCCGCACCAACTGCTGCGCCGCAGGGGGTGGGGAACCATAGCGATCGCACCAGTCCACCACAATTTGCGTGAGTTCCTGCTTGGAATTAGCGGAGGCTACGGCGCGATAAGCACTCATCTTTTGGTCGAGATCGGGGATGTAGTCTGAGGGGATGAAGGCTGTGAGGCTGAGGTCAATTTGGGTATCGTCTACTTGGGGGATGGCCTGACCGCGAATTTCGTTGATGGCCTCTTGCAGCATTTCCATGTAGAGATCGAACCCAATCACGTCCATTTGACCGGATTGTTCTGCCCCCAACAGATTGCCCACGCCGCGAATTTCCATGTCTCGCATCGCAAGCTGATAGCCGGAGCCAAGCTGGGTAAATTCCTGAAGCGCTCGCAGCCGCTGTCGTGCCACGTCCGTTAGCGAATGGGCGTTGGGGTAAAACAGCCATGCATGGGCCTGGATGCCAGCGCGACCGACCCGACCCCGCAGCTGGTAGAGCTGGGATAAGCCAAACTTTTGGGCGTCTTCAATGACGATGGTGTTGACGCGGGGGATGTCTAGTCCTGATTCGATGATGGTGGTACAGACCAAGATATCGGCATCGCCATTGCCGAAGGTGAGCATCGTGGCTTCGAGTTCGCCTTCGTTCATTTGACCGTGGGCGGTTTCAATACGGGCGCTGGGCACCATGACTTGCAGCGTTGCGGCAATTTCTTCAATGCCTTCCACGCGGGGCACCACGTAAAACACCTGACCGCCTCGGTCTAGCTCTTGGCGCACGGCACTGCGGATGGTTTCAGCGTCGTAGGGGGAAAGGTGGGTTTTAATGGGGCGACGGGCAGGGGGCGGGGTGGTAATCAGGCTCATCTCGCGCACGCCGGAGAGCGCCATGTACAGGGTGCGCGGAATGGGTGTGGCGCTGAGGGTTAGTACGTCTACTTGGGTTTTGAGGGATTTGATCTTCTCTTTTTGGTTGACACCAAAGCGCTGTTCTTCATCGATGACCAGCAGGCCCAGATCCCGAAAGTTAACGCCTTTGCCTAAAAGTTGATGCGTACCCACAACGATATCTAACTCTCCGGCTTGGAGGCGCTGCTGGATGGTGCGGCGTTCTTCGGCAGAGCGGAAGCGATTGAGCAATCCCACTTCAATGGGGTAAGGCGAAAACCGCTCCTTGAGGGTGTGGTAGTGCTGCTGGGTCAGGATGGTGGTGGGGGCTAGAAGTGCAACTTGTTTGCCCGCCGTCACCGCCTTAAAGATGGCGCGGATGGCAACCTCGGTTTTGCCAAAGCCCACATCGCCGCAGACGAGCCGATCCATCGGGCGATCGCCTTCCATATCTCGCTTCACGTCCTGGGTGGCCTTGAGCTGGTCGGGGGTAGCCTGGTAGGGGAAGGAATCTTCCATTTCGGCCTGCCAGGGGAGATCCGTGGGGTAGGTGAAGCCCTCCTGCTGTGATCGCTGGGCATAGAGCTGAAGCAAATCCACCGCCAGCTTTTTGATCGCCTTGCGGACTTTGCTCTTGGTTTTCTCCCAGGCTTTACCAGACATCTTGTTGAGTTCGGGGGGCTGATTGCTCGTTACCCGTAGTCGAGAGAGCGCCCCCAACTGATCCGCCGCTACTCGCAGCAAGCCATCGCCGTACTGAATGACCAGATACTCGCGGGTTTCTTGGTTGATGGTCAGGGTTTCTAGTTTGATAAACCGCCCCACGCCATGATTGCGATGGACGACATAATCTCCTGGCTGAAGCTTGTTGGGGTCAACCTGCTTCGAGGCCGCTCGCCGACGCTTGCGAATATAGCTGGGCGTGGTAAGCGTATGCTGCCCAAAAAACTCCCGATCCGTCACCAGCACCACGCGGAACGTGGGCAGAATAAAGCCCTCTAATTCCGCCAACCCTGAATACTTGAGCGCCACAGGGGTTTTATACTCATGGAGCTTATCGATCGCTGGAAAGTCCCTCGGATTGGGCACAAACTGCGCCGGACAGTCGTGCTCTTGCAGCAAAGATACTGATCGCGAGGGCTGTGCCGAAACGAGCCAGATTTGGAACTTGCGATCGCGTTCTGTTCTCAGCGTCTCCGCCAACTTCCCAAACTGATGAGGCAGGGCAGGTACTGGCCTACTAGCAAGATTCAAACCTTGGTTTTCGACTGCCAATTCATTGAGCCGCAGTTTCTCAAAGATGCTGAGTTGTTCTAACCCGTCAGCAAACGATTGATGGATTTTAGGTAGCGCCAGTCCGGTTTGGTCGAGGGACTGCCAATGTTCTTCGGCGTGTTCTACCCAGCGATCGCAATGGGCTTGGCATTGCTCTGGTTCGTCGATGGCAATCAGGGTGTTTTCGGGCAGGTAATCCAGCAAAGATGAAGGCTGTCCAAAGGCAATACCAAGGAAACGACGCGCACCTTCTAGGGTGCCGTTCTCAAGCTGTTCTTGAGATTCGGGCGAGAGATGAGCCTTAATTTGCTGCCGCTGGGCATCGGAAAGATGGGCGACGGTGATGGGCTGAAAACTGGTGGGGGTGAGGGTGAGTCGGGTGATGCTGTCGAGCGATCGCTGGGAGGCGGGGTCAAATTCTCGCAGTTTATCGAGTTCGTCGCCGAACCATTCCAACCGCACGGGCAGCTCTGCCGAAACAGGGAACACGTCAATAATATCGCCGCGCCGACTCCATTGGCCTTCGGTTTCAACGAGGGATACGCGCTCGTAACCCTGGGTTGCCAATTGACGGCTCAAGGTTTCTAGGTTGTATTCCATGCCCTTATGGAGGGTGAGGCAGTAGGGACGGAAGGCTTCGACGGGGGGGAGATGGGGCTGGAGCGATCGCTCTGTGGCGACGAGGGCGATCAGCTGGCTGGGGTTGAGCAGTTCTGCCAAGACCTGAAGCTGTCCCCAGGTCATTTCGGCTTCGAGGTCAAAGGCTTCGTAGGGGGAGGATTCGGCGGTGGGGTAAAACTGGATAGTGGCCCAGCCCATTGCCTCCAATTGCGCCGCCCAGCGACCTGCTTCTTCGAGGGTGGCGGTGATGATGCAAAGGTGTTGGCTGCGGACTTGGGCGATCGCCGAAGCCACGAGTCCCTTAGGTAGACGTGCCAAGCCGCTCAGGTGGAGATCCTGGGTTTGGGTGAGTTTAGCGAGGAGTTCTTCGGTGAGGCGCGATCGGCCTAGGGAGCGAACGAGTGCGGAAAATGTCATAGCCTTTGCAGTTCTCTAGCCCTGGGAGCGTAACAGGGTTAGGCCAGTAATGTAAAACGGTCTAGTGGCTATTCTAAGGAATATCTACCCTCATGCCATGACTAGGAAATCTTGTGGTAACACTACGGGCACTCTC
>JANLSD010000361.1:0-8672 GCA_031362245.1 Acaryochloridaceae cyanobacterium OTE_25_metabat_464 | reverse complement strand
GTGAGACACTGCCGCCAAGATTGTAGCCAACCGAACGCAACTCACATACTTTGGTTCTGCCATCAGAAACAAGATGTAGAGGTTACGATTACACTGAGCCGTCGATGGCTTGGAGAGGTCTCTCACAATTTCATTCCGTTGAGTTGATTCCTAATCTAGCCTCTACATGCTTTCGCCGATTTTTCAATGTGTAAGTCCTAAGCAGTTACCGTTAAAGATCGAGAACTACTTTGGACGTTTTGGGCTTAGAAATGCAGATCAACACCGAACCCTCATCGATCGCAGCACTCGGTTCTGTTTGATACTCCACCTCCCCCTCCAAAATCTTGCACATACAAGTTCCGCAGACCCCCAAACGGCAACTGTAATCAGGATTAAGATCATTCGCTTCCGCAAACTCTAGAATGCTTTCGGAGCCAGAGTCCCACGTCACCGTTTTATCAGACTTCGCAAAAATAATTTCAGCTTCCCCATCTCCCCCAACGTCCACAGGGGCTTGAGCTTGCACCGGAGTAGCCTGCTTTTGCATTCCTGGGCCAAAGGATTCAAAGAAAACCTCACTGTCAGGCACACCCCAAGCCTTCAGTCCCTCCATCAGCGATCGCAAAAACGGTGGCGAACCACAGAGGAAAAACTCCGCATCTTGCGTGACCAAGGATTGAATCAACGCCGCATCGACATACCCCGTACTTTGGTAAAACCCTTCATCCTCAGCTTGGGGACGACTGTAGGCATAATGAATTTGGAGGTTTGGGTTTTGCTTGGCGATCGCCAGAACCTCGTCTCGAAAAGCATGGTATTGACCATTCCGCACCCCATGCAAAAACCAGATCGGTCGATGGGGGTTGAGGCGAGTACAGGCTTTTGCCATCGCAATCATGGGCGTAATGCCGACTCCGTTACTCACCAATACAGCAGGGCTAGATTTATGGGCATCCAGGAAAAACTTACCACTGGGTGGTTTCGCAAGAATAACCGAGCCTTCCTGAACGTGGTCATGCATGAAGTTAGAAGAAAGCCCTGGTGGTACATCCACCCCCTTGGGTGCAGGTTCGCGCTTAATGGAGAGGCGATAGTAGTCACAAGGGGCAGGGTAATCTGACAGGGAGTAGGTACGCAGGATTGGTTTTGATTGCCCAGGAATTTCTAGTTTGATGGGTAAGAACTGACCAGGCTGGAAGTTAGGGATATCACCACTATCTTGTGGTTTGAGGTAGAAAGAGGTAATCTCTTCGCTTTCTTTAACCTTTCGCACAACCACAAAATTGCGCCAATCTTGCCAGGGCTGATGACTCATCTTAGGCATTGCGTTAGAGGGCTGTCGTTCCTTCCCCCTGGCGGAATATACCAGCCCCAATGTTGCGCCCGCTCCGGTTGCCAGCAACGCAGCATACACGCCCCAGCGGTAGGCTGATTTATCTTTGGGGGCTGTGCCAATGGCGATCGCACTCACTAACGTCACCGCAGAAAAAGCCGTTACAGCCGCCGTTAGGCTTCTCACCCACGGATTTTGAATTCTTCCTAGACTTTCCAACATACTTATCTCCTAAATTCAGATGGGTGCCCGTGGTTTGAGTGATATTGCTAGTACGGTAGGCGATCGCTCAGCAAACTTTGCGGATCCCGCATCCCCCGCTGTCCATACCCACAGCGAAAGATACAGCGTTTGTTATTTGCATGATGCAGTTTGGCGCAATGAATCGCCCCAAAACCTTTCCAGCGCCCATAGGTTTCCGCCGCCAAGGTCATCCCCAACAGTGGGGCTACAAAATAAATCCAAAGGGCGTTCCAGTCCTGAGCAGGAATGGCCGAGGCCAAACTCCGCGCTGGATTCATACTCATCCCCGAGAGAGGCGCTTCTAGGGTGATGTAAATGGCAATCAGTCCCCCCGCAAACAGTCCGGTATATTGACCGCGACTGGGATGATTAGAGACTATCAAAACCATCAGCATCATGCCAAAGGAAATGGTCAGTTCTGCTAGAAATGCGACCCCAATCCCAGCAGAACCAGGCTTTGTGACGATGTAATTGACCGATGGATCGGCGATCGCCCCTTTCAAGATCCCCCCTGCAAGTAATAGTCCAGCAAGTCCACCGAAAAACTGAAACAAGATGTAGAACAATGCATCCCCCGATTTGATCTTCCCCAGCCGCAGAAAGGTCAACGTGACCACAGGATTAAAATGGGCACCAGATTGTTTTCCCCAAGGAGAATAGATCAGGGCGATCACGGTCAATCCCATCCCGATCCCAATTAGAAAGCGACGGAGGAATGAATCGGCGATCGCAGTAGAAATAGGTGAAGCAGGATGTTCAAGAAGAGCAGTGAAAATCGCCGCTACAATCATGATCAGTCCTAATCCTGCCGCTTCGATGAAGTATTCGGGATAGTGATGACGCAGAGCATTCATAGCAAGACCGCTGCTAAACTGATCTGAAGCTTAGAGGGTGAGACTGAAGCGCAAATGATACGGGACTAAAGAGATTCTGTGAGTCGTCTGAATATGCGCTGAGTGAATCTGCATAGGTAGAGAGCCATGGATTACGGTAGATTCACCAAAGATTGGAGCCGTTTACACAGTATTTCATTGTGCTCGTCTGTTCCGATTGTGATGCGCAATTTATCAACAACGCCAGAAAGGTTGAAGTGCCGCACCAAAATCCCTTGTTTTTTTAAGTCTTGCTGAAAGTCGAGCGCTGCACACCCAGAGTCCGCCGTTTCGGTTTGAGGGGGCTGTACAAGCAAAAAATTACCCTCCGAGGGCCACACCCGAAAGCCCAAAGCTTCTAAGTTCTGATGCAGGATGGCACGCGATCGCAGCACTTTCGCCATGTTCTGATTTTTATGAGCCTGATCCCGCATGGCGGCAGCTCCAGTGATGGCGGCGATCGCATCCACGGCGTAGCTATCTTTGATTTTATTGAGGTCTTGGATGAGGGTGGGATGGGCGATCGCAAACCCCAGCCGTAACCCAGCTAAAGAATAGCCCTTGGATAGGGTTCTCAGAATAATCACGTTGGGGTGGGTTTGCACCAGATGCAGTGCATTGGTATTGGTAAAGTCTACGTAGGCTTCATCAATCACCAGCAATCCCTGAAGGTTGGCAGCAAGGGTTTCGAGATCATCCGCCGAGACAACATTCCCAATCGGGCTATTGGGAGAGGCAATAAATGTAACAGCACCCTGAGCCTCTAGGATTTCTTGAAGCGGAATATTAAAGTCTGCATCGTAGGCAATCTCAACCTCTTGTGCTGCCTGGATTTGCGCCACGGTGCGGTACAGCACATAGCTCGGCATGGGATAGACCACCGTTGCCCCAGGTTCTACAAAGGCACGCACAATCAGGCTAATCAGTTCATCGCTGCCGTTACCGACGGTGATCCAGTCTGGGGGGATGTCTAGGACTTCGCTGGCGGCCTGACGGAAGGCGATCGCTGTAGGGTCAGGGTAGCGTCTAAGCCATTCTGGATCTAGGGTTTGCAGTGCTCGAAAGACTTCTGGGGAGGGTGGATAGGGGTTTTCGTTGGTGTTGAGCTTGATGATGGGGCTGCCAGGGGGTGGCTGTTCGCCAGGGGTATAGCCTGCAACGGATTGAAGATGTTTGCGCAAAAAGATCATTGGTTCACACAACGTTGTCTATGCCCACTTTATCTGCAAAAGGGGGGCGTAGGGGCGCAATGCCTTGCGCCCTGTGAATGTCGGAAATGGCCTAACGTTGCGATTACCGGAGATCCCTCGTCCACAGTCAGGCAATACGAGGCACTAACTTTTTGGAGAAAAACGTTTGTCGCTTTAGTGACGGTTGGATGGCAGTAGCAGCTTCTAGCAGTGGCCTAACCCGCTCTACTCCACTATAGACATTCACTTGATAGACCTGTTTGTGGTTCAAATCCAGCGCCGTGATCCAACCGCTTTTTGGGTGATATGCGCCCGTATCAATGTCGAGCCAGCCCACGCCCTGGGCAATTTGCCCTGGTTCAATGCCTTGAAACGTGAAGGTAATCGTATGTCCTGTGACAATCGTCTTATCTTCAAAAAAGGGCTTCTCCATCTGGTGAAATTCTTGACGGATCCAGCAAAACTCTTGGGAAGACTGAAGCTCTAACGGAATGCGAGGATGCACTCCTGCATGCACCAACCAAAAATCCCCTAAATCAAAATAGCTGGGTAGGCGTTGAAACCACTTTAAGTCTGCTTCGAGCTGTGTTTCCAATCCCCCATAACTATCCAACGTGCTCCGTCCGCCCGCAGACAGCCAAGCCTCCATGGCAAAGTTTTCAAACTTCGTCGAAGAAAAGGCTAAGCAAGCCATCTGTTCATGGTTGCCCAGCAAACAAAAATATTCATGGGTTCTGACAAACTCAACCACCTGGGCACTCTCTGGCCCACGGTCGATCAGATCCCCTAGAAAATAGACCGTATCTTGATCGCTTAGGTTTAGGAGCGCAATCAGATGTTTTAGTCCTTGATAGTGACCATGCACGTCCCCGATTACGATACGCCTAGAAGAATCATCTAACATGCAGATAGATCAAGTGCATTCCCAGATGGTGAAACGTTGATACCGCTATCTTTTCAGCACTTGAAGAGAAAATGGGTTGATGTTTTATAGTATGCCCTATTTTTCTTTGAGGAACGCCTCAATGGATAGATTTTCTCCACAATTCAGCATAATAGCAAGGGGTCAATACTTGGGGTAATATCGTGGACTGTCTACACTTGAAGGGAATTCGTGGGTACGGCTATACCGGAGTCTTGCCGGAGGAGCAGGTCTTAGGACAGTGGTTTGAGGTCAATCTTCAGATTTATCTAGACTTGAACCCGTCAGGTCAGAGCGATGTGTTGGCAGACACGCTCCACTATGGGCCGCTGATCGCCCAGGTACAGGAGATTATTCGGCGATCGCACTATGCCCTCGTCGAACGTCTCGCCACAGTCATTGCCGATGCAGTTCTGGAATACTCCATCGTGGAACAGGTACATGTTTGTCTGATCAAACACCCTCCCATTCCTGATTTTGGTGGTCAGATTCAGGTGGAGATTTTGCGCTCAAAGGGTAGCTGTTAGAATGCAAACTGCCCTATTGGGTCAAGCAATGGAGTCTGAGACTGCGCTACTACCCTATGTTGAAGTTTTGGTGGATTGCCCTGGTCACACGGGGCTATTAACCTACCGCGTCCCTGCACAAACCCCCATTGCGCCAGGGGATATTTTGACTGTGGACTTTGGGGCGCAGCAGGTGGGGGCGATCGCCGTCCGTCTCAGCGCCACTCCACCCCCAGACCTACTCCCCAACCAAATCCGTGAAGTTGCCGAAGTAGTCAGCGATAGCCTGTTTCCGCCAGGATACTGGGCCTTGCTGGAGCGAGTGGCGGACTATTACTATACGCCGCTGATGACCGCCATCCGAGTAGCATTGCCGCCAGGGTTATTGCAGCGATCGCAGCGGCGGGTGCGCCTACTCATTACAAAAATTCCAGAGTCCAAACCCATTAGCTCCACCGCCCAGCGGATTGTGGAACTGCTGCAAAGCGCTGCAACTCAAGACGGCTATGCTTGGCGGTACCTCCAGCAAAAAGTGCGGGGTGCAGACAAAGGGCTACGTGAGCTAAAGCAATTGGGATGGATAGAGATTACCCTAGAGCCGCCTGCAAGCTCCACCCAGCCCAAGCGTCAGCAAAAAGTGACGCTTTTAAGCCAAGACGCAGAAGACTTGACCCCACGCCAGCGCGAGATTTTAGCAACCTTAGCCCATCACGGCGGAGAACTTTGGCTTCAGGATTTGCTCAAACACAGCAAAACCACAGCCCCCACCCTCCAAAAGATCGCCCAAGCTGGATGCATTAGCATTACTTCGGAAGAACGTCTGCGTCTTGAAGATCATGCGGTGTCTAGAGATCAGCCCTTAGTACTTACCGAAGATCAGCAAACGGCATTGGCTGCGATTCATGGGCTATCGGGCTGTGCCACGGTGTTGCTGCACGGTGTGACGGGGTCGGGGAAGACGGAGGTTTATTTGCAGGCGATCGCCCCTATCCTCAAACAAGGTAAATCGGCCCTCGTCCTTGTCCCAGAAATAGGACTCACCCCCCAACTCACAGATCGCTTCCGCGCCAGATTTGGCTCACGCGTGCGGGTATACCACAGCGCCCTTTCCGATGGCGAACGTTATGACACTTGGCGTTATTTACTCAACAAAGAACCCCAGGTTGTGATTGGCACCCGCTCCGCCGTCTTTGCGCCGTTGCCAAATCTAGGGGTGATCATTCTGGATGAAGAACATGATTCGGGCTATAAGCAAGAGCAGCCTGCGCCTTGTTACCATGCGCGGATGGTGGCGGGATGGCGATCGGAGCTTTCTGGTTGTCCGTTGATTTTGGGTTCTGCTACGCCGTCTTTAGAGACATGGGTTAATGTTCAACCGAAGAGCGAATTCGATTTCTCGCGTCACACTTCTGCCCCTCATCCCAACCCTTCTCCCCAGGGAGAAGGGCTAAGAAATAGACATTATCCTGCTCCCCTCTCCCTAGGGAGAGGGGCTGGGGGTGAGGGTCTTTTATTACCAAAGCACTATCTCTCCCTTCCCCACCGAGTCCAATCCCGTCCGCTCCCCCCTATCACCATCGTAGACATGCGCGAAGAGCTGCAAAACGGCAACCGCTCCATGTTTAGCCAAACTCTACAAAGCGCACTCCACGCCCTCAAAGAAAAGAATCAACAGGGCATTTTATTCGTCCAGCGACGGGGCCACAGCACCTTTGTCTCTTGCCGAAGCTGCGGCTACGTCATGGACTGCCCCAATTGCAGCGTTTCCCTCACCTATCACCACGAATCCCCCCAACGCAATCCGCTCCTGCGCTGCCACTACTGCAACTTTATCCAGCAGCAGCCGAAGGACTGCCCCGCCTGTACCTCCCCCTACTTCAAATTTTTTGGCACAGGCACCCAACGCGTGATTGAAACCCTCACCGAAGATTTCCCTGAGCTGCGCCTGCTCCGATTTGACAGCGATACCACCCGCCGCAAAGGTGCCCATCGGGACTTGCTGGGTCAGTTTGCAGAGGGGGAAGCCGATTTACTAGTGGGCACCCAAATGCTGACAAAAGGCATTGATCTGCCGCAAGTTCAGCTTGTGGGCGTGCTGGCTGCGGATGGACTTTTGAACCTCCCCGATTTCCGCGCCAGTGAACGAGCGGTACAAACCTTGCTCCAGGTGGCAGGCCGTGCTGGACGAGGGGAAATGCCAGGGCAGGTCATTATGCAAACCTATTGCCCAGAAACACCAGAAATTGGAGCTGTGCAGCGCTATGAATTCCAAGCCTGTGTGGATGCGGAATTGAAGAAACGGGCCGAACTCAACTATCCGCCCTATGGGCAACTTATTTTGCTGCGGTTGAGCAGCCCCGAAGCGGAGCAGGTTGAAAAAACTGCGGAGAAAGTGGCAGATGTGTTGAGAGCTGCGATTGAACGAGATCAGGTCAGTGTTGAAGTGCTAGGGCCAGCGCCCGCTAATATCTTGCGCGTTGCGGGTCGGTTTCGCTGGCAATTAATGGTAAAGATGCTGCCGAATCTAGGGGGAAATTCCCATGATTGGAGGCTACCTCTTCAGGAGATGCAGAACTGTTGCGACAAGAATGTGAGGCTCACGATTGATGTGGATCCCTTAAGCTTTCTCTAGGATAGAGAGATCGGCAAAATAAAGGTTAAGTAGGTTTTCAAATGGGTTCTTATTTCGTCAGCGATAAACTTTAAAATCACGGCGATCGCTACTTACCGGAGGCGATGGCTTCAGAACCGTCTCCGGCTGGGCGATAGCTACGCACCAAGAGTCCGCATTTTCTCCAGGTTCAAGCTTGGGGGCGATCGCAGTTCTGTCGCTGTCGGCTGGGGTGGGGCGATAGCTACGCACCAAGAGTCCGCATTTTCTTTAGTTTCAGCGTTGGAGGCGATCGCTTTGTCATAGTGTTTCGGTTGTGCTCATTCATTCTAAATCTGGTAATTGATCGCGGGATAACAATACTTGGATACTGCGCGGTTGTCTGGGCTGTCGTGAAATCAGCCTCCGTTTTTCCAGGGTGATAACCATTTGATGAACGGTGGGGGGTGTGGTTTTGAAGTAGTGTTGCATATCGCGCTCAGCGGGTGGGTAGCCGTTGAGTTTGGTGTAATAGTACATGAAGGCAAGGTATTGTCCTTGTTTCACGGTGTATTGGGGTTCCATGGTGTAAATACGAGGTCTGGCAATGATGGAGAGTATTAAGGTGCGTCAGCGGGTTGGACGGGATGGTATTCTCCCTCTCAATATTCCTGTAGAAATGACGGATCGAGAGGTTGAGGCGGTGGTGATTTATCAACCTGTGCAACCGTTAACGTCGGTTGAACCGTCTTTGGCTTCTCTCTAAGGCATTTGTGCCGATGACCCTATTATTCTGGATGATTGTGGGGTTTCTGACGCGCTTGATCATGACTTGGCTGGGGCGTTTGACTAAGGATGCACTATTTGTTGGATACCAATGTTTGTGCGATGTATCTCAATACTGTTCGGATAAGTTCAAAGTTATTGCACTGGCCCCCCTAACCCCCAATCCTGGCTACGGTGTACACACAAGTCAATGTGACAACGTCAAACACCTTTGATCCCCCCCAACCCCCCTTAAAAAGGGGGGAGTA
>JANLSD010000360.1:0-16078 GCA_031362245.1 Acaryochloridaceae cyanobacterium OTE_25_metabat_464 | reverse complement strand
GTGAGACACTGCCGCCAAGATTGTAGCCAACCGAACGCAACTCACATACTTTGGTTCTGCCATCAGAAACAAGATGTAGAGGTTACGATTACACTGAGCCGTCGATGGCTTGGAGAGGTCTCTCACAATTTCATTCCGTTGGATTTATTCCTAATCTAGCCTCTACATGTTTTCGCCGATTTGTCAATGCGTAAGTCCTATCTGATTGATTGAGTGACTTATTACTCATGCTGCTTCCTTTGATAATTAAGGGTTGTAACTTATTTATAATCTCTTAACTCTGTTTAATTTCTCTCTCACAATAGTGTGATTTTAGAAATTAAAGACTATGCCTATGGATACAAAATATCTCTGATATTTGACCGAATCATATCTTTAATGTACTTAGATAGATTATAGCAATTCTGTCAATCGACATTTATTTTGTACGGAGTAGATGCTAATTAATGATCCAAAAGATGGATTTGTTTTTATCGGCAAATTGATACGTTTTACTAGATTAAAAGCAATAAAAACTCTAAAGATTCGGAAGAATTGCTATGAACCGTAGCTGTTTAAGTAATATATCGGCTGACATTTACGCTTTGCAAGAGCAAGGTTATCGCCCTTTAGTGCGGGCTTGCCCGTTGCCGCAGTGTGAAGTATGCGTCATTGTTCCTGTCAAAAATGAGGCAGAACTATTAGAAGAATGTTTAAATGCGTTGGCCTATCAGGTCGATTTTCATGGGCAGCCAATAGACTTTAAGCAATATGAAGTAATTTTGCTTGCCAATAACTGTAGCGATGATTCCGTACTGATCGCCCGTCGTTTCTCCCATCAGCACTCATATCTAAATTTACACATTATTGAACGAGTGCTTCTTCCTGCTGAAGCCTATATAGGTCGAGTTCGGCAAATGTTAATGGATGAAGCCTACTACCGTTTGGCTTGGTTGGGGCTGACTGGTTTAGGTTCTAAATGCGGGGTTATTGCTTCTACCGATGGAGATACAAAAGTTTCCCCCACTTGGGTTGCCGCGACACTTCTAGAGTTATCGCGAGGTGTCGATGCAGTAGGGGGAAGAATTATTGCCGATTCAGCAAGCTGTGAAGCCTTAGATCCTCAAGTGAAAGTGCGCTACTTACAGGGAGATTACTATCACCAGCTCATCGTTGAGTTAGAAGCATACCTAGATACTAATCCGTATGATTATTGGCCTCGCCATGCGCAACATTACGGCGCAAGTTTAGCCGTCACGGCCCAAATGTATCACAAAGCAGGTGGAATGCCCGCCGTTCGGACTCCTGAAGATGTAGCATTCTATCGAGCATTGCTACGGGTCGGCGCTCGGTTTCGCCATAGCCCACTGGTGCAGGTCACAACTTCAGCGCGACAAACCGTGCGAACAGAGGGCGGTTTTGCGGCACAGCTCAATGAATGGAAAGCCATAGGGCAGCAGCAGCAAGTATTTTTAGTGGAGTCAGCCAACGCCATTGAAACGCGATTTCAAACGCGACGGCAACTGCGTGACCTTTGGCAACGCATCTTAAATGGATATCAACATACTGTGAAAGATGTTGCGACTTACGCAAACACCTTAGGTGTTTGTGGGCAGTGGCTCTGGGCAGAGCTGACTCAACCCCAATCTTTTGATCTCATGTTTGAGCGCGCTGAAGCACGTCAACAGCAGGATGGAGTATGGCAAAAGCGGTGGCCTCTGGTTAACCTAGAGCAGGCGATCGCAGAACTCAGCACTCGTCTTCAAACACTTCGTCCGCCCCAGCAATTGATCGAACCTGACCTGCTGCGTCAACCCCAATTGCAGTCCGCCGAGTATGGAGATTATGATCAATGATTGTGACAGAAAATATTCAGAGTTTTTTACATCTGAGCGAGACATATTCCTTGCAGAATTTATCAATGTCTGCCTCAACCCGTTACCTGCTGGACAAATGCTTGGCTAATGCTGCCGAGATTGCAGATTATTGCGCGGTCAACGCTGCTGCTATTGACCATAATGGCGCATTTCCGATTCAGGAATTTAAGCAGATTGCTGGATCAGGTCTACTTACAGCTCCCCTCATGCCTGAATTTGGCGGCCTTGGACTGGGGTTTGACGCAAGCCTTACTCACGAAATGCTGCTGCTGCTCAAAAAGATGGGCTGGGGTAATTTAGCAGTAGGGCGACTGTATGAAGGCCATGTCAATGCCCTTCAGCTTATCCAAACTTTTGCAACGCGATCGCAGATTGAGCGCTATGCCGAGGATGCCCGCGATCGCCACAAAATCTTTGGGGTTTGGAATGCAGAAGCCAATGACGGTCTAAAAGTGATTCCCCTCGCCAATGGACGATATCAACTTCAGGGGAGCAAAACCTTTTGTTCTGGTTCAGGCTATGTAGAACGTCCCTTTGTGAACGGAGTCTTACCCGATGGAGGCTGGCAAATGTGTGTGGTTCCGATGGAGCAGATGCAAACGGTGAGCGATCCAGACTGGTGGCAGCCTTCTGGAATGCGTGCCACTGCAAGCTATAAGGTTGACTTCAGCAATGTTGAACTGGATTCTGACTCAGTGATTGCAGATCCAGAAGACTACAACCGTCAGCCTTGGTTAACGGTTGGCTCAATTCGTTTTGTCGCCGTTCAGCTTGGCGGAGCAGAGGCGCTATTTGATGCAACGCGTGCCTATCTCCATAGGCTAAATCGTACCCGTGACCCTTACCAAGAAGCGCGAATCGGGCAAATGGCGATCGCAATTGAAAGTGGAAACCTCTGGCTCAAAGGCGCAGCCCAACTGATCGCAGCTTATGCCCCTAGGTTTTGCGGTGACTGTCGTCAAGAACATCCGAATGGAGATCGCCTAGTGGTCTATGTCAACATGGCTCGAACCGCCATTGAGAAAATCTGCATGGACGTGATTCAGCTCTGTGAACGCTCTGTGGGTACCCGTGGCCTACTGCCACCCTACCCGATGGAACGCATCATTCGAGATCTAAGCCTTTATGTGCGTCAGCCCAATTTTGACGCTTCCCTTCAGTCCGTTGGGCAGTACACCCTCTCTTATACTCAGCAGCGCTCTATTACTTGGAATGAATCTGACCATCACTAATTGTTCATCCTTTACCCACCCTCAAGCTCTGCGACTGCAAGCCATTACGGAAATTGCGGCTGAGCCTGTGTTGGTCGTGGCTCCTCATCCTGATGATGAAACCTTGGGTTGTGCTGGGGCGATCGCACTGCTTAGGCGGCAGGGTTACACTGTGCAGATTTTGGTCATGAGTGACGGGACACAATCTCACCCAAACTCACGTAAATATTCTGCATCTGTCCTCAAGGATCTCCGTGAAGCAGAAACCCGTTGCGCAATGAGTACCTTGGGAATTGAAGAATCTTACATCACTTTCTTCCAACTGCCAGATGGTGCTGTACCTGGGGCTGAAGCAGAAAACTTTGGATCAGTCGTTCATCAATGTTACGTCTATCTTGCAACCGTTAATCCTAAGATCATTTTTGCACCGTGGCGATATGACCCACACCCAGATCATCGCGCAACTTGGCAAATTCTCCAGGCTGCGCTAGCGCTTACTGCACTTTCTCTCAGAGTAATCGAGTACCCCATTTGGGATTGGGATCCGCAACAGCGACAGCTACATTACTTTGAATCTAACCAAGCCTGGCGGCTCGATATTTCTGAGGTGGTTGAGCTGAAACAGAGGGCGATCGCCCTTTACCGTTCCCAGACTACCGACTTAATTGATGATGACCCCACAGGCTTCCGCCTAACGCCCCAAATGCTGAGCAACTTCGCGCACCCTTGGGAAATTTATTTAGAACAGAATCCTTAAACCCATGAATCCATCTCAATCATTACCCCCTAGCTACTTTGACACGCTCTATCAATCTGACCCTGACCCGTGGAAGTTCGCAACGAGCGATTACGAAGCTGAGAAATATGCAGCCACGATTGCGGCATTGCCTAGGTCTTGTTACCGTTCTGCTCTAGAGATTGGCGGCTCTATTGGCGTTTTAACCCAAAAGCTAGCTCAATCTTGCAATTCGATTTTATCCATTGATGTCTCTCAAGTTGCCCAGGATCAGGCCATCCAGCGCTGTAGGCTGCTTCCGCAGGTGCGTTTTCAAATCATGAATTTTCCCCATCAGTATCCCCAAGAAAAGTTTGACCTCATTTTGGTGTCTGAAGTGGGGTACTACTGGTGTCGTGAAGACCTACAAACAGCCCAGCAGCAAATATTTGAACTTCTAGAACCAGGTGGAAACTTGCTCTTGGTACATTGGCTACCGCGATCGCCTGGCTACCCTTTGACGGGCAATGAAGTACACGACTCATTTCTAGAATGTGTGCCAACACAGATCCGACATCTAAAATGTCAACAGACTGCGAAATATCGGCTTGATTTATTTGAACGAGTTTGATGGTTTATTCACGGTGCTTTATCGCTAATAAATCTTGAAATTCTGCTAAAAGCTTCACCTCTACAGACACAATCTCTTTGTCAGTATTCAACTGAATTGCCCAACCTACGTTGACTGTAAAAAAGCTGGTTTTTACGTTGCCTTTAATTTGATAGAGGGTGGATCCATCGCAGTTAAGCTGCACTGTGGCAGACTGCGGCAAAGCCTGAACTCCTCTGGCTTCAGATTGTAAATATTGGGCGATCGCATCTCTACCGCGAATTGCTTTCTCAAAGGGGGGATAAAGTAAACCCTCGGCTGAAAATAGTTCAGAGACTTCAATGAACTTACCCAAGTTCAGTCTTAAAAAATACTCATAAATAATAGAATCCCATTCCTGCTCAATTTCCGTAGAGTACTGATTAGATAAAGAAGTTGTTTCCATTTTCACTGAACCTTAATATTTTGAATATCTAATCACAAATCAACTGTAATTAAATCTGCCTCTTGTTAGTCTCTCAACTCTCTCCAAAGTCGGTCTTATAACTGTTAAATAATCTGTATCTTATAGAAGATGAATGGGTAAATTATTTTGACAACTACTACATCTAGCGTTAATCCACAGCTTGTTTCGAACTTTGAGACGCTATCAACCGATCAAAAGCTTGCTCTACTGTGGTACATCTATAAAGAAGTGGGTAAATCCATTACTCCTGCTGCACCTGGTGCGAGTACGGCGTCCCCAGCGATCGCCGAAGGCATTTTTGGGCAGGTGCTGGAAATGACCCATGAAGAACAGCTTCAGATTCAGCGTGATCTAGTAGAGTGTAAAGACGGCCCCATTAGCCGAATGTACGGTGCCCTGAGCGATACTACAAAGCTGCTCTTTTGGTATCTTTTGGCTCAAGGAATGGATCGTTCTGAAATTATTCCAATGCCAGATAGTTACACCCTAGAACCTCAAGCTTCTCAGTGCTTAACTCAGCTTCAAGGTCTTGAGTACTCTGAGCAGCTCACAATTTTACGAGGACTTGTGGAAGGAATGGGCGTTGATCCCAGTGCTGTTCCTCACGATGAGCTAGCTAAGTAATAGAAGCAATTTTTTTCTATTACATTTCTAAAGCCAGTGCCATGAAATATGGTACTGGCTTAAAGGAAAGGGTATACCCAGCATTTACCCCAATTACCTGATCTGCGCCTGAGGGAGCGCCATTTGAAAGCGCTGCGAAACTTCAGACAATACTGGATCGCCTGTGCCATGCTCCGCAATCGGGTTGATAAACTTAAAGCCTCGATCAGAAATTACTGTTCTACTTTATCGTTTGCAGCTTTGTACCGTTGCAAAATCCAATGAATGATCGTTACTTTAAAAAACACCTAAAGTAATTGCTCGTTAAAATAGGAGCATGAAACCACAGATAACCTTACTTATTGTTGGCCTTTTAGCGATTCCAGTTCTTGGCTTAATGATTTACCGTGCAGCCTCAGCACCCTTGCCAGACGGCTTTCCTCAGCCCACGCCTAATGGAAAAATCGAAGTAAAGCAGTATCCAGCCTATCGTTCTGGGACTTATACCCATAAAGGAAAACTCAGTCAGGCAGCAAACGAGTCCTTTAGACCACTCTATCAACATATCAGCTCCAACGGGATTGGCATGACTGCTCCTGTTGAAGCCCGTTATCCCAGCATTACGCTGCAAGAATCTCCTAACGGTAAACCTGATGAAGTAGGTAATGCTGAGGTTTCTTTTCTTTACCGAAATGAAACGGTACAGCCGAAGCAAATTGCCCAAGGGATTAAGGTTGAAAACCATCCTGCTGTAAAAGTTCTCAGTATTGGCATCCGTGGTCCCTATACCTATATGAGCTATCAGGAGAATTTAGAGCGTTTGCGAGCATGGCTAGCACAGCATCCTAGCTATGTAGTGTCCGGTTTGCCCCGTCGCTTTTTCTACGATTCGCCCTTTATTCCTGACCCGTTTAAACGAAGTGAAGTTCAAGTGCCGATCAAATGAATGAGTCAGTTTTCAACAAACTCTGATGAATCCGCAGCGAAAAATAATCCACGTCGATATGGATGCCTTTTACGCCTCCGTAGAACAGCGGGATAACCCCAAGTATCGCGGGAAGCCTTTGGTGGTGGGCGGCAGTCCTGATAAGCGCGGAGCCGTCGCTGCTGCCAGCTATGAGGCCCGTAAGTTTGGGATTCACTCTGCCATGCCGTCACGGACTGCTATCCAGCGATGCCCCCATCTCATTTTTGCGCCACCACGCTTTGAGATCTATCGAGAAATATCGGAGCAAATACGGTCTATCTTCGAGCGCTATACCAACCTTGTTGAACCGCTAGCTCTGGATGAAGCCTACCTAGACGTGACTGTAAGCAAAAAGGATATTGCTTCAGCGACAGCGATCGCCCGCGAAATCAAGCAGGCTATTCTGCAAAAAACCCAGCTCACCGCTTCTGCAGGGGTATCATTTAATAAGTTTCTGGCAAAGATTGCTTCAGGAATGAACAAGCCTGACGGATTGACGGTCATTCAACCGGAAGAAGCAGATCCATTTATTGAGGCATTGCCGATTGATGCATTCTACGGAGTAGGTCGTGCCACGGCAGCCAAGATGCAGGAGCTAGGAATCTGTACTGGCGCAGACCTAAAGCAGCGCAGCGAACGCGAATTGGTGCAACACTTCGGCAAGGTCGGACATTTTTACTACCAGATTTCTAGAGGAATTGACGATCGCCCTGTTAATCCGAATCGAATTCGTCAGTCCATTGGAGCGGAGACGAGCTTTGACCCTGATCTTGAAGACCGAGAAATCATTGAGCAGAAGCTGGAGGCGATCGCCCAGGAGGTGCAGCAGCGCATTGAGCGCAATGGAGCAAGAGGACGCACTATTACGCTGAAGGTGAAGTTTGCAGACTATCGCCAAATCACGCGCAGTCGGACGATGCCGGACCGTGTGATCGGCGATACCCAAATTCTGGATATCGCTCAGGCGTTGCTGAAAGGCGTTGAACTTGAGGCGCAGAAGGTTAGACTGCTGGGGATAACGCTGTCAAACTTGGATAGCGAGACAGATGAGCCAAGTCATAGGCAGTTAGAGTTAAACTTGCAGCAGACTCTATTTTCAACACGTCAATTCAGCGATATGGATTGGATTTAATCCCAAGACCAGGCAAAGTGAGCGATACGCACACAAATGCAAAGAAACCTTTCACATAGAAGGAACTGAGCTATCCCCCATACTCCCACTTTGTATCCATAAGCCAGAGCGGATCTCCTTCATGATGCAGTTGGGCTCCGACCACTTCACCTAAAAATATGGAATGGTCGCCTTGTTCAAGGCTTCCTTTGACTTGGCATTCCACGAATCCAAGCGCCTCTTTAAGAACAGGACACCCAGTAATATCGCTTAAGTAAAATTCATGCTCGCCAAATCTATTCTCGATCCTGCGCTGAGGTTGAAAGAAGGTTTCGGCGATTTTCTGTTGGGTTTTATCGAGAAAACTGACCGCAAAAACCTGACTCGCTTTTATCATGGCGTTGGATCGTGAATCTTGTCGTACACCAATAACAATCATCGGTGGCTTAAAAGATGCTTGAGTCGTCCAACTGAGGGTAAACCCATTCACCTCATCCCCTTCCTTAACGCCGCATACATTAATGGGATGGGGAATGTATTGCAACAGCTTTTTTTTGCTTTTTCATCCAGCATAGAAAATCTACCTCGATTGGGAAACAGGCTTTATCGCTAAGGCTGAGACTGAGCCTAGATTTGTGTGAGGGTATCTGGTGCAATCTCAAGGCCCTTGTCTGTTGTCATTTTCTCTTTATCAGTAATTAAGTCAGTCAACGTCTTGATTTCGACACCGATGTCTTGGCACGCCTGTTTTAGCTCATGCTCAAATGTACTGAGGTCAGTGCCATATCCACAAAGTCTCGCAGCAGTGTTAATGCCCTGTTGAGCATTAGCTTTAGCACAGTCTATTAATGTGATGCCTTTAAGAGCTTGATTTGAATCCATAGTATTAAACCGCACTCTACGATTATTTCATACTGTAATCAAAAGACAGAGGCCGATAGCTCTCTCTAAAGGCATGAAAGTTCTTTTCTGCCATCGGTTTAAAGCTGGAATCAGGTTAGGGCCACTATTGATTGGGAGCAAAACCGCTTAAGGACGCACCTCAATGTTGTCTGCGTTATCCAAATCGTTCTTAAGCCATGCCATTCTATCATCAACAATTGCATTAATAGGGGTTTACTATGTGCTATAAATTTTGGAAAAAGAAAGCCCCTACTTAATCAATTAAGAAAGGGCAAAAATTAAGTAAAATCAAAATTGTAGATGTTAGAGATTTGTGGATTAATATTAATAAAATTTACTACTTTATTCATGAGCAACAGCACGAGATCTGCCTTCACGTGGGTTTCGAGCACCCGTAGAAGCTCCAATCAAAGAAGCAACTAAACCTAACAGCGAACCAAGCGCAAAAGACCAGCCAACTTTGGCCGCACTACCCGCGATATCTCGCGCTTGTTGCGCTGTGGGTGTTATGTTAGGTGCACTTTTGGGGATGCCAACACCACTTTGTTGCGCTTGATTACTGACATTTCCTGCATTAGACGCCGCAATCCCAAACGCACCAGATACACCACTGGAGAGTAGCCATGCACTAATTGCTAAAGTCGTTGCCCAAAGAATAGCTCCATTTAGTAGTATAGTACTTCGATTGATAGGACCACAGGCACGAGTTGTCGTCCATCCTCCCACAAATAATGAAATGAACAGGCTGATAATCGCCCAAATACCGACTGCTGCACCAACGTTATCCGCATGGGAGCGTGGGGCACCTGAATCTGAAATATTAGTGAGTCCAACTGCGGCTCCTAACGCACTTAAAACAAGTTGAACGCTAAGGGCAACAACCAGTCCAGGCAAAATTAGTCCCTATCGTACGCGATCATGGTAGTCAATCACTGCATTGACAGTACGTTGATCAGTGCCGTAGTCTGCTACCTTTTCGGAATAAGTCATATCTCAAAATTCCTTAAATTACGATACGGAAAGTAAAAATACTCTGTTGGAGTATAGCTATATTAAGTAGCCCATTCTAGAGTTTTGAAAGTATCGAAAGGAATAGAGAATGCAGCGTTTTATAAGTCTCTTTACAGAAGACTTGAAATAAATATTTGTTTAGAGTTAAAAATGGTTCGACTGTATACCTATCCAAAACAGTCAACCCGTATGACTTTCTATAAAAAATCTAACCCATACGACGGCATTCATTTTGATCATTAATCCGATCTAAACTCTGTAAGGAATAGCGAAGATGAATATATTACGAAGATGGAATCAGCTCTCAGCTATGTTGGCACTTGTGCTAATGCTCACGTTTACAACTGCTTGTGCTGCTGTAGCTCCGCCAAACAATCAAGTTGGCTTATCTTCATCAACGACCTCAAGTGTTAAATATGGCCAATTAGCTAGAGGGAATTCTGTTAAAGGGCAGGATTTTGGTAACTGGGTTGTTGAAGCAAGCAAGGGCTTAGTTAAAGATGCGTTTGTGCGCGATAACAATAAGCTCGGAGTAGTTATCTCCTCATTAGTTCGCCCTGACGAACTTAAAGACCTAGCAAGGTCTCTTACTCAAGGGTTTCACAAAAACTTTCCTAACCAAGATTTGACGGTAATGATGTATGCCCCTGATAAAAAGCTGATATTGACGACGCTTTACAATACTCAATCTAAACAGGTTGAGTTTCAGCAGGCAGGCTAGATCCAAATTCCTTTTACTTTATTTCTGACCTTAATTTTGGAGACTGAAAAAATGTCTAGCAGTGACGATTATAAGCGCCAAGCGATGAAAGACTTAGCGGGTGGAAACACAGAAAGTCTGGATGATGATACTAACACCTCACCAGACTATCAAACCTTTGATGATTTTGCCCAACGCTCCTCTCGTGATGAACGCCATGAGCTTTTTAGCAACACGTTTCATCCTGACCGTATCCCTTCTACTCAAATGGAACCGGAGCTACAGAAGGCGATCGCCCAAATTAAGCCCAATGAACGCAATGATGTAGCCAAAGAATTCTTCAGCTCCCTAAAAAAGAAAGGGCTTAAAGACCGTGACTTAGAGCAGCAGCTTGGGCTATCTACCCACGATCCACATCGAATGACGGCTGATGACGTAAGCAAACTTGCAGGTTTTGCATATCACAACCATTCAGACGTTTTTCAACATGTTTTAGCAGACCAACCCGCACTGGTTAAATTTTTCAGTAACCCTTTGATTGGTGCTGCCTTTGGGGCGATCGCCGCCAAGTGGATAGGGGGTCATAAATAGCTAATTTTCTATTCCATAGGTAAAACATTTTTAGAAGGCGTCATTTTAACGCTTTCTAATATTGACTAGGCTAGAAAACTTAAGCATTTAGGAGAAAACTTATGCTGTTGCAGAAAAAAGAAAATGGAACTTTAGTAGAAATATTAAATATCCAAGAAGTCATTAGCCCTAATCAGACTGAAGTGATGGGTCGAGTTCAGGCCGGTGAAGAAGAGCAAGACCCTGAGCCTGTCCAAAAGCAAAACTTGATTTTCCCTTCTGGTGAAAATCTGCCGCGCTGCTGGATTGATGCAGAGTACCAACAAGAAAAATCTACATAGGCTAGGAGAATACGATGTTTCAATATTTACAAATGCTGCCTAGCTTAAGCGAGCAGTTTTTCCAAATTGCGCAAATCACAGCCGATCCATCAGTAGTTGCTGGAGGAAACATTGCCGTTTTTTCTGGCCCTCAGTTTTTGGTTGCTTTAGTTTCAGGATTAATGATGACCTTTGGGTTTCAACTGCTACTCACCAATTTATCGGTAGCATTTATCACCTTTCCAAGGGGAAGCTCAGGTTCAGATCATGAATCTGAAAGCCTAGGCTCTACCATTCGCTCAATTGAGACGAAGGTTGGGCTTTGGGTGCTCGTGACGGTTAGTATTGCGCTCTTTATTGCCTGCTTTCTAGCGGTAAAGCTAAGTCTGGTGACTAGCGCAACCTTAGGCGCAATCATTGGCGTGGTGATTTGGTCTACCTATTTTTCGCTGCTAGTATGGCTCGGCTCAACGGCAGTGGGATCTTTAATTGGTTCTGTGATCAGCACAGCTACTTCAGGGCTACAAAGTATTATTGGCACAACCACTGCGGCCCTCGGCGCAAATTTCGCAAAAAATCAAGCAATCTCGACGGCTGAAGATATTACTGCTGCCGTTCGTCGAGAGCTTACCTCAGGAATTGACGCTGGCAGTATTCAAAAGACGCTTCAGAGTTCTTTAAGTAATTTGAAGCTGCCTACTGTTGATCTAGATAAAATTGGTAGCCAATTTGAGAAGCTGCTGAATGAGTCAGACCTCAAAGACGTAACGGACGGTAGCCTACTCGAGACGGTAAATCGACAGAGCTTTATTGACCTACTGAGCAATCGAACTGATTTCTCAAAGAAGGATATTAATCAAATTGTAGATCGACTGGACTCTACCTGGAAGCAGGTGGCTGGTAAAGGTGGAAAAAAAGACCTTAAGAGCCAACTGTCTAGCTTATTGAAATCAGCTACGCCAGAAGATCTTAATTCTAAGGATCTTGCGGGAAAACTTCAGCAGCTTGTGGGTCAAGATTCCCAAAAAGATGCCAGCTTAACCAGTCAGGCACTTCAGCTTGGCCTCAGTACACTGTTTAGTCAGGTGCTTCGCAATGTCGATCTTTCAGATATAGATGTTGAGAAGGTTTCGGGTCAGCTTCAGCAGCTTAAGGGCACTGTACTAGGTAAAGCGAATCAGGCCGGCAGCCGCATTTCTGGTAAAGCACTTAAGCCATTTAGCGTCATTCAGGCAGATCTTGAAAACTATCTCCTGTTTACCCCTGCTTGGGAGCTAAATCAGGATGCGATGAAGCAGCAGTTTAAGGATGTGATCTATGACCCTCAAGCCGATCCGGTCGCCATTCGTCAAGAACTAGAGCTGGTGAATCGCAGCTACTTTGTTGAAACGCTGTCTTTACGAGATGATCTCAAACCAGAACGCGTTCAGGAACTTTCTAATCATTTAGAACAGATTCGGCAAGAGGTGTTTGCGACGGTGCAGCAATCAGAGGCTGAAGGGCGATCTCAGAATCTCCGCAGCCGAGTCGAAAACTACCTCAAATCGACCGGAAAGGAAGAGCTAAACCCTGATGCAATCGGGCATGAATTTAAGATGCTCTTAAGCGATCCAGAAGCGGGTTTAGATGCGCTGGGCAACCGCCTCAGTCAGTTTGACCGAGATACGTTAGTAAAACTGCTTCAGCAGCGCCAGGATATTACCCCTGACGAAACCAACCAGATTGTGGGCCAGCTCGAGACCACCCGAGATCGCGTCTTATCTGAAGCAAAAGATCTTCAGGAGCAGGCCAAGGCGAAAGCTCAAGAACTGCGGGGCAAAGTTGAAGACTACCTGCGCAATACCAACAAAGAGGAACTTAACCCAGACGGAATCCAGCGCGATCTGCGCACTTTACTAGACGATCCTCAGGCTGGCGTAAGTGCCTTAAAATCGCGGCTGTCTCAATTTGACCGCGATACGCTGGTGCAGTTGCTCAGTCAGCGACAGGATCTCAGCGAAGAGCAGGTAAATCAGATTCTAGACCAGGTGGAATCTGTGCGAGACAATATCTTGCAGGCTCCTCAGAAAGTAGCGGTCAAGGCAAAAGAGCAGTACGACCAAACGACCACTGCGATCGCCAACTACCTCCGCGATACTAACTTACAAGAGCTTAATCCAGAAGGAATCCAGCGCGATCTAACGGCTCTACTGGACGATCCTAAGGCGAGTGCCTCTGCCCTGCGCGATCGCCTTTCCCAGGTAGATCGTGAAACCTTGGTCAAGCTATTGACCCAGCGCGGAGACCTTACCGAAGAACAGGTTAACCAGACCATCGACCAGATCCAGTCTGCGATCCGCAATATTGTCAAAGCCCCGCGTCGTTTAGCCCGTCGTGCTCAAAAACAGGCCGTGGCCTTTGAGGAAAACCTCGAAAACTACCTGCGCAATACTCAGAAAGAAGAGCTGAATCCTGACGGCATTAAACGTGACCTTCAGCTATTGCTTCAGGATCCTCGTGCCGGGCTGGGGAGTTTGGGTGATCGCGTTTCAAACTTTGACCGTGCTACCTTTGTGGCGCTGCTCTCTCAGCGAGAAGATATCTCAGAAGAAGAAGCCAACCGCATTGCCGATCAGATTGAGTCTACCTATCGCTCATTGGTTGAACAGGTGCAGAACGTCCAGAAAACGGTTCAATCTGCGATTGATAGCGTGCTCGGTAAAATCCGCGACTACCTGAATGCTTTAGAGCGTCCAGAACTAAACTACGACGGTATCCAAGACGATTTTCGTAAGGTGTTTGATGACCCTCAAGCTGGGTTTGATGCCTTAAAAAATCGCTTGGGTCAATTTGATCGAGGCACCTTAGTCGCAGTCCTCAGTTCCCGTGAAGACATCTCCGAGGCGGATGCCAACCGGATTGTAGATAAGGTTGAAGAGACGCGTAATGGTGTACTGCACCAATCAGAGAAGATTCAGCAGGAAGTGCAAAGGCGCTTTAATCAAGTGAAAGACCAGGCCCAAAAGCAGGCGATTGAGACTCAGAAGGTCGCGGCAGGTGCTGCTTGGTGGCTTTGCAGTACAGCGCTGGTTTCTTTAGCAGCTTCTGCCTTTGCAGGCACAATCGCTGTCTCCGGCGCTAGAGTCTTGAGTTCTCTTGCAGGCTAAATTCATCTCGATTTGCAAAAAGCCTCTCAAATAAAATGAGGGGCTTTTTGCGTAGATAGAACTTGAGAGAACTGAATCCGTAATTGAATGAGTGATAAGCAGCTTAGGCGGCAGCGGCTACTGTTCATCAAAACCTGATGAATCCTTCATTTTGACCACTAGGTCTGGTAGCCCTTCAAGTTTTTCAGTCGGCTCAATTTCTTCTGTCAATGGTACAAAAATCGTCAACCCACCTGGCACACACACCACATCAACGGGAGTGGTGCCTACCATCTCGCCATCCAGCACAACTTTTTGAGGAGGGGTAGCAGAAATCTTAAAGCGGCTGGCTCTTAAATAGCCAATGTCATCTCGTTCCGTTGCGGTACCGCTAGAAGCAGATTGGAACAGTTGGTAGGCGGCGGTAACGGCTCCTGCTTTATTGGCTGGTGCAACAATGGTGACATCTAGTAAGCCGTCATCTACCACAATCCCCGCTGAGCCTTGTGCCAAGATTGAAGTGGGCGGTGCCGCATTGGCGACTGTAATGGCTGCCGCCGAAACCTTCACAATTTTATCTTCGGTTTCAATTTCTACCTCAAACGTCTCCAAATTTTGGAGCTGCTGTAAACCTGCTAGGACGTAGGCCAGCATTCCAAAGCGATTCTTGGCTTCACGATCGGCCAACTTAACCGTTTCGGCCTCAAATCCAATTCCCGCCAATAAAACCATGGGTTTATCGTTACAGTAAGCCGCATCTACTTTTCGCGTTACGCCCTTTAAAATAGTTTTGCAGGCTGCCTCAACTGTGTCAGGAATATTCAGTGCAGTTGCAAAGGCATTCGCGGTTCCCCGCGAGATAATGCCCAGCGGAATGTCAGTCCCAACTACGGCAGCGGCAGCAGCAGAAAGCGTTCCATCTCCACCAGAAGCGATAATAGCCTCAACCCCGCGCTTAACGGCTGCCTGTGCCAGCAGGTCAGCTCCTACTTCTTTTGTCGTCAGACAGATCTCTAGGTTAATTTCAGACCCTAAGATATCTTGTATCTGCGCTAAATCTTGGTCGGGGTCGCTTTGGCCCGCTGCGGGATTAAAGATTAGACAGGCTGAGCGAAATTTAGCATTTTCTAGAGTATCTAGCATAAAAGTTTATTGTTGAATATAGATATACTATTATATTTATATAATCAATAAAATTATTATAGCAACTATTCCTTAAGCTATATTTATCAAATCAAGGAATAGAACTATTGACAGATACATCATACAGTATTGTTCGATACAGTTAATGTAGTTTAAAGCAACTCAATCGCAAATTAAAAGCCTCTTGAGTTGTTTGTTCTACAAATGGAGAAAGATTATGTCCCTGGAAGATAAAGTAAAAGCTACCGCCAAGAATCTTGAAGGCAAGGCTCAAGAAGCCTTAGGAAAGGTTACAGGAGATCCTGAGGATCAGGCTAAAGGCAAAGCAAAGCAAGCCGAAAGCCAAGTTCGTAATGCTGCTGAAGATGTCAAGGACGAAGTTAAAAAAGCCGTTAACTAAACAATTGACTAATCAGTTTATCTAAGTCAGTTCCCCACCATCTTAATATTGAGCTGGTGGGGAACTTATTATTCAAACAAAAAAATTAAGTTGTCTTATGCTTCTGCTAAATTCTATTTAACTTCATGGAAGCTTGTAGCTCTTGACCTGTAAAGCTAGCTTTCCTTTTTTAGGATTTTCTTTGAAGATGAAGGCTCCTTCTTGTGATTCGTCGCTTGATAAAAAGGGGTATCAGTTTAAGACGGGACAGGTTGCATCGCGGTCTTTTTGGAGATTTTAGATTTTAAGGTACGCCTTGCGCGAGGCAAATCACCCATATTCAGAACAATCGTTTCAAATAAATCAGGAAAAGGTTTACTAAAGAGTC
>JANLSD010000170.1:0-16352 GCA_031362245.1 Acaryochloridaceae cyanobacterium OTE_25_metabat_464 | reverse complement strand
AATCACATGTTCAGTGACAGCCTCAAACGTATCATCATGGCTGATCACAATAAGCTGCCGAAACGCCTTCAAATTGCATTTTTTGATGAGCCGACGACCAATATGGATCAGCAGCGACGGCGGCAGTTGGCGGAAGCGATTAGCAATTTGAAGGCGTTTCGGCAGCTTATTGTGATCAGCCATGATGATACGTTTGAGGCTGTCACTGAACATGTGATTCGCATTGAACGATAGGGGAAAGACAAATTTCCAGTAGGCTGCCGATTTTTGACTTGTTGGTTCGGTTTTGGCAGAGGGGCTAAGATTGAGTGAGCAAGACTTTCTTTTGTAGATTGAAAGTTTGGCAGGTATAGTCTTGGCTTTGAAGTCAACCTGACCTCGAAGCGAAAGTCTCCACTGCGGCCCTACTCATTGAGTCTCTCAGATAAAGAACATGGGGAAAAAAGGATTTGGTCAGTCTGTAGCATCTACCAGAAAAGAAAAGAATTTCATGCGATCGTTTATAAAGTATGCGATCAAGGCTAAGGGAAATGAGACACAAATTCAAGATTTTCTGAAGTCTAATAAAGCAAAGTTAAATGAATCTCTGTTAGATGCTCTCCCATTAGTATTTAAAACTTTTCTCACAGGCGATTTCTGCGATGAGCGGGAAGAGGTTGCCCAGTTTTTTTTGATCTTTGGTTACACGATTCGGCAATTTCCTTTAGGAGATCGAATGCTGAATATAGAGTTAGCTATTGCTGCCTATAAACTAGCTCTTGAGATCTATATCCGTGAAGCTTTCCCACAAGATTGGGCAGCAACCCAAAATAACTTAGGAGCAGCTTACTGTGAACGTCTGCGAGGAGAACGTGCTGAAAACTTAGAAAAGGCGATCGCCACCTATGAGCTAGCACTACAGGTAAGGACTCGTAAGGCTTTCCCACAAGATTGGGCAATGTCCCAAAATAACTTAGGAGCAGCTTACAATTACCGCTTGCGAGGAGAACGTGCTGAAAACTTAGAAAAGGCGATCACCACCTATGAGCTAGCAATACAGGTCTATACCCGTGAAGCTTTCCCACAAGATTGGGCAATGTCCCAAAATAACCTAGGAAATGCCTACCGTGACCGTCTGCGAGGAGAACGCGCTGAAAACATAGAAAAGGCGACTGCGGCATTTGAGCTTGCACTACAGGTCTATACCCGTGAAGCTTTCCCTCAAGGTTGGGCAGCGACCAAACAGAACTTAGGAGCGGCTTACTATAACCGTCTGCGAGGAGAACGTGCTGAAAACTTAGAGAAGGCGACTGCGGCATTTGAGCTAGCACTACAGGTCTATACCCGTGAAGCTTGCCCACAAGATTGGGCAAGCACTAAGAGTAATTTGGCTGAAGTATTAATGGCGGTTGCTTTAATAACAGATAACCCCGATCAATTAAACATTGCAGTAACCTTTTTACAGTCAGCCTTAGAAATTGCATCTCCTGGCAGCCCTTACTTTATTGATGCCCAATATTGCTTAGGTAACGCTCTCTCCCGTCGATACGAAAATAACCACAACCCAAGCGACCTCCAGAAAGCATTGCAAGCTTATAAAATTGCCTTAGATGCAATTAGTCCAGAGCACTACGATCGCAAACAAATCTGGCAAGCCTTACCTTCCACTCAATCCATTCTGGGGAGCCGCTTGGTACGGGACGGTCAATGGCAAGAAGGACTCCAACTCTTACTCAACAGCGTTAACCAACTCAGCACCAGCGACAATCCCCTCGCCCATGCCAACGCCCTCTTCCTAACAGGACGCGCCCACGAAACCCTCTCCGACTGGGACAACGCCCGCCTCTACTATCGGGATGCCCTCCGCCTTTACAAACACCTTCAAAATCAACCTGGCATAGCCAAAAGCCATACCGGATTAGGAGGCGTACTGGTGTCTCAAGGACATCTAGAAAAAGGGATATCTGAACTCGCTAAAGCACAGGAGAGCTATCATCAGTTGGAGCAACCCGAAAAAGCGGCTGAAGTGGAGAGTCTTCGTCTAGCAGCCCAAAAAGTAATGGAAAGCCAGATGATTGAGGCATACGTATGACAACCGCTGATGATATTTTTGACCAGTCTGGTAACAATATTCAGCAGTTGGGGCTTAGAGAAATTCCCTTTACAGAAAGCCCCACCGATCTTCAAAGCGAAACCCTGCAATATATTTTCACCGGACGCGAAAATGAACTGCGCCAAGTCTTTAATCTGTTCCAAAGTCGTGAGCGACGGCGCGTTTTAGTCTACGGTCGGCTAGGGATTGGTAAAAGCGCTTTTTTACTAGAAGTGTTGTCAGTACTGCGTCGTAAGCGTAAGGACATGCTAACCACCTACATCTCCCTACCTGCAAACCTAGACCTCCCCACTACAGCATTAATTGCCCTAGCACGAGCAATGCCTGATGACGAATGGGCACAGCGTCAGCTTTATCAAATGGGAATTCCCACAGACAAAGTGCAAAAAGAACGTAGTGCAGAAATCAGCGGAAGTCTTGGCATTGGTGGCAAACTTGGCGAGAAAGACTTACCCATTACAAAACCGCTATACCCTACCGTCAGCCTAGACACACTGCTAGACCGAGCGCAAAAGAAATATCCTCAAGGTGTTGTAATTGCCATTGATGACCTGGACAAGCAAAACCCCAGCGTAGTCAGACAACTCATGCATGATGCCCAGGGCATGTTAAAAGGACGTGCCTGGTTTATGCTCACTGGACACCCAATGGGGATAACAGGAGATTTGCTCACCAGCGAACGTGGCTTATTTGACCTCCAACTGAAGCTAGAAGAACTGGATTTCCCCACCACCTATCAAATGCTGATCAACTACCTCAACAGCACCCGGATTAACAATGACTGTAACGATCCAAGCGATCCGCGTTCCGTTCTCCCCTTTCTGCCAGAAACTGCACAACGTTTTTGCAAAGCATCCTTCGGCAAACCTCGCCTATTCAACCGATTGGGCAATACTATCCTTTCAACCGCTGCCGATCTTCAAGTCCCTTTGATTACCTCAGAAGTCCTCTTTCAAGGGCTAAGGGCTGCAACCCCTAAATTGCTTCAGAAAGCCGCCTTAGATCTTCAGGAAGAGCGGGTGCGGATGTTTTTACAACAGCGAGGTAGCCTATCTGATGAAACCATTACGATCGAAGACCTAGAACAACTCGGCTTCCGTAGCTTTAGCGATATTTTGCCCATTCTCGAAAGGTTAGAACAAGCAGACCTCGCTCACCAGCTCAATCAGGATGATGCCAAAGTATTTGCACCTCTTCCCTTACCCCCTGCCACTGACGAACCCTTGCCAGAAGCGTAAACCTTAGGTCTAATGCAGACAATTTAGAAACCGTCTGTCCTGCGTTCTCATTCCCAAACCTCCAGGTTAGGTTGAACTCACATCAAGTTTTCAATTTTCTTGGAGGCCATCATTTGGTAGGGGGGATACCTATCCTCCTTCGCCACCCAGTATCTGTCCAACCTGCTTCAAAATCTGCAAAGCACTGTAGAGTTCTTGCTTTGACGTAAACGGCGCAAAAACCCGCGATAGCGCATAGTAGCGATGCGCGTTTTGCTCCAACTTAACAAACAGAATTTCATCTCCATTTGTCACGATCCCAAACCTTGGCTTCTCCGGCTGAGGATTTGCCATCAAATAAGCCAACGTTTGCGGCAGCGCAGCCCAAACCGACAACGCCGTCTTCTTAGACTCCAAAACCACTACCCAAAGCTGATTTAAAAGCACCAAAACATCAATGCGCCCTTGCAGCACCTCCTCTCCATCATCCAGAACCAGAACCACCGACTCCTCCGCCCGTACCCGAAAAGGTGGATCGTAGAATCCTGCAATAGCCAGCAGCGGTGAAGCCATCAATAACGTGACCGTCCCCTCCAGCAACTGCCCTTCTGAGCGCTGATACAAATATCGCTGCCGGAGTTCATCTAGCGCAGCTTTTTCTGGGTCTGAAAGGTTCGGCAACCCCCTCTGCCATTCCAGGAAAAAGGCTTCATCCTCAGTGCGCGACAGGTTAAATCGTCGTTCAGCCTCGGCAAGGGTCTTAACGGCTTCAGGGATGGCAACCGTCATAGAATGCAATCCTGTGGGGGTGCAACCATGCTATCAAATGCCGACAATGGCTCACCAACACGACCCATCAAACAACGATAAAATGAGAACCCGTACCTGCTGATGCCCCACCATGCCCAAAGCCGCCGCTCCCTCTCGTCCTCAAACCAAGCCCCCCAAAGCCCCCCGTGAACTCAGCGAATGTACCCTACGGCAACTGCCACCGCTCTTAGGCGCATCTAAAGCGCAACTTACAGAATGGGTACAAACTCAGGAACAGCCCGCCTATCGTGGTCAGCAGCTTCATCAATGGATTTACCAAAAAGGCATTCGTTCCCTTAGCGAAGTGACCGTTTTCTCCAAACAATGGCGGGAAAACGCAGCCCATATCCCTGTCGGTCGCTCCACCCTTCACCTGCGTTCCGAAGCCCAGGATGGCACCGTAAAGTACCTGTTGCGTTTAACAGATGGACAAATTATAGAGACCGTTGGCATTCCCAGCGATCGCCGCCTAACCGTCTGCGTCTCCTCTCAAGTCGGCTGTGCGATGGGCTGCGATTTTTGTGCGACGGGCAAGGGTGGTTTTATGCGCCATCTGGCCTGCCATGAAATTGTAGATCAGGTGCTCACGGTGCAAGAAGACTTCAAAGAGCGGGTCAGCAATATTGTGTTCATGGGCATGGGTGAACCTTTGCTGAATGTAGAGAATGTTCTGGCAGCAGTGCGATCTCTCAATGAAGACATCGGCATTGGTCAACGTTCCATCACGGTCTCTACCGTAGGGGTGCCAGGACGCATCTCCCAGTTGGCAGACTATGGACTCCAGGTCACGTTGGCGGTCAGCCTGCATGCCTCTAATCAAACCCTACGGGAAAAGCTGGTACCCAGTGCTAAGCATTATCGTCTCAAGGAATTGATGGCAGACTGTCGGCAATATGTGGCAGAGACCGGACGACGGATCACATTTGAGTATGTTGTTCTTGCAGGGTTTAATGACAAACCCGAACACGCCTTGGAACTGGCTCAGCTTCTGCGAGGGTTTCAGTCCCACGTTAATTTGATTCCCTATAACCCTATCAACGAAGCCGATTATCAGCGGCCTTCCCCTCAGCAGCTTCAGGTATTTTTACAGATTCTCCAACGTCATAAAGTTGCCGCCAGTGTACGCCAATCCCGTGGGTTAGATCGGGACGCAGCCTGTGGACAGTTGCGGGCTTCCCAACAGGATGAAATCTCAGAGGATGTCTGAGAAGTCTCAATCACTCTGCATTCGCCCCCTAAATCCCCCAACTTTGGGGGACTTTGAGTTCAGAACCCCCCAAAGTTGGGGGTCTGGGGGGCCGAGTGCAACAATATGTAGCACTTTTCAAACATCCTCTCAAAAGAATAATGTCCTCAAAAAAAGTTGGCGAGGCAGCAATTTCCCATTGAGTTCATTTAGATTGAGTTTGCCTAGATCGAACATCAACCCCATCCAAGATCGGGAACCCGCCCCCATCGATACAAAACTTTGCATACTATAGAGGAGTCATGGTTATCGCGTTGGATGGTTTTTATGTTCCCATTTTCTTGTTGCATGGATGCCGCCACTCGGCAAAACTTTCGCAAAGCCCAACTGGATTTTCTCAAAATGTCGCGGGATGGCCTAGAAACCCGTCTAGCTGCCCTCAATGCGGCGATCGCCTCCCTTGAGCAACAGCATGCCCGTAACACCACTGGCGAGACTCCCCAGACCTAAATGGCCCAGTTGATGCGCTTCGGGCGTGGAGACAATCATGTTTTCAGCCCGAAGCAAGTCTTTGCAAATCCAGTCTTACACCCTGTTTCTTTGATTAACGCTACTTAGTTTGCCCCCAATGCTTTCAGATCCTAACCTAGAGCAGCAGTCCCAGCAGCAGCTCCGTCAGCTCAGACCTCTCCTGCTCAAATTTCATAAAGCCCTCCTAGAGCACGAGCGGGCGACCTACGAGCAAACCTACGGCCCTATTGCCAACACAGGCGAGTATTTTCAGCTTGTCCTAGGACACGAATGGTTTAACTGGCTGCGCCCCATCTCCCAAATGATTGTGCGCATTGATGAACAGCTCCATGCCAAAAAGCCTGAAGCGGCTGAATCTGCCACAATGCTTTTGGCAGAGGTGCAGACCTTAATGAACCCCGTTGAGGATGGCACCATTGCCGAGCAACGCTACTACCAAGCCATTCAGCAGAATCCTGAGATCGCACAGATGCATACTGCCTTTTCAGCAATTCTAGCGACGCCTTAGGCCCATGCATGCCATCAATTGGGCCATCAATTGGACGGATGGGGACGACTGATACAGAGAGAACAGTGACTCCAACGCTTTAGTTCCTCTAGGGGCGTAGGGCATTGGCAGAGGGGGCATTCAACATTTCCCTTCGCCTGTTTTTTGACCGCCAAAGACCACCGAGAGAAAGCATCTCTGGCATCTACGGGCTGCGATCGCACTGCTTGAATTTTTAGCGCAGAGCCAGAGACTAACTTTAACTCCAGTGCCGAAAGGCTTTGAGGTGTAGCCTTCCGGTGCCAGTCTCGGGTGGAAAAATAGATATCTTTCACTGTGCCCTTCCACGCCGCATTAACCTTTTTGAGAAGCCTGACCCGCTCAAAGGCAAGATTTTGGGCCCATACTCCACTGGAGACGGAGACGTACAAAATCCCTTGTTCACTGAGCTTAACGGGACGTGTTTGGGCGGCAACGGCAGTCCCTACAATCTCGGGCCATAACCGTATAAATTTCTCAAAGGACTGCTGATCTTTCCAGTGGGTTTGCTTAAGCTGCGATAGGACTGCATTTAATCCTTCCAGGGTCATGATTTCGGTACTGAGTGGTGAGAATACAAATGAGATGTAGGGTTGGCCGTGCTCCTGCGCTACGGCTTTAACAGCCTACTCTAGCAGCGCAATAAATGCAGCCTTCACCATAAAATTATTTTGCCCGAGTAGAATGAAAGCTTGCTCTGATGATAAGGATGATATGACACCCACGCCAGTGCTGGCACCCGATGCGACTCAAGTCTATGAGTGGCAGTGGTTAAATCAGACTCTGTCCATTGGCTATGATCGCCGTGGGGAAGGTTCCCCCATTTTACTACTGCCCGCTTTTAGTACGGTTTCAAGCCGCAAAGAATGGGAGGCGGTGGCTCAAGTCTTGGGGGAAACCTATCAAGTGACCTGTGTGGATTGGCCAGGATTTGGAGATTCGAGTAAGGCGGCGATCGCCTACAACCCCATCCTCTACGAAGCCTTTCTGCCTGAGTTTGTCTCGGCGTATTTTGACCAACCCTTAACCGTTGTGGCGGCTGGTCATGCAGCGGGCTATGCACTACACCTAGCGCAGCAATTGCCCAAACAAATTTCCCGACTCGTGCTGGTTGCGCCCACTTGGCGCGGGCCATTACCGACAATGGGGGCAACCAAAATGGTTGCGACGGGGGTTGAAGCGCTGGTTAGAACCCCACTGGTGGGTCAATTTTTGTACTACCTCAATACGCGACCTCGGTTTTTGAAATGGATGTACAGTCGCCATGTCTTTGCTGAGGCCCAAAACCTAACCCCAGACTTTATAGCAGAGAAATATGCCACCACCCAGCAGCGGGGTGCACGCTTTGGCCCTGCTGCTTTTGTCACGGGTGGGTTAGACCCAGTGACCAATCGAGGGGCCTTTTTGCAGCTTTTTGCAGGTCTACGGGCGAAATGCTGGGTGATTACCAGTGAAGATGGCCCTCCTAAATCTAAGGCTGAAATGGCGGCGATCGCCGCTATTCCTACGGTGCAAATCCAGTCTCACCCAGGATCTCTAGGACTCCATGAAGAGTATGGTGCTGAGGTTGGGCATCTGATTGAGACATTTTGTAAAAGTCTGTAGGAGGCAATGCCCTAGAGGAATAGAGCACTGCTTCAAACCCAGATCCGTCCTAGGCTCTAGGGGAAGATGAGAATCCATGTTAAGATTTCTAGTGATTTTGAACTCTGTGTTGGAAGGAACGTTCATTCATGGAAGCCGCTCTGCTCTTGGCAAAACTGCCTGAAGCTTACTCAGTGTTTGACCCTCTGGTTGATGTATTGCCCGTTATTCCCGTGTTCTTTTTGCTACTCGCCTTTGTGTGGCAGGCTGCGGTTGGATTTAGGTAAGCTTTGCCCAATCCGTTTTATTACGATAAGAGCTGGGTCAGTGAATGCTGACCCAGCTCTTATGTTTATGGTCTCAACGCTAATATAAGTGAGACAGCATTGTTTCTATCAGTCTTGAGTTGTGACCTAAAAGCCATCCAAGGGTGAGTCCACCCCCTGACAGAAAGAATTCACAAACCAATATCAGGCGCTGATGCATGCCCCGTGACTGTAATTCCAGTCGCCCCCAGAAAATACTCAATAGCAGTACCAGCGCTAATCCAAACAGATCCGCAAAGGCGATCGCAAAGACGAGGGTGAAGCTTGCGAAAAAGATGCTGACCAGTACTGTCGGGCCTAGTCGCAGCCATCGACTGACCAAGCCACCCCGCCAGATTAGGAGGAAAACCACTGTAATGGTTGCCACCCAAGATTCTGCGAGCCAGAGCACAGGGAGAAAAGACAAATGCCAGCCCAGCAGTCCATAAGCCAGTCCAATACAGGTCATTGAAAGCCACGGGAAGGTCAGAAAACTCAACTTCTTCATGATTGTGGGACGCAATAGGAGTAGGGGCTTACAGGACTTATGCTAACGGCATGTGCCGCTTATCTACCAAACAACCTGTTGACGGGCGTTAGGCGCAAAAATTTTACGCACATTTATCGTTCAAGTCACCTTTGTGGCAAGAGGCTTGACATAATTTGTTACAGTGTTGCCTGTAAATGCCGTTAAACTGGTTTTACAGAGCAGTTTGTTCATCAGCATCAGGCTTGGAACATAACTGTTCCGGGGGGTGTCCTTGTATTGTCCAAGGCCGATTGTTTTCTGATGACGTCACTCCTGAAGCCTTTTTGATGATGGATAACACTACTCCTCACTCACTCAATTCTCCGTCCGTTGCATTTTCGCTGTTGAGCTACTATAGCCCAGAGCCAGAGCCGTATCTACAGCCTTGGACAAAGGGAAAGCTATTGGATCGATGGCAGCGAACTTATCCAGAACAGTGGATTTGCTGGGCTTTGATTGAATCGCTCTATCAAGGTCGTTATAAAACCTACTGCGTTGAACAAATTTTGGCGCTATGGCTCCGTCGTGGAGAGCCTGTATATCACTTCAACTATGAGTTTGAAGCCATGATTTGCAACAAGGTTCCGCAGCGAATCGAAGCCGTTGATGGGCCTGAGCGAGTGGGAACTGCTGTGCTGGATAACGCTGCGCTTTTACCCAATAGCGAAGGTCTGGGCGATGCTATTGCGCCATTCCTATCCAATCAGTGTTCAGAAAATGTAAGCGAATTTGGATTGCTGGGTAACGAGCCAGAGGAATTGGGTTCAGTACTTGTTGGTGAGGAGCGTGATGTTGACTGGGCTGATGCCTTTGAACAACCTGCCACAGGTAAACGGGATTTTGATTTAGCTTCGGTGTTAAGTCGTAATCAGCTTTTGCCGTTGACGTTTGGTCGGATGGGGTTGGAACCGATTCATCGATTTATGCCGGAGGCTGAGCCGATTGAGTTTTGCGAAAAGTTGGATGCGATCGCAGCACACCAAGAATTTGACCGATCTCATCATTAAGGGATTGGTTTTGGAGTACGCTTCTTGAGTTTTTGTTCGTACATTAACTTGTCTGCTGCTTCTAAAAGTTCATCAATGGATGGATGTTGGGCTGGGTCATACTGGACAATTCCTGCGCTGTAACAAATGTTATGACCTCGACCTGCTTCTTGGTTATGCTGTTTTAGTGTTTGGCTAAGCCGATGCAGAATCTCTTTTCCCTGTTTTTCGTCTGTATTACTGAGTAAAACGACAAATTCATCTCCACCGAGTCTACTTAATACATCTGACTCTCGATAGGTGTCCTTTAGGATTTGACCAAAGCTTCTTAAGGCAAGGTCTCCTTCTGCATGACCATATCTGTCGTTGATTTCCTTAAATAAGTCTAGGTCGAAGAATAATAGGCAAACAGGTTTGTTCAGTCGTTTACATAGGCTTAGGACATGAAGCGCCAGTTGTCTAAATCCACGCCGATTTGTCAGCAGCGTTAGTTCATCCATTGTCGCTAGCTGAACTGCCGCAAGCTCCTGTTCAGCCATTTTTCCTAAGTCCTAGAGCAAGGCCAGCTCTTCTTCACTGAGGGTACGAGGTTCTCGGTCTATCAAACAAAGGGTTCCAAGCTTACTGCCGTTGGGGACTGTCAGGGGGATTCCGGCATAAAAGCGAACGGCTGGATCTCCTGTAACCAGAGGGTTATCATGAAAGCGCTCGTCTTGCGCTGTATCGCTAATCATTAAAATCTCGTCGCCCAAAATAGCGTGACCGCAAAATGATGTTGTTCGCGGCATTTCACTCGCCTCAAGTCCTTGGCAGGATTTAAACCACTGACGATTTGAATCAACTAAGCTGACCAAAGCAATGGGCACCCCAAAGAGTCTTTTCGCTAATCGTGTTAAGCGATCAAAGCGTTCCTCGGGGCTTGTATCGAGAATGTTTAAGGATCTCAGTGTATCAATCCGAGTAGATTCATCTTCTGGATACGCTGGAGCTTTCATCGCTTCTGACTTATAAATGTTTGGGTTACAAGACTTAGAGCTGACTTTGTTTGGGGTGCTGTTTCCTGCTGCTCAAATGATTGTACCCAAGTTAGCTTAAGAGATTGAACACGCTTATCGAAGATGGTGACTTTTGCTGCTAAAACAGGGTTGAATTCGGCGATCGCCTCAGCCTCCGTCATTCACTTGAGGCTGTTTTGACTTGAAGTTACCCGTTGTCTATAACAATATTGCTATAATGCAGAGAGGATAGATGTAGGACAGTTCGTGCCTCAATCGAAGGTTATTTTTTATCAGGACGAAAAAGGTAAGGCTCCTGTTCTGGATTGGTTACAAGACTTGTTGAAACAAGATCGAAAGGGATATGCCAATTGTGTTGGTCGGATTCAACAACTGGCAGATTCTGGATACGAGTTACGGAGACCTGCGGCTGACTATCTGCGGGATGGTATTTATGAGCTTCGAGCGAAGCATGTCCACGTTCAGTATCGGATTCTTTACTTTTTTCATGGGCAAAATATAGCGGTTCTGGCACACGCTATTACGAAAGAAGAGTCTCAAGTTTCGGTGAATGAGATTGAGCGTGCTATCCAACGTAAAGCTCTATTTGAGGCTCGTCCAAAGATTCATACGTATGTAGAGGAGGATGAAAATGGCGAGAACGAGTGATGCGCTAAAAATTCTGGAAAAGATGAATCAAGGAGATTCTGAGCTTCAGGAGATGATTCGGGAGGCATCTCTTAACGCGGAAGTTGCTCAACTGATTTACGATGCCAGGACTCAAGCCGGATTAACCCAAAAGCAGCTTGCGGATTTGGTTGGCACGAAACAATCCGTTATTGCACGGCTTGAGGATGCTGACTATGAGGGGCATTCTTTATCGATGCTTCAACGGATTGCTGGTGCTCTGAATCGACGTGTAGCAATTCAGCTTTGTCCTATGGGGTCTTTACCGCAAGCTGATTAGCAGTAATGGATTGCCTTTTCTATCTTTGCATTAGTGGGCGATCGCCTCAGCCTCCATCATTCACTGGAGCTATCACAACCCATCACTCCATCATGAACTGGCTGGACGAGCTTTGAATGAAGATCGATCGCCCCCATGCATTTTGAATAGCCCCTCCACTTCATCTTTGCTGCTGAGCTGAAGCCATCCGCTCCCGCTCGCTTCATCCATTTCGTCAGAGCCGTCCCAAGTAAAGGCAAAACGCTCTTTGCCATTGTTGTCTTCTAGTTCGCCATCGATTGAACCCGTGACTAATCCGAACTGGAAATCACCACCATTTTGAGGGGTGATTTCAATGTAGGCTTGGGTTTCCATGGTGAAGTAGTCTTCATCCCACATGTCCATCTCGTAGATGTGCCATAGCCCAACAAGGGAATGGTCATATTTCGGTCTTTCGTATCTCATCACAGCAGCCATTTTCTAACACCTCCAAATCCTCTTTCCTTGGCATACATTTTAGCCTTCTTATCCAGCTAGTTTTGGACAGAAGACGCGATCGCTATTTCGCGCTATGATTCAGGGTACGAAAGGACGATCCACAATTAAACCTAGCTCAGAATCCATCGTCAGTAGGCTTTTTAAGAGCCTTAAAATATGGCAGCCAAAGATTTATTCCATGATGTTGTCAGACAAGCGCTTTTACAAGAACAGTGGACGATCACGGCAGATCCACTGACGATTAAGATTGAAGGCGTTACGCTTAAAATCGATCTGGCGGCAGAGAGGGTGTTCGCAGCGGAGCGGGATGGACGAAAAATCGCGGTTGAAATTAAGAGCTTTCTAAATCCTTCTGTGATTTCGGATTTTCATGCTGCACTTGGGCAGTTCTTGAATTACCGTCTGGCGTTGCAAATGAGTGAACCCGACCGAATTCTCTATTTGGCACTTCCGGTGGATACCTATGAGTCGTTTTTTCATGAAGTTTTTGTTCAAGAGGCGGTCAAGGTTTACCAACTCAAGCTAATGATTTACGATCCAATACAGGAGGAGATTCTTAGATGGAACGAATGACACAATATCGAGAGTTAGTCCGTAGGTTGTTAAATTCTCATGCTGTATTAGTTTCCGATCAGTCAGATGTTGAGTGTCAGGTTGTGTTCGATGCTGAGCACGATCATTATCAACTTTTGGATGTGGGTTGGGATAGGCTGAAGCGGGTCTATAACTGTTTTATTCATATTGATATCAAGGATAGTAAAATCTGGATTCAACGCAATATGACGGAGGCTGATTTAGCTCAGGACTTAGTGGATATGGGAGTCCCTAAGGAAGATATTGTTTTGGGATTGCACCCACCCTATAAGCGCCCTCTGACAGGTTATGGCGTGGCTTGATGGTGAGAGTTAGTGCTGGCAAGAGGTAGATTGATCGCCCCCATGAAATTTGATTAGCCCCTCGACTTCATCTTTGCTGCTGAACTGAAGCCATCCGCTCCCGCTCGCTTCATCCATTTCGTCAGAACCATCCCAAGTAAAAACGAAACGTTACTTGTCACTGAATCGTTTGATGCTACAAGCGTTTCAATAGCTCGTAATAATCAGAGTGAGGGCCAATCCAAAACCAGTAGATATGATTTTCCTCTAGCAATCCAATCGCTCGGTAATTTAGTCCGACCCGAACAGAGTAAATTGGCTGTCTCAAGCTTACTTTCTTGAATTGGAGGCCGCTATGGAAAGGATCTGAGCGCCATATACCATAGGTTTTGCTAGCCTGTTGCTGAATAGCTTGGGGGAGCTGGGCGAGTCGTTTACGGAATTCTTTGGTGACGCTTGATTTCATGAATGGGATGGGAAAAATTCATCCAGAGAGATAGTATCGCCAGCACTAATTTCTTGTCGCACCATTGCGGCTAGGTTATCCCACTGTTGGTCTGTAGTGGCTTCAAAGCGATCGCTCCAGGCTTTTTCATCTTCCAATTCGGTCAGCAGGCGATGGGCGATCGCATTTTGGGTCTCTGTTGGCAATTTCTCGATTTCTGCAATGACGCGCTGAAGGGATTCAATCATGTTTGGTTCCGCCTGCTGACAAGCTCATGGTTTTACTATATCTGCGATCGCCATTTAACCCCGACCAATCATCATTATCAGTCAGCTTTTCGGGCTTTGAATGTAGATCGATCGCCCCCATGAAATTTGAATAGACCCTCCACTTCAACTTTGCTGCTGAGCTGAAGCCATCCGCTCCCGCTAGCTTCATCCATCTCGTCAGAGCCATCCCAAGTAAAAGCAAAACGCTCTTTGCCATTGTTGTCTTCTAGGTAGTCATCGATTGAGCCTGTGACTAATCCGAACTGGAAATCACCATTATTTTCAGGAGCGATTTCAATGTAGGCTTGGGTTTCCTCGTTGAAGTAGTCTTCATCCCACATTTCCATTTCGTAGATGTGCCACAACCCAATGAGGGAATGGTCATGTTCCGATCTTTCAGATCGCTTTACAGCAGCCATTTTTATGCATCCGTATCATCGTCTCTCAGTATATATTTTAGGCTTCTTATCCAAACAGTCTCGGCAGAAATGCAGGAGCTTTAAGCAATCTCTTCAGAAGCCAGATAAATCAATGCCAAATCTTTCTGCAATGGCTGAGACTGAGTTTAAAAAACCAGCAACGTCTCTTCCTAATTGCCAAAGAGCAATGAGAGAGGATTTTAATCTAGACGGCTTCGTAGGATTTGCAATTTCTGCCTGTAAGTCTTCAATTACTTCAAAGACATCATTTTGACGATTTTCTGGAAGACTGCTTATTAAACTTTTTAATTCTTGTATAGAATCTTGAATTTCAGTGCCGATATTATTGACTTGGTTGACGTAAGCGTTGTTATTATTTCCAGTTTGGACTGTACCTACTGGTGCATTAAAGATTTGTTGTATGACTAGCGGACTGAAGTGCTCTGTGGCTGTTTCTGGGTTCTTAATTGATTCCTCAACTTCTTTTCTTCCCCTATGAGTGAGTGAGTATGTAGGCCCTCC
This sequence comes from Acaryochloridaceae cyanobacterium OTE_25_metabat_464, assembly GCA_031362245.1. Classification (GTDB taxonomy): domain Bacteria; phylum Cyanobacteriota; class Cyanobacteriia; order Thermosynechococcales; family Thermosynechococcaceae; genus JAAURS01. The sequence goes on along the minus strand of JANLSD010000170.1, from coordinate 1,617 downwards.
TGTCGCCATTTCAATTAATCCTTCATCGCAAAGATATTCTATGGCATCTTGAATATTTATACTTTGATCAGTTTCTTGCGACAATAAAGTTGTTGTTCTCAAAGATCTGTCTAAGTCTAGCATTATGCTTGTGCTTCCCTTAGTAAGCTCATAAACATGTCTTAGGATCTTATATCTTAATTGCTCTTTCTCTTCAAGTAAAATATTTGCGTTTTCCATTGTTCGAATTTTCCAAATAATCATAATTTAGATTGACTAATCTCCTGTATTTATCTTGTTGAACTCGATTAAATCACTCCTGAATTCGCAAGTAAACTTCGATTATACGCCGATTCAAAAATGAAGTGCAACACCCTGATCAAGACTGCCTAAGCGCAATGTAGGCTTTGTTAGCGTCGTCTCCTTCTCTTCTTCTTTCACAGAGAGGCTTAGCGCCATCGAAGCTCGATCTATAGATTCCCCTTTAAGCATCAGTTTTGAGCAGGTGTTGCACTTTAAACTTGAATTGGCCATACAACTTAAGTCTGAGTGTTTAATCCTGAAAAATTTTGTCAGGATGAGGAGCAACTTCAAGGTGTTTAGCTGGATAAGATGTAAAAACTTTTTTGCTTCTATATTCTTGCTCTTTAATATCCTGATAGATAGCGTGTAGATCATAGTCAAACTGGGCTGCATGTTGTTCTCGATATTGACGGACTTCTTCGACAATCGGATCTTCTTTCATTGTTTTACTCCAATAGTTCTTCAGGGGTACAAATAATAGTCGGTTCGTAGCCTGCTGCTATACAGATTCGCTCAATACTGCTTCGCATTGATGCATTGGCAATATGTTTACAATTCCAGGTTAACAAGTACTCAACGCCATTGGTCACTGCAATGGCAATGTGTAAGGCATCCTCCGCAGCTTTTCGCGGCAAAGGCCCAGACTCAATCAAAACTTGGGCAAGATTCACAGCATCTTCTGTCACCTCCAGCAATTCGATATTTTTCAGAACTTCAAGCCGCTCTTGAGCTGCGACTGTATCTCCAGCACTGGCTTCTTGAATCACCAACTGTGAGGCAACCAATTGAAAACTCTGCCTCTGATCTCGCCACCATTCTCGTGTGGTTTGCTGGTGTCCTGCAATCACGATGTCTCGGCTAGGCCAAGCCGTCAAATAGCTAATCACAGAGGTTTCAACGTAGACTTTCACTTGAGAGCTTTCAGATTCAGGCATGGACAAACTTATTCCTGTTCAAAAATTTTCTAACCTCACCATTCCCAACATAATGCGTCAGCAGCCGATAATTATGTAACTCCTTCCTCACCCGCCCAGCCACGATCGCCGCATGAATCCCCAACTCATGGGCCAACTCAACCACCGCCGCTGGAGTTGCTTGCTCCTTCACCGAGCTTCTAGCCCAAACCTCAGCCGGAATCAACACCTCCTGCGCCCATCGGTCTGCTTCAGCCTCCTTATCATCAGTTTCAATCCCCTCCACATCCCCAAGGCTCAAATCGTCAAAAAACGCCTCATCCATCCCCTGCTGCATGTGTAACGCAACGTGGGCTAACTCATGGCACAGACAAAACCAGAAATTATCCAAACGGTCATACCGCAGCGTCAACCCAATCAC
>JANLSD010000145.1:0-25061 GCA_031362245.1 Acaryochloridaceae cyanobacterium OTE_25_metabat_464 | reverse complement strand
CCAGTGTTGTACTACGTCGAAAAAGGGCGCGAAGCAGATGCCCAGATCAGCATGGGCAAAACCCCGCGTATGATTGAGTTCTTTAGCCAAAAATATGGCTACCCCTATCCCTACCCCAAATACGCCCAAGTCTGCGTCGATGACTTTATCTTTGGCGGCATGGAGAACACCTCCACCACCCTCCTAACCGATCGCTGCCTCACCGACGAACGCGCCGCCCTCGATAACCGCTCCACGGAAACCCTCGTCGCCCACGAGCTGGCGCACCAATGGTTTGGCGATTTGCTCGTCATTAAACACTGGTCTCACGCCTGGATTAAAGAAGGCATGGCCTCTTACTCCGAGGTGATGTGGACAGAGCACGAGTACAGCGCCGATGACGCCGCCTACTATCGCTTGCAAGAAGCCCGCCGCTACTTTGGCGAAGACAGCAGCCGCTACCGCCGTCCGATGGTGACGCATGTGTATCGAGAGGCGATCGAACTCTATGATCGCCACATCTACGAAAAAGGCTCCTGCATTTACCACATGATTCGCGCCGAGCTAGGCGAAGACCTGTTTTGGCAGGCTATCCATACCTTTGTGCAGGACAACGCCCATCAAACCGTAGAGACGGTGGATTTACTGCGGGCGATCGAGAAAGCCACAGGTCGTAACCTCGCCTTTTTGTTTGACCAGTACGTCTATCGCGGCGGGTTTCCAGAATATAAGGTGGCCTACAGTTGGGATAACGACGCAAAGCTGGCAAAAGTCACCGTCACCCAAACCCAGGTAGATGACAAAGATCCTGAGAGTTCGCGCTTCGATCTCAAAATCCCCATTACCTTCAGTATCCTGAAGCAAAAGAAAGTTTCAGTCCTGCAAACGCTTACGGTACGGGTTCACGAAAAGGAACAATCCTTCTACTTTCCCCTGTCCGAAAAGCCTGCATTCCTGAGCTTTGACGCAGGAAACCACACCCTCAAGCAAGTCACACTGGAGTATCCTTTGCCCGAACTGAAGGCACAGCTTCACCACGATCCGGATCCCGTTTCGCGGATGTTTGCGGCGGAGGCGATCGCCAAAAAGTCCACCCTCGAAGCAGTCAAAGCTCTCTCCAAAGCCCTCGAATCCGACCCATTCTGGGGAGTCCGCGCTGAAGTCGCAAAACAACTCTCTACCATTAAGCTCGATCAGGTATTTGAGGCTCTAAAGGATGGACTGAAAGATCCAGAAGCAAGGGTGCGACGGGTGGTGATAGAGGCGATCGCCACGTTCAAAACCAGCGAGAGCTACAAAGCCCTCAAGTCCATCACCGAAAAAGGCGAACCCAGCTACTACGTGGAAGCAGCGGCGCTGGCTGCCTTGGGTGAGATTGCTGCCTCGCCGCTCCAGGATAAACCGAAGGAAGAGAAAGCCATCAAGCTGTTCAAAACTGTCCTGAAAGAGCGCGGTGGCTGGAACGAAACCGTTCGCGGCGGGGCGATTTCTGGCCTGAGTCAGCTTAAGTCTTCTGCGGCTGCTCTGGGCATTTTGCTAGACCATACTGCGATTGGTACGCCTCAGTCTTTGCGGTTGGCTGCAATTCGGAGTCTGGGGGCGATCGCCTCGGGTCAAGCTGCTGCCCAAGTGGATCAGATCCTAGAACGACTTTCTGGGTTGGCGGATGAGTCTTTCTTTTTGACCCAGGTTTCTGTGGTGATTGCATTGGGGCAGATGGAAACTTCCAGGGCGATCGGTATTTTGCGGCGATTAGCTTCGCGGACTCCCGATGGACGGGTGAAGCGGATGGCGGAGGAGGCGGTTAAGAAGGTGCAAGGTGCGGTTGGGTCTGATCAGAATCTCAAATCTATTCAGGGAGAGTTGGATGAATTGAAGAAATCGAATCAGGAGTTGAAGAGTCGTTTGGCTGAATTGGAGGCGAAGGCAAAATAGAAGTGTAATGAAATCCTGTGATATCCCTCTTTTGTACCTGTAGGCAGAGCAAAACACCTGCATCATAGAGAATCATAAGGTTCGCTCAATCAAGATAAAATGGTGTCACCCCCAACAATCTGTACAAATGTCTGCCAGAGATAGATTTCATGATGCTGTCAAAATAGCCCTTCAGAAGGACGGATGGACAATTACGGCGGATCCGCTTTTCTTTCGGTTTGGTGGCGTTGATGTTTATATCGATCTGGCGGCTGAGCGGATCATTGCAGCCGAACGCAATGGAGAAGCGATCGCCATTGAAATCAAAAGCTTTCTGGGTGCCTCTGCAATCTCAGAATTTCACACGGCATTGGGGCAATTCATGAATTATCGTGCAATCTTACGCCGTAAAGATCCCCAGCGTCGTCTCTATCTGGCAGTCCCTAGCAATATTTTTGATGAATTCTTTCAGCTTGAATTTACTCAGGTCATTATTCAAGACTATCAACTCAGTCTAGTCGTTTACGATGTTGAATTAGAGGAAATTTTGCAATGGCAGACTTAGAAGTTTATAGAAAAGCTATCCAAACCGTACTTTTAGAATATGCCAGTCATCCGTACTCTTATGGAGAAGTGGAGCTACAAACGGTCTTTGATACAGAGCGCGATCACTACCAAGTTGTGAGTGTTGGCTGGGAGGAAAAACATCGAGTTTATGGCTGCTCTATGCATCTGGATATTAAGGATGGCAAAATTTGGATTCAATGGAATGCTACCGATCTTGATATTGCTCAAAAGCTAGTCCATTTAGGAATTTCTCCTCAAGATATTGTAATTGGGTTTCATCCCGTAAACCTGCGTCAATACAGTGATTATGCTGTTCGATAGGGTGAGGATCAAATGGTTGGTGTTTGTCCCTCAATGTGACTATGGCGCTGACAAAGTGACGTTCTTCTGGCTAAAGTATGCCTAAATAGAGAGCTAGTTTTGTTTATATCTCGCCAATTCAATCTTGAAGTTAAACTCTTTGAGTTGCAATTGGCGTGAAATAATTTATTGGTTTTCTGAAATAAGTTTAAGTGTATAAGATTTTAATTCTTCTAGATTAACACCTAGCAGAATTAAAACCCTAATGGCAACACCTTGATTTTCTGAAAAAGTTATTATTGCACCTTCTCCAAGAACTCCCAGAAGTAGATGTTCTGTACTTAAATAGTTATGGTTTAATTGACGAGCCTCCTCCCAAGAACGATGCAAAATTTTCTTGGCTTGTGGAGTAAAGGGAATCTCTGAAGCGACAAAGCCGGAGCCTCGGCCTATGATTTTCTCTACCTCTATTCGTGCACCCTTAATATTAACACCATGTAACTTCAAAGCTTTAGCTGCTACGCCAGTGCCTTCAATAATAAGACCCAGCAAAATTTGCTCTGAACCAACAAAAATATGACCCAATCGACGAGATTCTTCTTGAGCGAGCATCATTGTTTTTATACCTCTTTCGGTAAATTTTCAAAAGTAAAATTTTCTGGAAGTTTTTTATTATTTCGTATTTTATGAATTTCTGTCTTCACATTTTTAGATGTAGGCAAGTACTTAATTTGAATATCTGCTATGTCCTCATCCCGAAGTCCCAAATGTTGCTGAAAGTCATCGAGGTCTTGCTTAGTCCGTTCCGTTAGCATTGGTTCGGACTGTACGGTCTCTTTCAGAGTTTCTTCATAGTCCTTTAATTTACGTCGATACTCCTGATGGGGGCGCAATACCTCTGCTTCAATCGTTTCTGCTACCTCAACCTCTAGATTCAACTGACCTCGCAAAGAATTGAGTAAACGCCGAGCAGGAATTGAAAATGTGCCCTCATGTACTCGGTTTTGTACCTCTTTTCGGTATTTAAGCGCAGGATCGTCCTTGGGCGACTTCGCCAGCCGAATGGTGTAGCCCCCCTTCACTGGGTAAAACTCTGGCGTCATCGCCGGAGCCGCTTCCAGTACCTTAGCGCTGGCATACACATGAAGATCTTCTGGCGAAATCCAGCCCTCTCCTTTTATGTCCGCTCCACCCGTCCGCAACCCCTCTACCAAAAAGTGCGTATAAATTGACAGGTCAAATCCATTTTGAGTCAGCGCATATTGAGTTGAAGTTGAAGCCGTCAAAATGGCTCGTCCCTTACCGCCAAGAAACTGCTCTAGGTTCACACTGCCGCTGTCCTTTGCCGATACACCCTTTGCAAAGGCACCGCTAAAGCAACTGTCTAAAATTACCACCTGTCGCTGGGATCGGCTTTCTTCCATATAGCGATGTACGGGACTAGCCTCTAGCGCCGTAGTCGGAATTAATTTGCCCTGTACCATACGGGTGCGGCTAGACGCAAAGTAAAACCGACTGCTTTCATCTAAGATACCGTGTCCCGAAAAGTACAGAAGTGCTAAGTCGTCCTTCTGACGATTGGCAAAAAGTTCGTAGATGGCATCTTCCATCTCTTGCCGTGAGGGATTTAACAAAGCCATCACATCAGTTGCTGCAAAATCTCCAATCTCAGGATTGATCAATACTTCTCGAAGTGCTTCAATATCCTTCGTTGCTGAGGGGAGTGCTTCCAATCCTTCTTCGTATTCACTGACCCCCACAAGTAATGCAATTTTTACCATAGAAATTTACTTAATAAAATCCTGAGCCGCTTTAATCGCCGCGTCCAATTCTTCTCGGCTGTGAGCCTTCACCGTCAATTTTTTGCCATTGGCCTCGACCGACAGTTCAATCGGTTTACCACCAAGGCGATCGCCCAAATATCCCATCAGTTTTTTCGCATTAGCTGTGTTCACCTCAGCCATCAGCAACCCAACCAGCATAGCCCCTACAGCCTTATTCCCCTCTGGTGGGTTGGGGTCTAGCACACGGTTCACCTCAACATCGTCCATTTGTCTCAATTCTGTAAGCAACCGTTGTGCCTGCTCATCCTGTTCTTCAGCATTTAAGTCAGGGTCATTAAAGGCAATGGTCACTTTAACACTAGAATTTGCGGTCATAGGACATTAATTCAGGGTTGATTGGAGTTATATTCATGCATTCAATTATCTCCATCATGTCAGCATTTCCTCCATCCGTCACCTAAAATGCCAAACGATCTAAGGCAAGTCATAATTTGAGTAAAATAGGGATAGGCAAAGGCATTACAAAATATATATGGATATCTCTTGAAGCCCTTGTTCCAGCCCAAGGAGATCAGATCTTAGAACGACTGTCTGGGTTGGCGGATGAGTCTTTCTTTTTGACCCAAGTTTCTGTGGTGATTGCGTTGGGGCAGATGGAAACTCCGAGGGCGATCGGTATTTTGCGGCGATTAGCTTCGCGGACTCCCGATGGACGGGTGAAGCGGATGGCGGAGGAGGCGGTTAAGAAGGTGCAAGGTGCGATCGGGTCTGACCAGAATCTCAAATCTATTCAAGGGGAGTTGGATGAATTGAAGGAATCTAATCAGGAGTTGAAGAGTCGTTTGGCGGAGTTGGAGGCGAAGGCAAAATAGAAGTGTGATGAAATCCTATGATATTCCTCTTTTGTCGCTTTAGGCGGTGCAAAACACCTGCATTGCAGGGAATCACAGGGTTAGACTGGTTGACTGACAAAACTTTGCGCTTGGCGGTTGAAACCGCAGCTACACGAACAAAGTCTGCCTACGCAGACTAAATCCGAACTTTTATTGAGAGGATGTCTGAAAAGTCTGAACCTACGCTAGCCGTCTAAGCATGATGCGAATCATAGCGATGCTCCCTGAAGGTTTCTGATGTTTCTGGTAGAACCTCATAATCCTTAGAGAGTCGGTGCGACCAATTGAGCCATCCCCAAGTCCGTTCCACTACCCACCGCTTTGGGAGTAGAACAAACCCCTTGGCATCATCCGAGCGTTTAATGGTTTGAAGAATCCAACGGTAGGTATCCATCGTCCATTTCATAAAATCTACACCTTCATAGGTACCATCGACCCAGATGCGCACCAATCGTTGAACCCGTTGTGGTAGAGCAGCCAAACGCTCAAAAATCAATCTCGCTCCCTTCTGGTCACTGATATTTGCAGCAGTGACCACGACCATCATCGCTCTTGCCCAAGGTATCCACCATTAGATGGCGTTTACGTCCTTTGATTTTCTTGCCGCCGTCGAATCCGACCGAAATCGCCGCAGGCGTGGCAGTCTTGACGGATTGAGAATCCATGCTCGCAGCACTGGGGACTGGCTGATGGTTTTGAGCGACCCGTTCCCACTGCACAAATTGAGAATGGATTTGCTCCCATGTCCCGTCTAATCGCCGAGTGCGGAAATAGTGATACATCGTTTTCCATTTGGGCAAGTCTTTGGGCAGCATCCGCCATGCACACCCAGCAACCACGATATAAAAGATGGCATTGAGGATAGCTCTGAGTTCAACGCTGCGAGGTCGTACACCGCTTTTAGGAGTTGGAAGTAAGGAGGATATTAGTTCCCATTGCTCATCACTGAGGTCTATCGGATAGGATAGTTCCATTGCTCTTATCCTGCTGTCGAGTTGTTTTCTTCTGACAGGTTATCGGATGGGAGCTTTCTTATTCTGACCCTACGCTACATCTAGACCTTTTCAGACATCCTCTCAGCCCCATTCGGTTTAAATGGCATGGAATCCCTCGATCTCAACCTGCCTCGAAAGAAAACATAGGGGATGAGGGATGAACTGCGATCGCATACCTAACAATCAGCCATCAGAGTGAAGCTCCCTCATCGTTTCAACATTTTCAGCCTCTAAAATTATTTGTGTAAAGCCTTGATCGCGGACGGCTTTAGAGAGGAGTTGACCATGACTGCCCATGAAATTGTAGAAACCTTTGTAGAACTGATCTGGAACCAACGCCAACTGGCACTGGCAGATGACCTGTTCCCTGAAGATTTTGTGGTCGAGCCGATCGCCCATCAACCGCTCTGGCAAGGTACAGGGCCAGAAAGCATGAAGCATCATATTCAGGAATGGCTAGAAGGATTGCCAGACCTACACATGACCACCCTTACCATGATGGTTCAAGACAACCAAGTCTGGTTGAGATGGGAAATAACAGGGACGCATAACGGCACTTTATATGGCATTCCACCTACCGGAAAATTCATCAAAGCCCTGGGCATTACGCTTTTTGAGATTGAAAATGACAAAATTCGATCCCTCAAGACACTCTTTGATGGATTGGGGTTAATGCAGCAGTTAGAGGTTCTGCCTAACGCCGCCACCATCATCGCCAATCATCGGTACTGCGTTGTGGGCAGACGGTAGCCCCTACACGTCAGCAATCTCAAAAAACCTGGATCCCCACGCTGCAAAAACAAAGACGAATCGCCTTCTCAAGCTTTTTTGACGAATATCCTATTCTTCCTGGACGATCTCATTCACAATTAGTAAAGACCGCTTTTATTGAGTCAGTCCCGCCCAGGAGCATATTGTCATGTCCGTCCAGAAAGAGTACACGAGTTTTGAAGACCTGATTGCATCCTCAGAGAAACCCTTGCTGGTCGATTTTTATGCTACTTGGTGTGGTCCCTGCCGGATGTTGGCCCCCATCCTCGACCAAGTTCAGGTATTGATGAGAGACAAACTACAGATCGTCAAAATTGACACTGATCGCTACCCAGACCTGGCCAGCCACTACGAAATTCATGCACTGCCAACCCTAGTGCTCTTCAAGAAGGGCCAGCCCGTCGAACGCATTGAAGGCGTAATGCCCCCAGAACAACTCATCGAGCGACTGAAACCCTTGCTGTAGAATAATCTCTCACCGCAAATTGCGATCGCCTGTTGGTTTGTTAAAGTAGCAAACTCTAAAACAGGCACTATCATGGCGAATAGAGATCCTGGATAGGTGAGGTCACAGGAAATGGCTCAGCTCTATACCACCCAAGATTTAGCGCAGATTCTGGCCCAAGAGCGTGCGGCGTGTCTGCGGGGCGATCGCCTGAGCCTGACGGCTTCCACCACTCGGTTTAACCCCGTTGTGGAGTCTTTTGTGAACGCTGAAGGAATTCAGAAGTTCACGGCCTACTGTGACTTCCGCGATGCCATCCACGACTATCAGCGCACCCATCAAATCTCTGGGCTACTGTGGCGCAAATTTACAGTGAAGGGTGCTTCTCTGGAGTATCCAGAGGTGGACGATCATCTGATTGCGCTCCCAGAGGATTTAGAAATTTTAGCGGCCCATAAGCCCCTTGTCCTGAACTTTTGGCAGCAGCTTGCCCAAGGGATGGAGACCTACTGCCATCAGGCCAAGAATATCCCCCATAGCCCCGTCAGTTCGCCCCAAATTGAGATTCAGTCACGGCGTTCTGAGTGGGCTTACCTCCACAAACTGGAGTACCCTGGAGCCTTAGAAATTACCCTTCAGTTAGGCTGGGGTTGCCCCAAAGAGGCGCTGTATCAAAAACATTGGCCTCTTTCTGGCTGCTGCTTCATCCATGCTGTGGAGCCGGGACGGGTGCCTCAGAGCACGTACTACTAGACTCTTGTCCCTCTGCAAAAAACTGGATTAAGCGCGGCACCTCAAGCTGGCTGAGGTAGTCAACGGCCCAATTAGAGCGGCGCTGCATCATATGAAACGGGTACATATGGGCAACACCCACAACGGGGATATGGGCCGCACGGGCCGACTCTAGCCCAGGAAAGCTGTCTTCAAGGGCAAGACAATCTTGGGGATGGAGATTGAGTTCTGGGTAGCATTGGTTGAATTGGGCGATCGCCTTGTTGTACCCCTCCGGCGAAGGCTTACTGGTGGTGATATCTTCCGCTGCCACAATCAGTTCAAAAGCATCCCGCAATTGAGCTTGGTCTAACACCCACTCAATTTCAGAGCGGAGGGAACCACTCACAATGCCAAGCTTAATCTGGTGATCTCGAAATGCTTGGATTAGGGGTTTAACGCCCTCAAATAAGGGGAGTGTTTCCAGGGTTTGAAGGTGCTTTTGGTAGGCAGTGGTTTTTTGAGTGACCAGTTTGGTGATGTAATCTTGGGTTAGAACCCGTCCGCGTGCGCTGAATAAATCTTGAAAACAGGCGCGATCGCTGCGGCCCAGACAGAATTTCTGAAATTCTCCTGGCGAAATGCGGACATTCTCGGACAGCATTACAGCTTGGATAAGCTGTTCGTGAATGGATTCATCGTCTAAAATGACGCCGTTAAAGTCAAACAAAACGACTTTTAACGACATAGATTCAATTCCAAGACAGCCCTGATCATTACAAATGTTGTTAAATGCTGTCCTCCAGTCTAACGCGCAGTCTGTCTTAGGGGATCGGTGGTTTGGGTTGAGTGTGGTAAATGGTGTGCTATGGGGCTAAAAATACTGTTGCTCAATGGGTTGAGCCAAATTCAGTCTGGGTTGGGTACCATTGACGCTGAACTGCGGATTCCCATGGCGATCGCCCTAGGAGCTATCCCTGGTGCCCTCTGTCGCTATTACTTAACGCGGTGGTGTATCCAATGGTTTGGGGCAGGGTTTCCCTTCGGTACGTTTATCATTAACCTATCGGGGGCGCTGGTGATGGGCTTTTTTGCGACCTTTACCATGGAACGGGCAATCGCATCGACCGAGCTGCGGGCCTTGGTGGCGATCGGTTTTTTGGGGTCTTACACCACGTTTTCGACCTATGCCTTGGACACAGCCAACTTGCTCCATAGCGGACAATGGGCAAAGTCTCTGATTTACTGGAGCGGAAGTGCTATTTTAGGGGTTGTTTGTTTAGAACTGGGTAGTGCCCTGGCGCGGAAAATAGGATGAGGTTCCGATGTCACTAGGGTTAAGTGCAGGGACGAGAACTGGGAAAAATCCAATTCAAGAAAAGGATTTGACGTATTCCTTTCTGTCTAAAGCCTCCACAATGCGGATCAGTGGGCGATCGATGAGTTTGCCGTCAACGCGGCTCCACAACTGATGCATTGCATCTACAAAGGTATCGGCTTCGTTAGATCGCTCAAAATCGAGGTCAATCATGACGTAGTTGGGATTGTCCAGAGAACGAGAGATGCGATATCGGCGCACAAGGGCTTCTTCGCGAAAGGGATTGTAGATGTCGAAGGCTTTCTTCCAGGTATCGAAGTCGTGTACGCGATGCTCAATTTGTAGTGTAAACATAGCGACCCCCTAATTTCCAAAGATTAGTCCGATATGAAGGTTTGGATTTCTAAATTCTTCGATTTCAAAAATCCTTCTTAAAATCGTGAAGCCAGTGCAAAACCGAACCTTTAACCACTTTAGATTAAGGCTGAGGTTCACTTGCGTCAGTGATCTTCAGCACTTTGTTAGGTGCCCAAGATCACTAGGTTAACTGAAATAAGTTGACTTAAATGTGCGTTATTCTTTTTGGCTCAATGTCATCGCTCAATAGCGCATGGGAATTCTCTGGGTATCAGTTTAAGGCGGGACAGTATGTCCCATAAGGATTTAGGCTTTAATGCTTACAGGGCGACGTTGCATCTATTTCCGTTGCTCGATACCGACTCAACGTGTCCCGCTTTAAGCCCTATCCCAATTCTCTCTACTGCATGATCTGACGAAAACGAGTGAATGGGAGTCCAGTGATCTTGGTTGAGGGATTGGTAGGCGGCTTCAATGGTCTCTACCGAGGCGATCGCATCTTCTACGGTAATCAGCAGTGCTTCCTGCTGCAAAATCGCCTTGGAAAAATTTTCAATTTGGCTGCGGAAGGACTGCACTTTGTTATAGCCCTGCCCAAACACCACCCAATCTTGACTGGCGCTTTGACGATATTTAGACTCCTTCCAGCCCACGGACATCGTGCCGTCAGAACCATAAATCCGCAGATAGTAATCGAGTTCTTTATTGATGCTCCAGGACAGATCAATATTGCCCATTACGCCGCTGGTACTTTTCGCAAAAATCCGTACCGTATCTTCTACCGCTAGGTTCTGTGTCCGCTTGCCTTCCACGACCTGAACTTCTGCCAATGGTCCTAAAAAGTACCGCATAATGTCTACCGAATGGGTGCCATTGTCTATTAAAACCCCACCGCCGCTAATCTCAGGGTTCGCATTCCAACGGCTCGACATATCGACCCGAGATGTAAACGCATTTTCAAAAAGGACGATCTCGCCCAAAATGCCAGATTCTAGAATGCTCTTGGCCCGAATCATATCTTCGGCATAGCGGAATTTAGAGGCCATCGTCACCAGCACGTTCATTTCTTGGGCCGCTGCTCTCATGTCCAAAGCCCCCTGAGCGGTAATGCTAAAAGGTTTTTCGCACAGCACATGTTTGCCTTGCTGCATCAGTTCAATACAGATACTGGGATGGGTGGAGGGGGGCGTACACACCACCACCGCGTCCAGTTCTACGCGGTTCAGCATATCCAGATGGGACGTGAATGCTTCACACTTCTGCACTTCTGCCATTGCAGCCGCCGCCTCGGGCCGAAGATCTGCGATCGCCACCAGTTCAGCCCATTCTGTTTGTTCAAAGGCTTGCCCATAGGCTTGGGCAATACCGCCTGCGCCTACCAAACCAAATTTGACCTTTGTTTCAGACATTTCTATCGCCTTTACCTTAAATTTTTAAATCAGAAATCGCCGTCTTAATCGCCCGTGCAATGTAGTCAATATGCTCATCGGTATAGGCTTCATTCCAGGGCAGCACCAGCACTCGCTCTAACCCCGTAAACGTGCCAGGGAATTTTTCAGGGCTATAGTCCACCGCCTCAGGACGTGCCAAGTTAAACGGAAAGCGCGAATTCCCAAAGGTGCGCTGGTCTTGAATCACCTGGCACTGAAATGCAGGCTTTTGAATATAGCGCGGCGCTGAGAAAATCCCAAAGTCCTCCTTCAGGCGCTTTGCTAACCCAACTGCACCCTCGGTAATCTGCTGGGCATCTACGCTCAGGCAATACTTCCAGTAAACATGGGTATTGCGGGCGTCCTGCCACGGGGTTTCAATGCCCGCAATGCCCTGGAGCTGCGCCGTGAGCTTTTGGGCACTGGCCTGCCGCCTTGCCACAATATCCTTGAGCTTAGAAAGCTGCGCCACTGCCACCGCCCCTTGGAGTTCACACATCCGGTAATTAGGGGCAATAAAGTAGTGGTCTGGGTTCGGGTCGCCATAGCCAAAGGCTTTGTTGATGAACAAAAACATCCGACGGGCCAGGGCGTCATCATTGGTGGTGACAATGCCGCCTTCTCCAGTGGTGATGTGTTTGCCCTGCTGCAAACTAAAGCAGCCAATGGTTCCAATTGCGCCTACCGCTTGACCGTTATGGGTTGATAAAAAGCCTTGAGCGCTGTCTTCAATCACCGGAATGCCCCGCGCATTGGCGAGCGCCATAATTTCCGTCATTTCGCAGGGGTTGCCAAACAGGTGGGTAACGATGATGGCCTTGGTGCGATCGCCGATGCATTTCTCAATACTGGCTGCCGTCACGTTCCAAGTGCGAGGGTCTACATCGGCAAACACAGGGATGGCGGTCTGATACAGGATGGGCGTCAAGGCCCCCATGTCTGTAATGGAGGTGGTGATAATTTCGTCGCCAGGTTCTGGATCGATTGCGGCGATCGCCGTATGAACTGCTGCTGAACCCGAGGCACAGGCATAGGCATACTTGACGCCGATTAGCGCCGCAAAACGGTGCTCAAGCTGCTTAACAAAGGTTCCCTTGGTGCTGGTTAACGTGCCGCTGTGAATAGCATCCGTGAGAAGCTGAAGTTCTTCGGCCCCAAGGGTACGACCAGAAGAATCTTGGTCAGAAGGTAACGTTAAGCGTTGATCTTGAACAAGCATTTGTGCTTCCTTTTCTAGCAGTGCAATATCAAAAACTTAGACTTGCGAATGGGTAGAACTAATCTTTTCTGGGTCCCGTATTGCCATTCTGGCGATAAATGGCACTTGCCAAATAAAATATCTCCTCAAAATAACTTTTGCTTTGAACTGCCAAAATCCCCAAACTAAAAAGCTGAATGGAAAGCATTAACGTCATTCCGCCAATCACAAAGGCATGGGGGGCCTGCTGAAATGCTTGTGCCACGGCAATGGTTGGGTCTGGATAGGGCGTCGCCTTTGCCAAGACTTGATAATTAAACCAGCAGTGAATAATAACCCATACATTGGCATAGAGCGAGAGCAAAAATAGGATAATACTCGGCAGAATAAAAAACATTACAGGCCGAAAAATAAACCCATAAAATAAAATCGCCCAAGTATGTCGCAGTATTTTCATACTAGAGACTCTACCCTTCGATTTACGCGGCCTTCGTTGAATCGAGTCCAGACGTTCCGTAGACCAATTGAGATGGGCCGGGACTTCTTCAATCCGAGCGCCCAGAAGCTGTGCTTTATGAATAATTTCTGGATTAATATCCATTCCGGTAGCCTTTAGATTAAGGCCCTTCAAAAACCGCCCTTCATAGATGCGAACCATCCCTGTAAAGGTGCACAGACTTCGCTTCGCTGTAACCGCTAGAAATCGATTGGCCCAAACGCTAAGCTCTTTTCTTAAATACGGAACGTTTGAAACTTTTCCCCCTTCCATATAGGGGGAGGCTACTACGATTTGGGATTGGGTTTCTATGATTTTTTCAAGCAGAATTTCAATATGATAGGGTGCATAGCTTAGATCTACATCCAGCGTAATAATGTAATCTCCTTCAGAATAGGAAAACCCAGACTTCAAAGCTTGACCTAGGCCAAGATTACAGGGATGGTGCACCACCACCACATTGGACTTGTTTTTAGAAAACTCTACTGCGATAGCTCCCGTATTATCTGCACTGCCGTCATTGACAATTACAAATTCCCAAGAATATTTGCGGTTTTCTTGAAGTGTGTACTGCTCAATTTTTTCTAAATTTTCTTTGAGAATACTCCCTTCGTTATAGGAAGGAATGACTAAGGAGACCAATAACGGCAGTGGCTCATCGTTTGGCGTCTCAGCAGGAAAAATCCCAATCTCAGAAGAAGGGGTTAGGGATTGAGGCAAAGGAGGCTGACGGCTTTCTAACGACTTCATGACTACTATGGGTTCCTGTCCAGGGTTAGAGAGTGAATATTCTCTTGCTATCAAGCGTTAGTTTGCCTAACCATTTAGCGGACTTCAAAAAGGTTGGGTCTAAGTGTCTGGATTGATGAACAACACACTCCAGTGAACGGTGACACCAGATTTCCAAGGCGTCATTCACTAACTTACCCAAATTCCTAGGTTGCGCTAACAGTTGAAGCCAAGTTTTCTATAAACAGATACAAGTGTTCATATAGATAAACCTGACACAGACTCCTGAATCCAAGACGATTGGGTTGAAAGGATAGGGGGGCGATCGCCCGAAGCAGTAACACCTCAAAGCGAATCGCTACATATCCCTGCATTAAAAATGTTGAGCGCACTTAATGTTTGAGGTTAGATCCAGAGCGCTTCAAGATTGTCAGGGTTTTCTCCTGCCACCCTGCCCAGGAAAAATAAGGAATGCGCTCAAGAACGTCATATCCCATCCGATTTTTTTCACTCGTAATCACATACTCATCGTCTAGGACCCACGGGCCTTTATGGCCAATATTTAAGTTCCACCAGCTTTTGGTCTTGTAGCGCTGCATATGGGCTTCGCTGTTGTACCACCCATTGAGCTGATCAACCCCTGCGATCGCCCCAGCAGGGACCCGATTCACTGTCATCAGTTGGGCCTGGGCAAACGCTGCTGTACGGTTCCACGCCATGTAGTCCTGAACCAGAACCAGCCCTACCATCAGCACAATGCTTGCCCATAGAACGGCCCACTTTAGCGCTCTACGATAGGAAAACCGCTGGATTTCTGACGCCATTGCCAAGGTTAGCGGCCCAAAGGCAGCAAGGATATAGCGATCGGTAATGACCACGCGCCAAGGGTTATAGAGCGCCAGCAGCACCAGCAGCACCCAAAGCCACAAAAATAGGGTCTGCGGATTTTGTTCTAGAGATTCTTCAGGTTGGGTGTCGCTGCCGTACCGCCAAACCTTGAATTGTTCCCATGCGTTCACAAAAACCAGGCCACCGATCCCCACGGCCAAAAAGGTTGCAATCCACCACCCAAGGGCGCATTCTACGGTGGGATAGGGATTGAGATGGGACGACGCATCATTCCCAATCCCAAGATTTAAGAGGATACCAGCAGGAAAAAACGGCATTCGGTCAGGGTAATCTTGCAGCCAGGTGGAGGTTTTATGAGCAACAACTTGGTTAAGCCCAAACAGAAGTTGAGGCAATACAAAGGTGAACAGCGAGATACCGTAGAACCCAATCCATAAACGCCACTGGCCTTTGTTCCAACGGATATGACCTTGCCAGAACTGCCATAGCTGCATCACTCCTAAAGGAAAAATGAACAGCCCTAGATAGGTAAAAGAAAGCGGCAAATAGCGGATGGTATCTAACAGCACCATCCATAGGCGATTGTCTGTTGACTCAAGAATAGGCGTCTGGGACTGAAGATTTTGGGCGTAGCCAAGATAAATCAGTGTAGCTAGCACCCACGGTATGCCTAGGGCCAGCCAGGGTGCAACCCCCCGAGACCCTTGACGACGGATCTGGAGAATGGTGAGGGTAATGGCAAAAGCAGCCGGAACCAGCACTCCAAATTGACGGACAAAAAATGCGGCGACACCCAAGACGCTCCCCCAGGCAATCAGCGGCGTAGAGTCTCTGCGGAGGGCACTCAAAAAACACAGCCCCGATAGGGTAGAGAGGGCCAAAAAAGGAATGTCCGTCATGAAGCTGTAGGACAATCCCTGCATGAGAGGATTAGTCATAACAACAGCGCCGCACAGCAGGGCCAGAACGCGAGGGAACCCCATCACAAGCCCACAACGGGCAATCCCCCAAGCATTCAGCCCGCTCAGCACTAAGGTAGACATTCGCAGCGTTGTGAAACTAAACCCAAACAGTTTGCAAAACAGCGCTCCCCAATAGGTCTGTACAACTAGGGTTGCGTTTAGGTAAGGATGGGCCTGATACTGCCCCGTTTGCAGGAGATGCTGTACTGTTTTGGCATAAATCCAATCATCATTGAGGGGGAACTCTCCCACTGGCGTGATCAGCAGCGTAATCATGACCAGCAGCGCAAAGAGCGGCAATGCGATGGATTGATAAATTAGATAATGTCCCATGCGCTTTAAGGGGAGGTGCAGAGTCTGCGGCATGGGCTATGGACTACCTAAGTGTGAAGCATCCATGACCTGATAAAAGGTCAAGGCAGTGGTGCCATACTTCCGGGTCTGCACTGCTTCTAGGTTCCCAGCGGTTGGAGGAAGGCGTTTAAATTTATGATGCTCAACGGCTAACACACCATTGGGGCTGAGGATGTGATGAGTGGCGATCGCCGCTATCACCCCTTCATATAAGTCACTAGCATAGGGGGGATCGAAGTAGATCCGCTCAAACTGCTGTCCAGCTAATTGCCCTAGCCCTCTTAGAACATCCGTTTGCAAAATCTGCACTCGTTGGTCGGGACGGGCCAATTTTTTCCAATTTTTCGCAATGACGGTACAAGCTCGCCCTGCCTGTTCAATCCCCACAACCACAGCAGCACCCCGACAGAGGGCTTGCGCACCCATTGCCCCCGTCCCCGCACACAGATCTAACCAGCGACAGCCCGCAATCTCAAACTGCCAGATGTTAAAGACAGCCTCGCGCACACGGGAAGCGGTGGGTCGGGTTTCTAGCCCGCCAACGGATTGAATGGTCTGTTTACCTTGAAGTCTCAATGCAATTTATTCTCAACGCAATTTATCCGCTAAACAGCACCCACCAGTTTCTGTTGCTGCACCATTGCAACAAAATTTGCCAAAAGTTGGAGTCCTGCGTCTGATGATTTTTCAGGATGGAACTGAACCGCCATGACGTTGTTTCGGGCGATCGCCGCTGTCACGGTCTGGCTGCCGTGGGTCACAGTTGCTGCGGTCAGGGTTGGGTCTACTGGTTCTACATAGTAGGAATGAACAAAATAGACCCAGGGTTGATCAGGGAGGCTTTTCCAGAGCGCTAGATCGGGCTGGGTATAGTCCAATTGATTCCAACCCATGTGGGGAATGGTTAAATTAGGCTCAGACTGAAACCGCTTAATCATGCCTGGGAAGATGCCAAGCCCTGCTTCTTGGCCTTCCTCGCTGCCCTCAAATAAAATCTGCATCCCCAGACAAATGCCTAAGAAAGGTTTGCCGCTGGCAATAATGTCCTTAATGACGGGCACTAACCCCCGTGCTTGGAGATGTTGCATCGCGGGATCAAAGGAACCTACTCCAGGCAGAACCACGGCATCCGCTTTGTGGAGTTCAGCAGCTTGGTCTGTGACGGTGGTTTTTGCACCTGCGGTCTCTAGTCCTTTACAGGCGGAGTGAAGATTTCCCATGTCGTAGTCAATTACGGCGATGTTTGCCATTGAGCGTCTCCTGTACTCCTACCTGTCGGTTGCTTCTCTAGTCCATTGTAGGGGCGCAAGGCCTTGCGCCCCTACAGCGCATTACGAAAGTATTCCATTCTTAAATTGATCGCCCACCTGCACCCGCAACCCATTGGCAAAATCCCAGCCCGACTGCTGTCGCTTGCCCGCAGGCTGAACGGATTGGAGTAGCATCAATCCCTCTCCCGTATTGACAACAGGGCCATGCCCCTTGGCGAGAAAAACAACGCTTCCAGGAGCCGCTGCCTGTATTTCTGACTGGGCCAGAGTCTCCGCTAAGGTCTGAAGATCTGAGGGGAGTACATCTTTCCACTGCAATCCGAGGGGAACGGTCTTGAATACCTTGAGGGGCTGCTCCCGAAACTGGGCCACAACGTTGGGCACAAAAGCACGCACCTGATTGTGGAGGGCGATCGCCGATTTCCCCCAGTCCATCACAAAATCAGCCTTGTCAAGTAGCCTTGCATAGGTAGCGCTTACCTCATCCTGAGGCTCCGGCGTAACGCTGCCCCGATCCAGTTTTGTTAGAGTCTCAACCAGTAAATCTGCCGAAACTTCCGCTAAGCGGGCCGAAACCTCTACTAAATCATCCAGCAACCCAATGGAGATCGATTGTTGTAGCAGCATGGGGCCTGTATCCATCCCTACATCCATCTGCATAGTGGTAACGCCTGTGGTGGCATCGCCATTAAAAATACTCCACTGCATGGGGGCTGCGCCGCGATAGGCAGGCAACAGCGAACCGTGGGCGTTAATGCATCCCAGTCGCGGCATGGCTAAGATTTCTGGGGACAAAATTTGACCGTAGGCCACCACCACAAAGGCATCGGCCTGGTGCGATCGCAATTCCTCCAAGGTCTGGGCATCTTTTTTGACACGGGTTGGCTGCCAGACTTGCACTCCAGATTCGAGGGCCAATTGCTTGACGGGCGAAGGCATAAGCTGATTGCCTCGTCCACGGCGTTTGTCAGGCTGGGTGACAACCCCTAGTACTTCAAATCGAGCATCTGCGAGCAGACCAGCAAGGGAAGGGACTGCAAACTGGGGTGTGCCCCAAAAAATCAGTTTTATCATGGTGGACGTGGGGTGATCTTGCGAGGGAAGCCCTTGCTATTGTCGCGGAGTTTGCGCTCCAAAAAAACAGCGCATCTCTCGCCAAAGAGATACGCCGTATAAACCTATCGCACCCTGAGGAACTCTGACATACAGAAATTGACATCAGGGGCTTGACTTCGATATTAACTCAAAAGATTAAACATCGGGGAATTCAAGATTGGTGCGCAAGCGTCGCCGAATTTCGGCTAGGGTCAGGTCAGGAAACCATTCGGCAACCATGTTGAGGGTTGCGGTGGTAATGACAGCAAAATCCTCACAAGGCCCTCAAAAATCCAGCAGCTTTCGCATTCTACGCTAATATTTTTAGCCTAAGCCTTTGGTACAGTCTTAGGTGTTCCGGTAGGCGGTTTATGCAACCTAAAAAGTCTCGCCCCTGGCATCATCCTAAATTTTGGCCTTGGGCCATTCAGTTCCTTGTTTTGGTGCTGATGGGCCTACTCTTGGCCTATTGCGGCAACAACCTTGTTGCCAACCTTCAACAAAAACAGTTGGGATTTGGATTCGATTTTCTTGGATCCCAAGCAGGGTTCAATATTGGTGAAACCTCAATTCCCTACACCCCCACAGATACCTATGCTAAGGCGTTAAGGGTCGGCCTAATTAATTCCCTGCGCATTATGATTCAGGGGCTGGTGTTCGCCACCCTGATTGGGACGGGGGTGGGCATTGCACGGCTCTCCTCCAATTGGCTGGTACGGCAGTTGGCGACGATCTATGTAGAGCTTTTGCGCAATGTGCCGCTGCTGCTCCAGTTGATGTTCTGGTACTTTGCTGTCTTTTTGAGTGCGCCGCCCTTGGAGCGGCGGATCCAGTTTATTGGCGATTTCTCCTTAAGTCAGCAGGGGCTGCTGCTGCCTAATTTTTTGCCTAAGCTGAGTCTACTGCCCTGGCTAATTTGCCTGGGCATTGGCGTGGCGATCGCCCAATGGGTGTTCCGCACTCTGCTCCGTCGCCGCATTGAGGGACAACCTGCCAGTCCTTGGTTTATGGCCATCATCACCATTCTTTTTTGGGGATGTATCGCCTGGGTTTTGACGAAAGAATTGCCCTGGAATTTTGCTTGGCCTATGGTACAAGGCAACAAAACGGTGACAGCGGGGTTACTTCTGACCCCAGAATATTCCGCCATTTTATTTGGCCTTACTTTTTATACCGCTGCCTTCATTGCCGAAATTGTGCGCGGTGGCATTTTGTCCGTCCCCAAAGGCCAATGGGAAGCAGCGCGATCGCTGGGGCTACCGCCGAACCTCACACTCCAGAAGGTGATTATGCCCCAAGCCATGCGGGTGATTGTGCCGCCCCTGACCAGCCAGTACCTGAATTTGGCAAAGAACTCTAGCCTGGCGATCGCCGTGGGCTATCCAGACCTTTACTCGGTCTCTTCTACCACCTTTAACCAAACGGGCCGCGCCGTAGAGGTGATTCTGCTGCTGATGGCAACGTACTTAGTGATTAGTCTCATTATTTCCCTGGTCATGAACCTCTATAACCGCCGAATTCAGATTGTAGAGCGCTAATTTATGGAATCTTGGCAAACCCTTCTCAAGACTACTTTCGGCCCTTCCAACCGTAAAATCGCCTGGATTTGGGTGCGTCAGAATCTTCTGAACACCTGGTATAACGTCCTATTAACCCTGATTAGCCTTGGAATCATCGTCGCAACGCTCAAAGGACTGGGAACCTGGATCTTCACTCAGGCACAGTGGGAAGTGGTGGTGGTGAACTTCCGTCTCATGGTGGTGGGCCGCTATCCGGTGGAGCAACTCTGGCGGCTGTGGCTGGCACTGCTGCTGCTGGTTGCAGTCCCCACGTTCTCTTGGGGCACCATCCAAGGCTGGGGACGCAGGGCGAGTGTGATGGTCGCCTGTGCCGGAGTGGGCTTGATGGGGGCGATGACCCTTGGCCTTCAAGGATTTTCTCCTGTTGCTTGGCTGGCATTGATTACGGGCGTGGGCGTGGGTGCAGGTTGGCTAGGCGTCTTGATTCAACAGCAGTCCTGGGGGAAATCACTCAAAACATGGCTCCCACTGCTCTGGTTTGTCACCTTTTTTACCCTCCTCTGGCTGATTGGTGGGGGCTTAGGGTTGACCGCCGTGAGTACCACCTTCTGGAATGGTTTTTTACTCACCCTCCTGGTTGCAATGGTGAGTATTGTGCTGTCTTTTCCCTTTGGGGTGTTGCTGGCCCTAGGGCGACAAAGTCCACTGCCCGTCATTCGCACGGTCAGTACGGGCTACATTGAGCTAATTCGGGGATTGCCCCTAATTGGCATTTTGTTTATGGCCCAGGTGATGCTGCCCCTGCTGTTGCCACCCCAAATCACCGTGGATCAACTGGTCAGGGCGATCGCCGGATTGACCTTCTTCAGCGCCGCCTACCTTGCGGAAACCGTGTGGGCGGTCTGCAATCCCTCCCCAAGGGGCAGTGGGAAGCCTCCAGAGCCTTGGGGTTATCCACCCCCCTTACCCTCGGCTTAATTGTGTTGCCTCAGGCATTACGGGTTTCCGTCCCTGCCATTGTGGGGCAATTTATTAGCCTTTTCAAAGATACGGCTTTGCTCTCCATTGTGGGATTGGTGGAGCTGACGGGCATTGCCCGTAGCATTACCTCCCAGGCAGAGTATTTAGGCCGTTATGGCGAAGTTTATTGTGTGCTGGGGCTAATGTACTGGCTGTTTTGCTACGGTATGTCAGTTGCCAGCCGCCGTTTAGAACGTCCTTCAGGATCTTAACCATGACTGATGCACCGCCCGAAATCGTACCCAGCACCGCACCCAGCATCGTACCGGATATCTCACCACCCATCATTTCTGTGCAGGGCGTTGAGAAATGGTACGGCACGTTTCAGGTTTTAAAGGGCATTGACCTGGAAGTGTATCCCCAAGAAGTGGTGGTGCTGATGGGACCTTCCGGCTCTGGAAAGTCAACGCTGATTCGTACCCTCAATGGCCTGGAATCCCATGAGAAAGGCAGTATTACCATTGATGGTGTAGCGCTGACCCAAAATCCGCGCCAGCTCGAAGCCGTTCGCCGTGAGGTGGGGATGGTGTTTCAGCAATTCAATTTATTTCCTCATCTAACAGTGCTCCAAAACATTACCCTCTCTCCCATCTGGGTACGGCGCTTGCCTAAACCCCAAGCAGAAGAAGTGGCAATGCAGCTTTTGGAGCGCGTGGGCATTCTAGAACAGGCGAATAAGTACCCAGGCCAGCTTTCCGGTGGGCAGCAGCAACGGGTGGCGATCGCCCGTGCCTTGGCGATGCAGCCCAAAATCATGCTCTTTGATGAACCCACCTCAGCCCTAGACCCTGAGATGATTAAAGAGGTGCTCGACGTGATGCGATCTCTGGCTGAGGGCGGTATGACGATGGTGATTGTGACCCACGAAGTCGGATTTGCCCGTGAAGTTGCCGATCACGTCCTGTTGATGGATCAAGGCCAAGTGGTGGAACGCGCCACCCCCGCAGAATTCTTCTTAAATCCCAAAGAAGAACGCAGCCGTCAGTTTCTCGCCCAGATTTTGACCTAATTTACGCCTCCAGTAGCTGAGTGGGTACTCGGATGCTTAGAATGGCAAGGCTGGCCTGATATTGACAGGATAGCCGTTTGATTTGTGTGGAGTGCTCTAGGACGTTTCATGATTAAACTTCAGGGTTTACTGACCCCTTTCTTTAGTCTGTCCATACTGGCTATTGCTCAAAATAGTCAGGCTGCAAAAGTAACTGAGCGGCCCTCAACAGTGTCCCAAACCAAGGGCGCGGTTCCATCTCTATCGCAATCCTCAGAAACCCTTTGTAAGTCCAAAAACCTCAGCTTTTTAGAAGCAGGATTGATTCCCCAAGCCGCCGCCGCACCCGCAGCAGTTCCCAAAAAAGATCCGTTAGAGATTCCCAAACAGCCTGCTGCTGTGGTGCATCAAAACACTCTCGCCCTCAATATTCCAGACACGATTCGTTTAGCCTTTGAACGGAACCCAGATATCCAGACGGCACGGCTCCAGTTTCAGCGCAGTTGTGCTCTCCTCAAACAATCCAGAGCTGCGCTATTTCCAGCGCTAAGAGTGAGTGGCAGCATTGCCCGCACGGACGGCAGTTCCTTTTCGCCCCAGAACCGTTCCTATAGTCCAAACACCGCCTCCAACCAATCGATTGCGAGCACCCTGCAACAGCAGCAGTCCACCGCCCAGCAAGTGCTTCAGCAAGATATTTCCACGCTTCAGCAGCGCTTTCAGCAAACGGCAACCCTTGTCCAGACCACCACGCTTCAGCAACAAATTCAACAGCTTCAGCAACGTGCCAACCAAAGCGCAGTGCTGCCAAACACCATTAGCCTCACGCCGCTCACCGCCAACGATGTGGGGCTGCCCCTACGGGCAGGAACGAGTGCAGGGGGGACGGGAGGGTACTTTAATAGTGCCCTGTCCCTGAACTACAACATTTTTACAGGAGGACAACGGGACGCCTCCATTCAAGCCTCCCAAACCCAGGTCAAAAATTCTGCCCTAGAGATTCAGCGGCAGTTGCAGCGGCTTCGACAATTGGTGACATCCAATTACTATGACCTTCAACAAACCCAAGCGCTGATTGCGGTGGCAGATGGCTCCGTCACAAACCTAACGGAAAATCTAAGGATTATTCAGCTCGGGGAACAAGCGGGTGTCCGCACTCGATTTGAAGTGCTCCAAGCCTCGGTGAGCTTAGCCGATGCGGTTCAAAATCAAACCCAGGCGAAATCTCTTTATAGGATTGCGCGTCGCCAGTTGGCTCAGCAGCTTAATTTGCCCGACACGACAGATGTAACGCTGCCTTCTAATAGCAAACCGGAAAAGGCGGGCCAATGGACGCTTTCCTTAGAAGAAACCATTGTGTTAGCCCTCAATAATCGGGTTGAGTTGAACCAAAACAAATACCAACGCCAGATCACGCAGTTGCAGAAAAAAATCACTGCCAGTCAACTTCAGCCTCAGGTTCAGAGTTTTGTGGCGCTCAACCTTGCCGATGATTTAGAGGATCGCTTTTTAGGAGCCTATGGTTATTCTGTGGGGGTACAGGTGAACATTAATGCCTTTGAGGGTGGCAGTGTGCGATCACAGCTTAAACAGTTTGACAAAAGCATTGAAAGTCTTGACCAGCAGTTCAATCAACTCAAAGAATCCATTCGCTTTGAGGTAGAGCAAGCTTACTTTACGCTTCAGACCAACGCCACGAATATTGCGACGAGTAATGAAGCGCTCACCCAAGCAAACGAGGGGCTTCGTCTGGCTCAGATCCGTCGGGATGCCGGGGTGGGAACAACCCTCGAAGTGACCCGTGCCCAATCCGATCTGGCCCAATCTCAGAGCAATTTAATTAAAGCAATTCTAGACTACAACCGCCAATTGGTTGCTTTGGAGCGCGCTACTGGGTTTGTCAAAATCGTTGAGAATCCCTAGGGGATGGCCCTATATTGGATTCCTTTGGGGTAAGACTTCTACGGGGCTATTTTCTCGCAGCCAGCGGGTGTGTTCGGCTTCTTTTATAATTTGCTGCTGATTTTGGGCTTCAAAACTCTGAAGCACGGTCAGTTTGAGGTCTTCAATCCAGGCCACTAAGAGCGTTTCAATTTCGCTGAGGGTTTGTTTTTGGTTTAACTCAACCTGCAAGTTCCCCAGAAAATGTTGACCCAATTGCTGCACTAAAGTGGGCGTAATTTCATCGGCAACAACGTTGGTGAGCGTGCCCGAGAGGGTTTGCAGGGCTTGATGGGTAATCTGTTTGGAAATTTCAGCCGCAATCTGATCAAAGCCAGGGAGGGCTTGAACGGTTTGGTAGATGGGAACCTGGGCGATCGCCTGTTGAACCACATGGCGCACCAGAATCTCAATATCTGGCTGGGCCTTGGGCAACACCGCCTGAATCACCTCCACCAAACGGCGACTGATCACTCGTAATTCATCTACGCCATTGGCATCTACCATCGTAGGGTTGGCGAGGGAAAATGTCTTGAGCCATTCCCGCAATGCCCCCTGTTTGACGCTGCCTTGCACCACGTTAAAGGACTGAAGCAAGACGAGTTCTGTGACCTCGCCCGCAATATTTTCGGCAATGTTGCGGTTGACCTGGTCTTGGATATTTTGCAGGTTAATTAACCCTGCTTGATGTAGGCGAATAGCGACGGGAACCACGCGAACGATTCGCCAAGCTGGAACCAGCAGCAGCAGGTCATACCAGCGCCAGAGAATCGCGTCTTTCCAACTTGTTCGATGGCGTTGGCGAATCCATAGTACCCGCAGCAAAATATCCGCTGCGAAGAGTCCGACAAATCCAAGGTCGATCATCCAAAAGCGATCGACAAAATCTCCGCTTTCGTCGATGGGACGAAAGTAGTTTGCCGCCATAAGGGGCCGAAAGTCTTTATTAAAAAAGGCGAGTTCTGTCCGCCAGTTCTGGTCGTTGAGGTGCTGAAGGCTCCAAAAGGCTCGAAATGAATCTTTGGCAGACTTGTTTGCCATATGCTTTCGCATTTGGTTTTTGAGCTTTTCGAGGTTCCCCGATTTGTTTGCCACCCGAAAGGGATCTTCTTGGATCATGCTGACGCTGCGATCATTGAGATCCTTGAGCGATTGGCTGACTTGGGAGCTGTTG
>JANLSD010000075.1:0-17642 GCA_031362245.1 Acaryochloridaceae cyanobacterium OTE_25_metabat_464 | reverse complement strand
TTTAGTCTGCGTAGGCAGACTTTGTTCTTGTAGGCGCGATTTCAATCGCTGGCCTTAAAGACGAATGAATGGGGGTTTCAGGACTTTTGTCAGTCAACCAGGGCAAATACTTCATTGGATCATCGTAAGCTAGCGCTCAGTTTCACTTGCTCAAAGTAATACACAGGCTAAAATATAAACGGTAATGGTTTGGACATGTTGTTTTCGGTTTAAACAGATAGTCCAAAACAAAAGCGATTAATGAACAGTCCAATGACCGTATCATGCATCAGAATAGACTTTGAAAAGCAAATCGTCTTACGAGCAAGTCGCTTAATCCGAGTTCTTAAGGTCAAATGCTTGCGCTCAATTTTCTGGGTGTTGCGTTTGCCCACTGTATGAAGAAACGGCTCTAAATGACGCTCATATGCTCCCCATCCGTCAGTATAGAATTGCAGAATCCCAAAGGGTTCT
The DNA here is from genome assembly GCA_031362245.1 of Acaryochloridaceae cyanobacterium OTE_25_metabat_464. Classification (GTDB taxonomy): domain Bacteria; phylum Cyanobacteriota; class Cyanobacteriia; order Thermosynechococcales; family Thermosynechococcaceae; genus JAAURS01. The sequence goes on along the minus strand of JANLSD010000075.1, from coordinate 17,189 downwards.
AGGAGTACTTTTAATTGCAAAAAAGCTTCATCTTCATGACTGGCCAATACATAAGCTAATACCTCACCCGTATGATGGTTAATCGCCCACCATAACCATCGTTGCTGAGCTTTGGATTGGACAAAGCTCCACATCTCATCCACTTGCGCTTCCATCTCAGAATCGACCGCAAGACAAAGGCGGACAATGGTTTGAGTCGGTTCCAATTCTGCTAATAGAGCTTCATTAACAAATTTTAGATGAGGGGCTTTTTTTAAACGTGTCAATCACTGTGTTGGGACTAATTCTTAACACTCGTGCAGTATCTCGAACCCCACTACCATTCATGGCCATATCGGTGATTTGTTGCTTTATTCCTGGCAAGTATCCCTTATAACTGTAATCTCGAATGAATGTCTTATTGCACTCAGGCGTTTGGCATCGATAGCGTTGTTTGCCTGCGGCACTCTGACCATGCTTAATGACATCTATCCCATCACAATTGGGACAATGCAAAGGTTCTAAAATCATGACGATAAGGGACTCAATAAAGTTGAATCTCTATCTCAACAGATTTCTTGATCAAAAACAACACGTTCAAAACATTACCGAATAGTCTTACTAGATGAGCCAGAACTTCATTTAAATCCCGCCGTTTGCAGCCGCTTAGTATCGTTTCTCCAATCTCAAATTATTATCCCGCTCGATCTGCAAGTGTTCATATGCACTCATAGCGCAGAAATACTTTCCTCAGCACTGCACCAAAATAATTGCTCAGTATTTCATCTTCGAACTTCGCGTGACATAACTCCTGTAGATCGAAAGGATGAAGCTGAACTCTTTGATATTCTCCGTCGCCTTGGTCTTAGTTCAATGGATGTACTCTCATGGCAAGGCACAATTTTTGTAGAGGGGGAAGATAATATTGAACTTCTACCCCTTGGTTTCCCAGAACTTTTGTCAAGCTTTCAGATCAAGGAACTTGGAGGCCGTGCAGAGATTGAGAAAGACGTTCGGCGACTTCAAGAGGCAGAAAAACGTGGAGAAATTCAACGCCTCAATGTATTTGTGTTTGATCATGACAAAAAACCAACCAACTTGGTTAGCACCCCTCTTGTTCGAATTCTCCAATGGGATCGGTATTCAATTGAAAGTTACCTCCTTGATGAGAACATACTCTATCCACTTTTGAAGCAATATGCAAATATAGCTGTAGAGTCCCAAGGATCTCTGCGTAACCTTCTCAAAGAGCTTGCAATGGAGCAGCTTTCCGACGAGGTGGTCAGCAAGGTCTATGAAAAACTTGAACCTGAAAACTGTGGACCCAGGAGAAAAGAGGTCATTGGGAAATCATACGTTGAATGTTCATCCTTACTTGTTGAAAGAATAATTAGGGTAAAAGAGTCAGTACAATCGATTGAAAGCATCTCATGGATGCAAGATTTTATTACGAAATGCAAAAATCTTGAACAAGAAATCCGTCATGAATGGAATATGAATTGGAGGACATTATGCAATTCAAAACGCCTGTTTACTGATCTTCAAGCACGTCAGAAAATCAAGGTATCTGTTAGTTTTTTGAAATGTGAGATAATGAAAGATATGCGTCGTGAGAAAACAACGGACTGGAGCCATATGGAAAATCTTCTGATTCAAAGTATCAAGCAAATCCACGAGACTAACTAAGCTATTTCTTTCTAACTCTAGGCAATGAAGTTACGTTTTTATGCCATCCTAAAGTTTGGCGACTTTACCTGAATGAGCTAGAGATTGAATCTAAACCCTCGTAGGGCGTAAGCATAGTTCGACTAGTGGTTGAACCTGAGAAAAGAGCATTGAATCAGGCCAAGGGGTTAATTGCCAAAGCGCAGCGGGAGATTGGCGGTCCGCGACAGGTGCTTTATGTCCAATCCTCAATCGCTAACCCTGGAACCTGAGCAAAATCTTTGTAATTGCGTGTGACTAGCGTAGCTCCTAACGATAAAGCGATTGCAGCAATTCGCATATCCTTTTGCAACCGTTTTTTGTTGAGCACACTATTTTCTTGCAGCAACCTTTGATGACAAGCATTTGCTGAATCGTCAAAATTAACCACTTGGACATCCCTAAAATAGTTCAACGCTATCCATAGACGAGTGTACAGCTCAGTTAAATTTTCTGACTGTGCTGGATCGTTAATTTGAGACATCCACCCATTAAAAACCTCCTGCACCGTTACGATTGTCAGCGCAACATTATTAGAACCCAAGAAGATTCGATCTCGAACCTTTTGATTTCCGGCAAGGAAAAGCGAGACATGATCGGTATCAAGCACCCAAAGACTCATGGAGAGACTTCATCCATTTCCTCATCATCCACCCGCCGTTCTGCTTGCATCGTCTCAACAACTTTCGCAAAATAAGGATCGTCATTAAAGACCCCTGCATATTTCATCCAGGGGTTTTCAGTTCCTTCAGCAGCAGGCATCGAAATATCTAAAGGCAACACTTGAGCATTGACTAATCGATGCGTCACCAGACTTTTTAACTGTGCGATCGCCTGTTCGTTTGTCGGCGCTTCAATGCGGCAGTCAGGCAGTTCTAGTACAGTGGCGATCGCAGATCCATCTTGAGCCTGTTCTAGAAGCAAATGAAGCTTTAGGTTGTCTGCGGTAGAGGAACTTAGCATTCTGAAGTCAACCGTCTATTGAACAACTGCTTCAAGCATATCGCAAAGGCAATTGGAGGGTTTGCTTTTACAAAACCAGCCCGATTTGCCATAGAGCAATACTAGCTGAGAAAAGCGCGTTGAATCAGAGCTTAATCGCAATAGCCTAAAATGCTGAGAGCAACCATGCGATCGCAGGCAGTCTCCTACAACCCCCTTCATCCCCTCACCCATGCGTCAATCTTTTTTATCTGGGCTTCGGCGATCGGCTCCACTGCTAATATCAATGGGTTTGGGCGGAGCAGTTGTCGTGGGTGCATTTTTTGCAGTCGCAAAGTTTTGGGCACCCACCACTCCGCCCCCACAGACTGGCACACCCGTCACCCCAGTCACCGCCGAAAGTCGCGTTCTAACCCTATCTTTTCAACCAGCTTTAACCCGTCGTCCCCTCCTAGAAAGACTAGCCCGTGAAGGAACCACCCTAGAACAGCAGCAGGCACGCTATCTCCTTGCCGCCGATGCAGTGAGACAAGGCGCTGGCAAAGATGCCCTTCAGTGGCTAGATGGGTTAGAAACGCGCTATATCACCCTGGCTCCCTACATTCTGGCGCTCCGTGCCCAAGCCCATACTCTAGAAAAGCAAGAGAGTGCTTCAACAAAGCTTTGGCAGCAAATCATTCAGCAGTTTCCCAAAAGTGCCCCAGCAGGCGAAGCCTACTACAGCCTAGGTAAACGTAACCCGAAGGATTGGGATCAGGCGATCGCCACCCTCCCTGCCCATCCCAAAACCGTTGAGATTGCCCTAGAGCGCCTCAAAAAAACACCCAAAGACCGTGCCCTGCTGCTGCTGGTTGCCCAGTATGGATTTCATCTCAAGGACTATAAAACCTATCTAGATCGCCTTACCCAGAACTTTGGGCCTCAGCTCACCGCAAAGGACTGGCAGGCGATCGCCTTTGGGTACTGGGAAAAACAAAAATATAAAGAAGCCGGACTCGCCTACAGCCGTTCGCCAAGCACATCACGCAACGCCTACCGCGCCGCCCGTGGGCTTCAACTGGGGGACGAAAAAAAGACCGCCATCGCCGCCTATCAACGGATGATTGCAGCATTCCCCAAGGCACCTGAAACCCCAAAGGCGCTGATTCGGCTAGCGGACTTGAGTGAAGATGCTCCAGCACTGGTTACTTTAGATCAGGCGATCGCCCTAGCCACCCGTCTCAACCGCCCCGAAGACGCAGCGGATGCCCTAGCCCGTAAAGCCAAACGCCTGACAAAACTCAACTCTGCCCAGGCATCCGCCACCGAAGCCAAACTCCTAGCGCAATTCAGTCAAGGTGAAGCCGCCGCCGCCCTCCGGTGGAAACGGGCCTGGACAGCCGCCCAAGGTCAGCAGTTAGATACCGCCACCCAAGAGGCCACGGCGATCGCCCAAGCCAACCCCAATAGTGACCTTGCTCCCAAAGCCCTATTTTGGGCTGGGAAATGGACTGATCGCCTGGGGAAAACCCAACAGCGCCAGCAGTTATTTACCCAGCTTTTGCAGCAATACCCAGCGTCTTACTACACCTGGCGTGCCGCTGCTCTCTCCGGCTTACCCGTAGGAGATTTTCAGTCCATTCACAATCAGCAGATTGGTCTAGAAACACCCACCAGTCGCCTCCCCTTGAGCGTTGGTTCGCATGCCCTGAAGGAGCTGTACTTACTTGGGGAAGGGAAAACCGCATGGGAAACTTGGCAGCTCGAATTTCAAAATCGCCAAACCCCTTCGATCCCCGAACAATTGACCGATGGGTTGGTGCGTCTAGAAGTGGGCGAATACCTGGACGGACTGTTTATGGTAGGGAATTTGCGCGATCGCATCCTCACCGAACCCGAACAGCAGTCCCAACGCCCTTTGCTTCAATCGCTCCGTCAAGATCCGCGCTACTCGCAAGCCCTCTATCCCGTGCCCTACTGGAATGAAATTCAGCATTGGGCCAGTCAAAACACCGTTAATCCCGTGCTGGCACTCGCGCTCATGCGACAGGAGTCTAGGTTTGAACCTCAGATTAAATCCGTTGTGGGTGCAACAGGGCTGATGCAACTCATGCCCGAAACCGCCGCCGAAGTGGCATCCCAAGTCAAGCTCAAAAAATACAGTCTCGAAAACCCCAATGACAATATCCGGCTAGGTACCTGGTATCTCAACGCCACGCACCAAACCTATCAGGGGAATAGCATGTTGGCGATCGCCAGTTACAACGCTGGCCCTGGAAGTGTTGGCAAATGGCTCCAAACCCTCAACATCCAAGATGCCGACGCATTTGTGGAAACCATCCCCTTTGACGAAACCCAAGGCTATGTCAAATCCGTCTTAGAAAACTACTGGAACTACACCAGACTCTACAACCCTCAGGTTGCCAAACTGCTCCCCTCCAATGGGCAGCACTAACCCTACTGCCGAAACCGAATATAGCCTTGAAGTCCTTGCTTCACCTTAGACTCTCGATCCCCACGGAACGGCTCTTGATCAGTCTTGGCCCACATCACCAGATCTGTGCTGGAGATCATCTCCGTCCACCCCAGCATCTTGATGATCAACTGACCATTCTCACAATCCATTCCCCGCAAAGAATACCAAGTTTCTTTGGTTTCCGCAGGTCCCTGTCGCCAAACCAATAAATCTAGGGGAATACCAGAACGCATGCCAAACCCTCGTCCCCAACAGGCTCTCCATAGCTCTTTTGCCGTTGTGCAATAGAGCTGATATCCTTCCGGGGCCTCACAAAATCGATAGATGTAGCAACCTTCCTGAGGAGCCTTCATTAACGGATAAAAATTCTGCACACAGAGGCAGCTATGCAATAACTCCCAATAGCTTGAGCTAGAGCGAACCACCATCTTGATGGGTGTATCTTTCCCCTTCGCCGTCGCCACAACGCCTTCCTTAGAAGATAGCAACTGCGTACTGTTAAAAAGAACCTCCGTCCGCAAATTTTGATTAGAGAGAAAAGCCGTATGGCCCTGAAGAAAGTCATCCACAAACCCTTGGATCAGGACTTCATCGGGTGGTCCACCATGAGGACGAGGAATGCAGGCTTCAATCGGGCTGGTCATAACAACTTCCTAATGTAAACATTGGCTGAGGCATTCTGCTTTGAACCAAAGCATTCCATAAGTGGGCAGAAAACGGGACGCTTTGACGACCCAAGTTAGATATTCCTAAGGTTTCAACGAATTTAGGATTGAGCAGTTGACCCAATCTTGTAATGGATCTTTAAAAGTTGTTTTTGATCTCTGCTGCTAGCAGCAGAGATTTTTGATTTTTAAAGTCATTCATCGTCTCAACGAAGCAAAAAATCATTAGTCTAAACAAAAAAAATTAATTCTATCCAATAATGCCCCATTCTTTAAGTTTCTGCCAACACAGGCAGGTCGGGAGTCTATCCCCTAAAATAGAGCCTGACTTTACGGTTGTGGTGGTGACGCTACCATGACGGAATAATGGATTAAGGTGGGCAATAGCTACGAACCAAGAGTCCGCTGCACGCCCAAAGCCCGCCGATTGGTCCCCCATCTCATCCCCATCTCTAATTAACTCAAAATCCATTTCCGAGTCCCAATCCTGGCCCATGAAAAACTCTAAGCTCCGTGTTTATCAACTTGCCAGTGAACTTAACCTCAGCTCTAAGGAGGTTTTGCAGCTTTGTCAGGATTTGGAGTTATCCGCCAAGACCCCAACCAGTTCCCTTGCCCCAGAAGAAGTCAACCAAGTTCGTCGGCAATTCAATGAACCCCAGGCTGAAAAGCCCTTGCTAGAGGAAATGACAGAGACACCCCTTGTTCCTAAGTCTATTATTCCCAAATCTCTCTATAGTCCTCAATATTATTTTAACCGAGAGTTAAGCTGGCTTCGTTTTAATGAACGCGTCCTCCATGAAGCCTTTGACCCTCGCAATCCTCTCCTAGAGCGCCTCAAGTTCATGGCGATCTTTAGCACCAACCTTGATGAATATTTTATGGTGCGGATTTCAGGACTAAAGCAACAGGTTGCCGCCCATGTCACCAAGCGCACCCCCGATGGCATGATGCCCCAAGAGCAGCTTGACGCCATTCATAATGAGCTGAAGCCCACGGTGATTCGGCAGCATCAGTATTTTTCCCAGACGCTCAAGCCTCTATTAACCGAAGCAGGCATCCGTTTGCTGGACTATGATGACCTCAGCGACCAGCAGGTAGAATCCCTTCAAACCTACTTTTTAGAACAGCTTTTTCCCGTTTTAACGCCCTTAGCCGTTGATCCAGGACATCCGTTCCCCTATATTTCTAGCCTCAGCCTTAATCTTGCCGTCGTGGTTAAAGACCGCGAAAGTGGCGAAGAGCACTTTGCCCGTGTGAAGGTGCCCGATCAACTGCCGCGATTTGTGGCACTGCCCATTTCTAAAAACGATACGGAAAACCTGCGCTGGTGGGGGGTACCCCTAGAACAGGTGATTACCCATAACCTGTACAAGCTCTTTCCAGGTATGGAAATCCAAACCTGCCACCCCTTTCGCATTACCCGTAATGCTGATTTTGAACTAGAAGAAGACGAAGCCGATGATTTGCTCCTGGCGATCGAGCAGGAAATTCGCAAGCGACGGTTTGGATCTGTAATGCGCATGGAAATTCAGGTGGGTACACCCCCAGAACTTCAGAGAACCCTCATGGAGGAAATGGATTTAATCGATCAAGACGTCTATGCCGTAGAGGGCTTACTCAGCCTGTGTGACCTGTTTGCCCTTAGCAGCCTTCCGTTCCCAGAACTCAAAGATCCCCCCTGGACGCCCGTTGTGCCTCCCCGTCTTAAGAAGTTAGCGGCCTTACCCGTGCCCGGAGAAGATGAGGTCAATCTGGGCAATCCACGTAGCGAAGACGATCAGACGGATATTTTCTCGATTATTCGGGCGGGAGATGTATTGGTTCATCATCCCTACGATTCGTTTTTATCCACCGTCCATCGGTTTGTCGCCGAAGCCGCCTACGACCCTAATGTGCTGACCCTTAAAATGACGCTCTACCGCACAGCGGGAGATTCTAAGTTTGTCGATTCCCCTATTGTCAGCAGCCTCATTACAGCAGCAGAAAATGGGAAGCAAGTGGTGGCATTGGTGGAACTCAAAGCCCGTTTTGATGAAGCCAACAACATCCACTGGGCGCGAAAGTTAGAAAAGGTGGGTGCCCATGTTGTGTATGGACTGGTGGGCCTAAAGACCCATACAAAGGTTGTTCTTGTCGTGCGGCGCGAAGGTCAAAAGCTGCGACGCTACGTTCATATTGGCACGGGGAATTACAATCCAAAAACCGCTCGACTTTATACGGATTTAGGATTGTTTAGCTGCCGTGAAGACTTAGGCGCTGACCTGACGGATTTGTTTAATCACTTAACGGGCTACTCGCGACAGTTGTCTTATCGCAAAATATTGGTTGCGCCTGTGAATTTGCGCGATCGCATGATTGAATTCATCCAGCGCGAAATGGAGCTAGAACGCAGGGGCAAGAAGGGCCGCATCATTCTCAAGATGAATGCGCTCCTAGACACAGACATGATTGCAGCGCTCTATGCTGCCTCCCAAACAGGGGTAGAAATTGACGTCATCGTTCGCGGGAACTGTTCCATTAAACCTGGCATTAAAGGGATCAGCGACAATATCCGAGTCATGAGCACCATTGGTCGTTTTCTTGAGCATGAGCGAATTTTTTACTTCCATAATAATGGACGGCCTAAGGTGTTTATGGGCAGCGCGGACTGGCGAACTCGCAATCTAGAGCGTCGAGTAGAAGCCGTTGTGCCCATTGAAGATCCTGACCTCGCCATCCAGATCCGAGAACTCCTGGATCTCTACTTAAGTGATAACCGTCATGCCTGGGATCTTCAGCCCGATGGTCAATATATTCAGCGTCGCCCCGCCGAGAATGAGGCGGAACGGAGTGCCCATCGACTGTTAATGAAAATGGCCCAGCCAGACCGATCTGTTTAAGATCTAAGGCTAAATTACATTCAAGAATTGGAAAGGGCCAGCTTTGCCAAACTATTTTGGACGTCAGCAATACAGCTTGATCTAAATCTGCCCCTACATCCAATACTGGGATGGATGATGGAGATGTTAACCTACTATATATTCTGGAAACATCACCTCGCCCCTGAGATTAGGAATTAGGATGACTAACGCTGTGAACATTGACAAACTGCGTGAACAGATCGTTCAGCGTTATCAAGCCCTACCAGAGCTGAGACAACGGATTGTCCAGCTTCTTTCCGTCATCTATAGCCCGATCAGTCGAGTGACTTTTTTAGAATGTCTGAATCAAGCGAATATCCGAAACACGGATCGTAAGGCATTTATCACCGCGACCTTACGCCCTCATCTGGATGCCCTAATTGAAGTAGGGGTGGTGATTCAAGAAAAAAATCAAGGGCCACAATGCCATCCTTTGCTCTGTGAGATTGCAACCCGTGAAGCGATCGCATCCAAAACCTTTGAAGCCATTGTCAAAGCCATCGAAACCTGCCTTCCCATTCGTCAGCGCTGGGACAAAGGGCCACGTATCTTTACCGATGAAACGCAGTTTGTGCGAGAAGTGCGGATTGGGCTTTACCGCAAAAACCTAAAGTGGGTTGAACAGCTTGCTGAGGACTACCAGCGCTACAGCTTTGCGTTCCATAAAATTGGGCTGGATGAAATTTTGGTGCTGATCGGCGACAATCCCTTTGATGCAGAGTGGCTGCTTTCCATGCCGCCGCAGGTCTACGCCACCACCTTGGTCAGCATGTTAGAAAATGGTTTGCTGAGTCTTTTGCCCGTAGAGCCAGCTTTGAACTGTCTCCAAACCCTATGTAATGTTCCTGCCGACAGCTTTGATTCCCCAATGTTCCCGCTGCTGTTGACGGAGCAACTGCTGTACCGAGGCCGTTTGGAGGACGCCCAGCAAAGCTTATCCAAGGTGCCCACAGGCTATAGGGATCAAGCCCACTTGTTTGAAGGACAGCTGGCACTGTTGCAGGGAAATCATGATGAGGCGATCGCCCATTACACCCACTCGCTCAAATCCTTCAGAAAAGCATCGGGTAAGCGCAAAGCCTACTTTGATACCTTTAGCGGGGTGTTATTTGTATTAGCCCTGATCAAAAATGGTTCTGCGATGCGGCTGCAAGAGGCGGAGGAATATACCACCCTCATTTCTAAACAGCCAAACCACTGGCTGGGCAGCGTTCATCGGATGCTGGGGAACGTGATCAAAGTGCAGCAGGGCCATCTTGCTGCCAAAAAAATTATCGCCAATACCAGTATTGCGCCATATCAAGGGGGCACTAGCATTACAACCCTTCTGAGTGCGATGTGTTTGTACTGGGTGGATTTGGATCTGGCGAGAAAACATCTTCCCGCATTAATCCAACCGCTATATGAAGAAGCCGAAGCATCGGGCTATCGCTGGCTGGCGATGGAAGCGGCTGAATTGCTCTCCCGATTAAGGCACCGTGGCCCTCATGGTGCGCAGGCAGCCGCCTTTCGACAGGTGAATGGAAACATTAAAACCCTGGTAGATGTGATTCAGCCGAGAGAATCTTGGGAAATTTCTCTGAATGCTTTAGCCAATCTCAGCGGCTCTTCCTCCGCTTCGGGGGCGAGTGCAAAGCCGGAAACCCCTCAGCGACTGATTTGGCTGATAACATTTACGTCTGGTTACTGTGGAATTCAACCCCGCGAACAAAAAATTACGGCAAAAGGGGCTTGGACGAAAGGGCGACCCGTTGCCCTCAAACGTCTCCACGATGACTTAAGCAGTTTTGATTATCTAACCCCCCACGATCTCAAGGTCTGTCAGCAGATTGAGAGTGACTATACCTCCCATCGGTACTACGGCACGACAGAGTATGACTTTACAGAAAAGGCGATCGCCGCGCTCATTGGCCACCCCCTCGTGTTTTGGGAAGATTCCCCCACCACTCGCGTGGACATCGTCAAGGGAGAACCGGAGTTACTGGTCAAGAAAAGTAAGAAAGATTGGCTCACCCTCGAATTTTTACCCGCCATTACAGGCGATCTGTCCGTTTTGGTGATTAAAGAAACCCCCACGCGACTAAAGGTGATTGAAGTCAGCGCAGAGCATCGGCGGATTGCGGAGATTCTAGGGGTAAAAAATCGACTGGAAGTTCCAGAATCTGCCAAGGATCGGGTGTTGGCGGCGATCAATGGCGTGTCTGGAGTGGTCACAGTGCACTCAGATATTGGCGGTGGGGTTGAAAATGCCAAGGAAGTGCCAGCGGAGGCAACGCCCCATGTCCATCTATTGCCTGCGGGGGGTGGCTTAAAAGTGGCGGTGATGGCGCGTCCCTTTTCCCAAGGTGGCCCTTACTTTAGACCGGGCATCGGTGGCGAAACCGTGATTGCGGAAATTGAGGGCGAACGACTCCAAACCAATCGCAATCTGAAGGAAGAAAAGAAACTGGCAAAGAACGTGGTGGAATCTTGTCCTGTGTTGAGCCAGTACGACACCGAAGACGGGGAATGGCTGATTGAAGACCCAGAAAATTGTTTAGAGCTTCTGTTAGATCTCCAAACCTTAGGAGAAGCCGCCATTATTGAGTGGCCCGAAGGCGAAAAGATGCGGATTGCCCATCAGGCGGGTTCTAGTAGCTTTTTCGTCAACATTAACCGCCAAAAAGACTGGTTTGAGGCGACAGGGGAACTGAAGCTAGACGACAATTTGGTGCTGGATATGCAGCAGTTGCTTCAGCTCTTGGATAAATCTCCCAGCCGATTTCTTCAGCTTGGAGACGGTCAGTTTTTGGCCCTCACCCAAGAATTTCGCAAGCGCCTGGATGAATTTCGTTCCTTCTCTGAGTCCCAGGGCAAGGGGGCACGGTTTCATCCCCTGGCGGCGATCGCCCTAGAAGACTTCATGGACGAAGTGGGCGACCTCAAGGCTGACAAACACTGGAAAGCCCACATCAAACGCATGAAGGAGATGCAGACCCTTCAACCGGAGCTGCCCTCTACCCTCCAAGCCGACCTCCGAGACTATCAGCTTGACGGCTTTAAGTGGCTGGCACGATTGGCCCACTGGGGCGTAGGGGCTTGCCTTGCCGATGATATGGGTTTAGGCAAAACCCTTCAGGCCCTTGCCGTGATCTTAACGCGTGCCCCCCAAGGGCCAACCTTGATTGTGGCCCCAACCTCCGTGGGGATGAACTGGATGGCAGAGGCGGAGAAGTTTGCCCCCACCCTTAATCCCATTCAGTTTGGGACGGGAGATCGCCAACAGCTCCTCGACAATCTCCAGCCCCTCGACATGCTGGTCTGTACCTACGGCCTACTCCAACAAGAAGACGTAGCGGACATGCTGGCAAAGGTGCAGTGGCAAACCATCGTATTAGACGAAGCTCAGGCCATCAAAAACTTTGCCACCAAGCGCTCCAAGGCTGCGATGAATCTTCAGAGCGAATTTAAGATTCTGACCACGGGCACCCCCATTGAAAACCACTTGGGCGAACTCTGGAATCTGTTTCGGTTCATTAATCCAGGGTTATTGGGTTCTCTGGACAACTTTAATCTCCACTTTGCCAACCCCATTGAGCGCCAGCAAGATAAACAGGCCCGCAGCAAACTCAAAAAGCTGATTCAACCTTTTTTACTGCGCCGTACCAAAAATCAGGTGCTCCAAGAACTGCCCGAACGCACAGAAATTACCCTCCAAGTTGAGCTGAGCAAGGAGGAGATGGCATTTTATGAAGCGCTGCGACGATCGGCGATCGCCAAACTTGCCGACAGCAATGCTGAAGCCGGCACCAAACACCTCCAGGTCTTAGCAGAAATCATGAAGCTGCGGCGATCGTGCTGCAATGCGCGACTGGTGACGCCGGAGGCCCAGATTGGAAGCGCCAAACTCCAGTTGTTTGGGGAGGTGCTGGGGGAACTGATTGAAAATCGCCATAAAGCCTTGGTGTTTAGTCAGTTTGTAGACCACCTGCACATCATCCGAGACTATCTGGATGCCCAAAAGATTTCTTATCAGTACCTGGATGGCAGCACCCCTGCCAAAGATCGCAAAAAGCGGGTGGATGCCTTTCAAGCAGGCCAAGGCGATGTCTTTTTAATTAGCCTTAAAGCAGGCGGCACGGGTCTTAACCTCACCGCTGCTGACTACGTAATCCACATGGATCCGTGGTGGAATCCGGCGGTGGAAGATCAGGCATCTGACCGTGCTCACCGCATTGGTCAAAAGCGCCCTGTCACGATTTATCGTCTGGTTGCCAAAGATACGATTGAAGAAAAGATTGTGGAACTGCACCAACACAAACGCGATCTTGCCGATAGCCTCTTAGAAGGGGCTGACATGAGCGGTAAAACCTCAACGGATGATCTATTGCGCTTGATTCAATCTCTCTAGCAGGTTGTCGGAGATCCCCCCTAGCCCCCCTTAAAAAGGGGGAAATTAGATTCAAAGTCCCCCTTTTTCTTGGCGTAGCCGCTCTGAAAGAGCTAGGGGGATTTAGGGGGATCTCCGCCTGTTAGATGATTTCCTCGACAACCTGCTAGGGTCGATAAAGACGGCACACGAGTGACCCAATGCTTTCGACCTTGACAGTTTCAGCAGACAACTCAGGGGGGATATAGGGCGATCGCTCCTTGGCAAATACACGACAGTCATAGACACGATCTGGCTGCTTGACGCCGTTGACGCTGAGTTGCGCCCAATATTCCCAATAATGTTTGGCGCTGCGGCGGAGGTTTAAGATACAGACCTCTTGTCCCGCAATCGATTGACATTGAACGGCGATCGCAGGCAAGGCCAAACCCACCACCCAGATTAGGGCGAGCAGCAACGCAATCACAACCCGTTGCTGAATTCGGCTGGCAATGCTCATTTCTAGGCTACCTGTAGATCACGAAGGGCTTCTAAAATTGCGTCAGGGGGCACCTGATCTGTAATCTCTACCTTACCAAAGCCTTTGGGCATAACAAATCGCACCCGTCCAGCCTGAACTTTTTTATCTGCTGTCAGCATCTCTAGAACCGCTTCTGTGTCAAAGGAGGCCGGGAGTTGAGTGGGCAAGCCTACCTTGCGAATGAGGCGAAATTGGCGATCACAGCTATCCTCAGACCATAACTTCAGCCGCACTGCAATTTTTCCCACCGCAATCATCCCCAGGCCAACCCCTTCCCCGTGGTTAAACATTCGGTAGTGGGTAAGGCTTTCAATGGCATGACCAATGGTGTGACCATAGTTCAGAATGGCCCGTAACCCCGACTCTTTCTCATCCTGAGAAACCACATCTACCTTGGCCTGACAAGAGCGCCGCAACATATCCATCAGCAGCGCCGCCGAAAAGCAGCGCCGCTGATCAATGCGGGACGAATCCTCAAGCTGCTCAAATAAACCTGCATCCCAAATAATGCCGTACTTGATCACTTCCGCCATCCCAGCACGGAACTCACGCACTGGCAACGTATTCAGCGTTTCTGGATCAATCAGCACCAAGCGCGGCTGATGGAACGCCCCAATCAGATTTTTGCCCTGGGGATGGTTCACTCCAGTCTTCCCGCCAATGGAAGCGTCCACCATCGCCAAGAGCGTTGTGGGAATTTGCACCACCGCAATGCCCCGCAGCCAACTTGCTGCTGCAAACCCAGTCATATCGCCAATCACACCGCCGCCCAAGGCCACCATCGCGGAAGATCGCTCAAGCCGATGGGCTAAAGCACTGTCAAAGATTTTTTCAATTGAACGAAGGGTTTTGTAACGCTCTCCAGCGGGCAAGATGCAGCGCGCCACGTCAAATCCGGCTGTTACTAGGGAATTAAAGACGGTTTCACCGTAGTGTTTCCAAATTTGTGGGTTGGAAACAATCAAGATCTTTTTGCCCAAGGGCGAAGATACGAGATCTGGATTGTGAAGGACAGCGCCAATCTGACTGAGTCCCCCAGCCGCTAGCACGACGTTGTAATGGTTTTGCGGAAGCGGGACGGAAATAACAGTCTGCATGGGGATCTGTTGGTCTACAACGGATGGGCCTGTATTTTAGCCTACAGACTGCACTATGCGTCAAACTACGCGCTAAATCAAGAAAATGGCAGAAATTTAAGCTGTAACGGCTTAGATCATCCTCTTTTGATGAAATAAAACGGGGGTATGTGGTAATTCTGCAAACAGGCATTTAACGCTATCTATACCATCGACTAAGACACTACAGCCTTTACGCTCAGGCTTCTAAAGATTCAGGATTGGGGTTGTGCTCGAAGATATATCTTTATGATTTAATCTTGGCGATCTCTTTAGCCAAAGGCGTTTTCACGGGCTTCTCCACAATTTTCCAGAAGCAATGTTAAAAAACTTTACAAAAGTTAAATACATCTGTTACATTTGTTTACATGGGGAGCTTAAAATTATAAGCACACCCACAACTTAAATCAAGCTCAAGAATTTTGCTGTTGCCTGAGATCAACCTTCTTGGGACAGACCATAGCCTTCAATATCACGAGTTTTGGATGATGGATGCTGCTGAACTTCTAGAGTGCTACTCGGTAGGAGATCGATATTTTTCCCAGCTCAGCTTGCGCGATGCAAATCTGAGCGAAGTCTGTCTAAGAGATATTAATCTAAGCGGTGCTGACTTAACGCAGTCAACTGCTTCTGGGGCAGGCTTTCAGGATGCGAACCTTCAGGAAATTACCCTTGACGGCGCAATGCTGTGGCGAGCTGACTTCAGTCGCTCATGCCTTGTACGGGCCAGCCTCAATCGGGTCAATTTAATTCGGGCAGTGTTTTGCGACTCGAATTTGCGTCAAGCCTCTTTACGGAATGCTGATTTACGCTTGGTCAATTTCCAAAATGCAAATTTGAGCGCGGCGGTGTTGATAGGGGCTGACTTACGGTATGCCAATTTGCAAGGTGCAAATTTAGAGGGTGCTGACCTCAGTCGAGCAGACTTAACCGGTGCTAATTTGAGCGAGGCCGATCTTTGTTCTGCAACTCTCACCCATGCTGTTCTGGCTAAAACGGACTTTTCTAATGCTGATTTGCGTTTTGACTCCTTAGACGGTGTTGACTTCCGCGATTCAAATTTGAGGGGCGCATGTTTACCCCAGCCTCGGGTCACTGTCTCGGCCCATGAATCGGTTAGGTTAACCCGAACGCTATTGGCTAGTATTCGGGAGTGAACTGGGTTGAAAGAGAAGAAAACAGGGGCGATCGCCCTTCAATCCGCTTACCTAAGTCAAATTGCTCACACGCCATCAACCTGTGTTAGACCCGCGTTCGTAGCGTATGATAATTTTTATAACGTTTTTTAACTCAAAAGCTTAATTGCCCTGCTCTCTTTATATTTAGGCCATGACTCTTTCTCCGACCTTAAAACCAATTGTTGATTTTGCGCATCCAATCACAATGTGGGCGTTACTGGCTCTGACCCTGTACACGATGTACTTAGGCGTTCAAATCCGTCGCACTCGCGCTGCGGAAGGAGATGCAAAGAAAGAGCTGATCAAACAAAAATTTAATCTTAAACATCACCAAGCCAGTTCCTTACTCCTCGCCTTGATGGTGATGGGAACCATTGGCGGGATGGCCGCGACCTACATCAACAACCAAAAACTGTTTGTTGGCCCGCACCTACTGGCTGGGCTGGGAATGACGGCACTGATTGCGATTTCTGCAAGCCTTACCCCTTTTATGCAAAAGGGAAATGGTGTTGCTCGCTATAGCCATATTTCAATCAATATTGCGTTGCTCGGCTTATTCGGTTGGCAGGCGGTGACGGGTACCCAAATTGTTCAAAAGATTCTGAGCAACTGATATAGCCCGTCTAAGTAGGTGAGGGCTGAAAAGCTGAACTATCCAAAGTAGTCTAAGATTCTTGCTCCATAAAGACTTGAGTCGATTTCAGTTTTCCCTGTCTTAGTTCAGTTTATTTAGGCCAACCTACTTAGGTTGTTTAGCTTAGGTCGCGGTGATGCCGTTTCAGCATCGTTTTGCTGCGGCTAAATCCTATATAAACAAATTAATCTCTAGCCCTGTTCTTAGATCCAATCTAGGAGCAGGGCTTTTTAAATTGCTGAGGGCTTCAAATAGCCTAATCCACTCACTTCTAGCCATTAATTTACTAAGAATAATTAGCAATAAATTTTCATTCGACTTTTGACGAGGATTGGTCAACTCGTTAAGTCTATCCCGCAGCTCCACACTACATACTAATAATATCTTATGTCAAGTAATTGAGAGGAGCTATCAATCAAGTCATCTCAGTTACATTCCTGAAATCCAGCTATAAGAACACTTTGAATAAAATTTAGACCATGAATTCGATATAGCACCGGAGACTCTTTACACTAATTTACAAAGTTTATTGAGATCTATTAGCAATAGCTGTGCTAAGATTCCCCCAAGCTTGTTGAAAGTAAATCCCAATAAGCCTGAAGACTCCTTCTCGCACCAGATCAGTATCTTTGAAGTTTTCTAAGGAGACTCATTGCCGTGACAAGCATGACTGCTCAAGCCCCCGAAAAACTGCTCCGGTGGTCGGGAACGACTCGGTTAACGAA
>JANLSD010000005.1:0-7425 GCA_031362245.1 Acaryochloridaceae cyanobacterium OTE_25_metabat_464 | reverse complement strand
TCTGTGTCGAACCGCATAAATGCCAGGACGGGCAGGAACACTCTGAAAGTCACGGTTTAATGGTTGACACTCCTCGAAGGGAAGGAAAGCGATCTGGTCGAGAATTGCCAGGGCTTGAGCTTTCATTTCAGAGTTATGCGTCGGCATCCAAACACAGAGTGTATTGTACGGTTGAAGATATTTTACCGCCAACGTGAATAACTTCACTGCGTTATTCGACGCATGTGTCCCATACCCTGCTCCGCTCCGTGACTTCTTGATGCAGTTGGCAGTCACAGATCTCTTTCGAGCCAAATGGACGGAGCAAATTCATAATGACTGGATTCGGAACTTACTGAAAAACAGAACTGACCTTTCAGAAGGACGTCTTGAACTACGAAAGACAAGGTTTAGCTCAGACTGTCGCAGACTTAAGGCTTTACGATGGATTGCTGTAAGGTCAACGATTACGGCGATCGTCTCTGGTTCATTATTTATAGGACATATACTAGAAACAGCCGCTCATTGAGTCAAACCAAGGAACAGCAATGACCCAATCCTATCGTGATAACCTTCGGCAATCTGTCACTAAGCCATTTCCAACCATGTATGATCTTCCGAGTGAAGATCCTGAAGAACCTGGCTTGCCGGACGAGTTTCATGATTTGCAACCCCAGCTTTTAAGCGCCACCTTACGCTTGAGTGACGTTGCCCGCGATCGCATTTTTACAGGCACCGATATCAACCTGTACTACGATCTCAAGCATCCGCTGTGGCATAAGCGACCGGATTGGTTTGTGGCGATCGGGGTACCGCGTCTCTACGGCAGAGAAGATTTACGCCTCAGCTATGTGACCTGGGATGAAGGGGTAAATCCCTATGTGGTGGTGGAGTTGCTGTCTCCAGGCACAGAGAAAGAAGATTTGGGACAAACCGAAGCCGGAGAAGGGGAACCGCCGACCAAATGGGATGTGTATGAGCAGATTCTGAAGGTACCCTATTACATCTTGTATGACCGCTATAGCAATACGCTGAGGGGTTATCGACTGATTAAGAACCAGTATCAAGCTATGGTGCCTGAGAATAACCGTTTTTGGATGCCAGAGTTAAAGGCTGGGTTGGGGTTATGGCAGGGCGAGTATGAAGGTAGAATCCGTCCGTGGCTGCGGTGGCTTGATGAGCAAGGCCATTGGATTCCAACGCCCCTAGAGCAAGCTGAAGCGCGGCAAGCACAAGCTGAATCAACAGCGGCTCGGCTGGCTGAACAATTGAGCGCGCTAGGGATTGACCCTGATTTGGGTTGAGTTTGCTGAGGTTTGAGAAGCACGGTTGGCAGAGCTATAGGCTCACCTTAAATTTTTTTGTGTATCGTTGTAGGTATGGCTTCCTATCGCGATATTGTTCAGTATTTTCGGGGCTATTGGGGGATTTCTGTCCTCAGTATTGCTGCCTCCGGTCTGTTTGAGATTCTGGATCTGTTGGTGCCCTATGGCATTGGTCAAATCCTCAATGTGCTCTCAAAACAGCCCCTTGATGCACCGTTACAAGGGTTCATTGGGGCGATCGCCCCTCTGCTCCATCAGCCCATCACGCCCTCCTTTTCTCTATGGGTCATTTTGGGCCTCATTTTTGTAATCTCTGTCGTTCGTGCGCCCATCCAGCCGTGGATTGGGGGCTGGTTTCATTGGGCGATTCCCTTGCGGGCACGGCGAGACTTTACAGAGCAAGTCTTGGGTAAAATCTTGACCCTTCCCCTGGCGTTCTATGACGAAAACAATCCAGGCCGAATTGCGGGTCGGGTGGCGCGGGGGCTGGCGAACCATACCTGGTCCTATCCAGAAGTGGCAGGGCAGTTTATCCCAAAACTGATCCGAGTATTCGGTATCTTTATCGTGATTTGGCTGCTGGAGTGGAAAATCGCGATCGCATTCCTCCTATCCTTCCTGATCATCTTTGGCTATAGCCTCCGAGGGTTGCGCTCCATCATCAAGCGCGAAGCCTTGCTGGATCTGTATATGGAAAACACCGAGAGCCGTACCTCAGAAATTATCACCAACATCAAAACCGTCAAAGCCTTTGCCACAGAAGCCAACGAACTAGATCGCCAGCGCCAGCGCCTAGACCGTGAACTCACGATAGTGCTGCATCGCATCCATCGTGGTTACGTGAAGCTCAGTACGGTGCAAAGAACAATGGTGCAAAGCTGCGTCTTTGGCGTGTTGACCCTAACGCTCGTCGCAACCCTACGGGGGGAACTCTCCTTGGGCCATTTTGTGACCCTTTTCACAGTGTCCAGCATGGCCTATGCCGAGCTAGAACCCCTCAGCGTTTTGGCAGAATTCTTTGCCCGACGTTACGCCTCCATGCTGCGCTTCCATGAATTTATGCAGCATCCCATTGGCAATGATGCAGTGAGTTTAGAGATCAGCCCCAAACCTTCGCCAGCGCTCCGGTTTGAGGGCAAAGTCCATTTCAATCACCTCAGTTTTGGCTATGGCCCAGAACGTCTGGTGCTCCAAGATATCAATCTTCTGATTGAGCCAAACCAAACCGTTGCCCTAGTAGGCCGCTCCGGTTCGGGGAAATCGACCCTAGTAAAGCTGCTGTTTCGCTACTTTGAGCCGACCAGTGGACAGATTCTGATGGACGGTGCAGATGTGCGATCGCTGGATGTAAAGCAGTACCGTTCTCGATTGGCGATCGTGCATCAAGAAGTAGACGTATTCAACGGCACAATTTTGGATAACCTCGTCTACGGCAACCCTAGCGCTAGCATTGCAGAGGTGAAGGCAGCCTGCGCAATGGCGCGGGTGGATGAGTTTATGGGTGAATTGCCCAAGGGCTATGCCACGGTAGTAGGGGAGCGCGGCGTGCGGCTTTCTGGGGGACAACGGCAGCGATTGGGCATTGCCCGCGCCCTCATCGTTAACCCCGATGTTTTGGTGTTTGATGAGGCCACGTCTAGCCTAGATTATGAGTCGGAGCGGGCCATTCAGTCTGCAATGGGTTCCATTTTAGGGACTCGCACAACCCTGATTATTGCCCATCGCCTGAGTACGGTGAGAGATGCAGATAAGATTGTGGTGCTAGAGCAGGGACGCATTATTGAAGTCGGTTCTCACGCAGAACTTTTAGCAAAAAAGGGATTTTACGCTAGGCTGCATGAGCTGCAAGATTCTAGTGTTTTGCTGCCTTAGGCTTATAAATTAAACCCGCTCGGGAGGAACATTGCGTGACCCATATTGGACTACTGTGTCCCAGTGCCAGTGGACATCTCAACCCCATGACCACCCTTGGCCATGAACTCCATCAGCGCGGACATCGCGTCACACTGGTTGGCCCCTTGGATGCGCAAGCCAAAACCTTAGCAGCAGGCTTAGAATTTCAAGTGATGGGTGAGGCAGAGTTTCCCCTCGGTGTGACACAACAAGCCTTGGCAAAATTGGGGCAACTGAGTGGGCTTGCGGCGTTTCGCTACACGATCGCATTATTTCAGCAGATTACGACCTCATTGCTGAAAGATGCGCCAGCCGCCATCAAAAGTGCAGGCATCGAGTTTTTAATCATTGACCAAACCTCCTTTGGCGGATCTACCGTCGCACAATTTCTAGACCTGCCCTTTGTCAGTGTCTGTTGTGCGCTGATGATTAACCAAGACCCTAATGCACCGCCCTTCAATCTAGGATGGCCCTATTCCCCAAGCGGGTGGGCAAGATTTCGCAATCAGATGGGCTATAAGCTCATCAACTTAACGGCAAAGCCCATTATAAAGCTGATTCGGGACTGCCGTGAAGAATGGCGTTTACCGCCGTTAAAGCATTCAGATGATGCATTCTCATCGTTAGCCCAACTGTGTCAACAGCCCGCTGAATTTGAGTTCCCACGCCAGTCCTTGCCCTCGTGTTTTCATTTCACGGGGCCTTACTCCAATCCAGACAGTCGTGAACCCGCCACCTTCCCCTTTGAACAGTTAACAGGGCAACCCCTCATTTATGCTTCGCTTGGAACGGTTCAAAATCGTCTACTGGGGACTTTTGAGGCGATCGCCGAAGCCTGTCAGAACCTCAACGCACAATTAGTACTGTCCTTAGGGGGCGGGAACAGTCCAGACGCGTTACCCAAATTTCCTGGTGCTCCTATAGTGGTTGGCTTTGCACCCCAACTCGCGCTATTGCAGAAAGCAACCCTGACCATTACCCATGCAGGCATGAACACAACATTGGAGTCATTAGCGCAAGGCGTGCCAATGGTAGCCATTCCTATTGCCAATGACCAGCCTGGGGTTGCCGCTCGGATTGCGTGGACTGGCACAGGCGAAGTGGTTTCTCTCAAAAAGTTGACGGTTCCTAAACTCAGAACCGCCATTGAGCGAGTGCTGCAACAAGAGTCCTACCGAAAAAATGCGCTCAAGCTGTCCAACGCCATTCAACAGGCGGGAGGCGTGCGCCGCGCCGCAGACATCATTGAACAGGTCATCCATACGGGAAAACCCGTTCCTTCGCAAAAACCCATTCAAACGCCCTAAGCGTCCACCACCACTCGACCCATCGGATAAGAAATACAGGTCAAGATATATCCCCCTGCCTGTTCTTCCGGCTCAAGGGCTTCGGGGTCAAAGCCTTCCATCCTCACCTCGCCCTCCGTTTTGAGCTTCTTACAGCTCCCACAGCTTCCGGCACGGCAGCTACTGCGAATTTTTACGCCCTCTTGCTCTGCAAGTTCTAAAATGCTTTCCTCTCCATCACAATCCACTTCCTTGCCAGATTTAGAAAATACGACGGCAAGTTGAGAACTTGCCCGTTCAGACACTGAGCCGCCGAGTTTCTGAGGGGGAACGCCTTGTTCTGGGGCAATGACCACCGCTGAACCGCTGATTCCTGAACCAGAGGCATACATCCGTAAACCCTGAAGGGCCGCGCCAAGGCCAAACCCTCGCGCTATTTTCTGGGGTTCTACTTTGGTTGCTGAATTCTTGGTTGCAGAATTTTCTTTGGCGTCCTTCTTAGTATCCTTCTTAGTATCCTTTTTGGCTTTTTTGGCTTTCTTGGGCGGGCCAAAGCTTTCTTCGTAATAGTTTTCCATGGGGAAGTTGAGGCTTTGCATCAGGGTTTTGACCCCTGTCATAAAGCCTTCCGGCCCGCAGACGTAGATGGTGCGATCGCAGAAGTCCGGCGCAATAGCCTGCATCAGGGACGCAGAAATCCGTCCTGTAAAACCATGCCACCCGTGACGAGGAGCAGGTTTGGTCATGGTCAGGGCAAGCTGAAAATTGGGCTGACGGCAGGCCATCATTTCCAACTCTTGACGGTAAATAATATCTTCAGGGCTGCGGGCACTGTGTAAAAACACGACATCGCAGTCCGTTGTCGTATCGTAAATCCAGCGAGACATGCCCATCATGGGCGTAATGCCACTACCCGCAGAAATGAAGAGGAGCTTTCGGGCTGGCGTGCTAAAGCAGGTGAATTTTCCAAAAGGCCCACCCAGCTTCAGGGAACTCCCAACCCGAACATTGTCGTGGAGCCAGTTGGAGACCAATCCAGACGGCACTGTGGGGGAATCAGGAGGGGGTGGAACCCGCTTGACCGTAATCTCTAGGGTATGGGGACGGGAGGGGGTGGATGAGATCGAGTAGGAGCGCAATACAGATTCGCCGCCGATGTCTAGATCCAAGGTCACAAACTGTCCAGGTTTGTAGGTAAATAGCACAGGAGGATTGGTGACAAATCGGAATGTTTTAACATCCTGGGTTTCATCAATCACATGGCTACACCGCACCGTTAGTTCTCCCTTGACCCATCGCTCCATTTCAGTGGGTTCAATCCACTCAATGGGCAACTGAAAATTTTGAACCACTAGGGTTTGGGCAAGACTGGCAGCGATGTCCCCGTCCCTGGGAATCACCAGCGTCGCCTCTGCCATAAAATCAATGGCAGTGATCTCTAAGTGATACTCTGCAACGCGCAGAACATCCCCTGACTTAAGAGGATATTGTTGATTACTTTTGAGCTGGGTTTGATTCAGCCAAGACCCACCCGAACTCCCTAAATCAATGAAGTGATACCTACCAGATTGAAAAATAATTTTGGCATGTTGACGACTGATATTTGCGTTGGGCAGCACAAAATCACAGGAAGGCAGTCGTCCAATCAGAAACTCTTTGGCCAATAGGTTATTTGACGATAGCTCTATTTCCTGAAATTCACTGGGCGTTTGGGGCTTAAAAACTTTGATTTTTAGCATGGGCGTCTAGGTCAATGGGTCGCTTCAGCAAAGGATCCTACGTTGCTGGGTGGAGAAAAAGCGCAGTCAAATATGCGCTTAAGATTGGAGTGGTTTGGCGTCAGACAAGTGCGCGAGAGTGTCTTGAAGGCGATCGCTAATCATCAGTAGAAACTGTCGAACCATCGGTGCATCGGACTTTAATAACGCTTCAAAGGAACCAGATTGAATCACTAAAACCTGCACCATTTCATCGGCGGCAATGACCGTCGTTGCACGGGTAGATTGTGTGAGAACGCCCAACTCTCCGATGGTTTCACCCTTCTCAATTTTACCGACCCACTGCTGACCGTTTCCAGATTGGACAAACGCATTGGCTGTCCCCTCCGTCACAACCATGAGTTCATTGGCCGGTGCGCCTTGACGGTAAAGAACGTCTCCTTTTTGGTAGGTCTTAACCTCAGCCTCTTGGGCTAAGAGGACGAGCTGTATTGTTTTCAGTTTCTTAAAGAATTTAACCTCAAAAAGCTTGAGCGCTTTTTCTAGGGTGCCCAATCCTGTCGCGACTCTGGCATAGGTCGGTAAAGGGGGTTCCCAATCCACCGTGAGTCCGGTGTCTTGTCCAGGGGTAAACCAGATTTGGGTGCCAGGGGTAATGGGTTCTTGGCGATCGCGAACCACTTGCGTGCCAATCCGCAGCCCATTAGAACTCCCCAGGTCTTGGATGCTGACGCCTTCGGCATCACAATGGAGCACAGCATGGTTGCGAGAGACACGTCTGTCTCCCAGCACAATATCGTTGCTGTAGTCACGGCCCACACTCACCTCTGACTGCCCAAAGGTGCGATTTTCGGTTTTACCAGACAGGGTGATGTCAATGGACAGTATGGGAATCAATGGGGCAGAGGTTTGGACAGCAGCACGTCCTTTGACAGCGGAGGAACCCAACAATCGCCGTCCTGCATCTTGAACCAAGCTATCGGTGGATTCATCTTGGATGACAGATTTTGCCAGTTGTTTTCCCTGCTGCGGGTCGATCTGGTAAATGGCGTAAAGGCTCGCGGCTTGAATGAGCGGATCAGGCTCATGGAAGAATTCCTGGAGGATTTGAATCGCTATCTTCGTCTGACTCAGGGAAATACTTCTAAGGGTAGTCGATGCAGGCCCGTTCAGCAATTCTTCTGAAAAGTCTTCTTCTACTAGCGTGAATCCATCCTCAGCAGT